>NZ_CP022364.1:272500-572500 GCF_003119115.1 Azospirillum sp. TSH58
GGTCCCCCGGGGGTGGCAAGCACTTTTTTCGTCCCCGGCGATTTTTCTCGCCGCCTGCTCCCAAGCTCACATGACACTCTTTTCATTGGCTGTGCCGCGACGGGGACCGCATAGTCGGACCAACGGCTGAAGGGTTCTTCAGCTTGAACGCGGCAGTAATCAATGGTTCGTTAACCAAAATCCGGTAAGGTTGCACAACGGCAGAGAGTAGCCGCCAGCCGAACGCCGGGACCATCAGACACGGGTCCGACCGCCGCGATTGCGCTGAACCATTTTATAAAGGCTGACAAGCGTGACATTGCTTCGCACGCCGACCTTGGTCGAAGCCCCGGGCGCCGGCCATCGTTCGTCCGAATCTTCGAACGATGCCCTCTCCTCTTCCCCTTCCTCTCTTCAAGTTCCGGGCGTGCTGCGAGGCCGCGCGATGCCGGAGCTGCTTCGGGATGAGCTGCTGGCCGACATCTTCGCGGACACCGCGCGGGCCACGCCGGAGCGGACCGCCATCCTGTTCGACGGGCGCCGGGTCAGCTACGGCGAACTGGAGGCCCGGGCGAACCGTGTGGCCAACGCCTTGCGCGCTCGTGGCTACGGTCCGGGAAGCTTCGTCGGCCTGTGGATGACGCGGTCGCTCGACCTGCATGTGGCGCTGCTCGGTATCCTGAAGGCCGGCGCTGCCTATCTGCCCTTCGACGCCGACGCGCCCGCCGAACGCGTGGCGATCAGCCTGGCCGATTGCTCCGCGCCGGCCATCCTGGTGGACGCGGTGACCGCGTCGAAGGCGGCCGGGCTCGCGGTGCCGGCGCTGCGGCTGGACGATCTGGCTTCGGATGATGAACGTGCGCCCGACCTGCGCGCGGACGGCGTCACCCGCGATCATCCGGCCTACGCGATCTACACCTCGGGCTCCACCGGCAAGCCCAAGGGCATCGTCATCAGCCACGCCAACATCTGCCACTATCTGCGCGCGGCCAACAGCCTGTACGGCATCACCGGCGAGGATGTCGCCTTCCAGGGCGCCTCGGTGGCCTTCGACCTGTCGCTGGAAGAGATCTTCGTGCCCTATCTGGTCGGCGCGACGCTCTGGGTGGCGAGCCGGCAGGTGCTGGACGAGGCCGACCGGCTGGCCGACGTGCTGAACGACGCCGGAATCACGGTGCTGGACACCGTGCCGACCCTGCTCGCCATGCTGCCCAAGGATGTGCCGAGCCTGCGCGTCGTCATCCTGGGCGGCGAGGCCTGCCCGCCCGCGGTGGCCGCGCGGTGGTGCCGTCCCGGGCGGACGATCTTCAACAGCTATGGCCCGACCGAGGCGACCGTGGTCGCCACCGTGGCCGAAGTGCGTCCGGACGAGCCGGTCACCATCGGCCGGCCGATCCCGAACTACAGCTGCTATGTAGTGGACGAGGCGATGGCGCTCGTCGCCCCCGGCACCCAGGGCGAGTTGCTGATCGGCGGGCCGGGCGTGGCGCAGGGCTATCTGGGGCGCCCGGACCTGACCGCCGAGAAGTTCATCCGCAACAGCTTCGCCATCCACGGCAACGATCCGGTGCTCTACCGCTCCGGCGACGCCGTGAGCATCGATCCGAACGGCAACCTTCTGTTCCATGGCCGCATCGACGATCAGGTGAAGATCCGCGGTTTCCGGCTGGAGCTGGGCGAGATCGAGGCCAAGCTGACCGACATGGCCGGCGTGAGCCAGGCCACCGTCGTGCTGCGCAACGACAACGGGCTGGACCGGCTGGTCGCCTTCCTGGTGCCGCAGGCCGGCGCCGCGCTGGACAAGACGGCGCTGCGCGACCAGCTGCGCGCCCAGTTGCCAAGCTACATGGTGCCGTCGCATTTCGAAGTGACGGACCGCCTGCCCCGGCTGACCTCCGGCAAGGCCGATCGCAAGGCGCTGCAGGCCGCGCCGCTGACCGACGACGCCGGCCCCGGCGAGCAGGACGAGCCGCGGACGCCGACGGAGGCCGCCCTGCTGGAGGCCGCCAAGCGCGTCTTCCCCGGTCAGTCGGTGCCGCTGGAGGCCGACTTCTTCATGGATCTGGGCGGGCATTCGCTGCTCGCCGCGCGGTTCGTCTCGGCGGTGCGGGAGACCCGGCACCTCGACGGGCTGACGCTGCAGGATGTCTACGGCGCCCGCAGCCTGCGCGCCATGGCCGAGCGGCTGGACGCCCGCGCCCCGCGCGGCGGCACCAGCGGCGGGGCGGAGCGCAAGGACCGCTCCTTCACGCCGCCTCCCCTGCTCCGCCGCTTCCTGTGCGGCGCGGCGCAGGCGGCGGCCCTGCCCTTCATCCTGGCGCTGATGACGGCGCAGTGGCTCGGCGTCTTCGTCAGCTACATGCTGCTGTCGGGCGAGGACGCCAATTTCCTTCAGGAAATCGTCACGCTGCTCGGCGTCTACATGGTCATCAACGCCGCCACGGTGGTGATCGCCGTCGCCGCCAAGTGGCTGGTCATCGGGCGGACGAAGCCCGGGCGCTACCCGCTGTGGGGCGCCTACTATTACCGCTGGTGGCTGGCGCAGCGCTTCATCAGCCTCGTCCATCTGAAGTGGTTCCAGGGCTCGCCGGTCATGCGGGTCCTCTTGCGCGCGCTCGGCGCCAAGGTGGGCGACGAGACGCTGATCGGCGAGTTCGAGTCCGGGGCCATCGACCTCGTCACAATCGGCGCCGGCGCCTCGATCGGCGGCAAGGTGAAGCTGGCCAACGCGGAGGTGATCGGCAACGAGCTGGTCATCGGCGCGGTGGAGATCGGCGCCGACGCCTATGTCGGCACCTCCTGCGTCATCGGCATGGACGCGGTGGTCGGTCACGGCACGGAGCTGGCCGACCTGACCGCCCTGCCGGCCGGTGCCCGCACCGGCGCCTATGAGCGCTGGGACGGCTCGCCCGCCCGCCGCGTCGGCAGCGTCGACCGGGCGGAGCTGCCAGCCCCGGCGACCGCGGGACGGCTGCGCCGCGGGCTGAACGCCGCCTTCTACACGGCGATGCTGCTGGCCCTGCCGCCGATCTCGCTGATGCCGATCTTCCCGGCCTTCTACCTGTTCGACAATCTGGACGGGGTGCTGGGGTCGGTCTTCGGCGTCAGCTATCTCTATTACCTGCCGCTGATCGCCTGGCCGACCGCCATGGCGCTGGTGGCCGTGACGGTCTGCATGATCGCCGCGGTGCGCTGGATCGTCCTGCCGCGCGTCGAGGCCGGCACCTATTCGGTGCACAGCGGCTTCTACCTGCGCAAATGGATGGTGGCGCTGTCCACCGAGGTGATGCTGGACACCCTCAGCTCGCTCTACGCCACGGTCTACATGCGGGCGTGGTACCGGCTGATGGGCGCCAAGATCGGCAAGGACGCGGAGATCTCCACCAACCTCGCCGGGCGCTACGACCTCGTGGAGATCGGCGAGAAGTGCTTCATCGCCGACGAGGTGGTGCTGGGCGACGAGGACATCCGCCGCGGCTGGATGTTCCTGAAGCCGGTGAAGACCGAGGCGCGCGTGTTCGTCGGCAACGACGCGGTGGTGCCGGCGGGGGCCAGCATCCCCACCGGCTCGCTGATCGGCATCAAGTCGAAGCCGCCCGGCAACGAGGCGATGTCCGCGGGCGAGACGTGGTTCGGCAGCCCGCCGATCAAGCTGCCGGTGCGCCAGCGCTTCGACGGGGTCGGCGCCAACTGGACCTATGAGCCGTCCAAGGCCCGCCGCCTGGGCCGCGCGGTGTTCGAGGCCTTCAGCCTGTCGATGCCGACGATGCTGTTCATCACCTTCGGCACGCTGGCGGTCGAGCTGTTCGCCCCGGCCATCCTGGAGCAGCGCTACGGCGCCTTCCTGGCGCAGTTCCTGGCGGTCAGCGTCGCCATCCCGGTGGCGATGGTGGCGGTGGTGATCCTGGTGAAGTGGCTGCTGATGGGCCGCTACACGCCGACCGTGAAGCCGATGTGGTCCTGGTGGGCCATGAAGACCGAAGCGGTGGCGGTGCTCTATTGGGGTCTGGCCGGCAAGGTGCTGCTCGACCATCTGCGCGGCACGCCGATGCTGCCCTGGGTGCTGCGCCTGTTCGGCACGAAGTTCGGCAAGGGCGTCTTCATGGACACCACCGACATCACCGAGTTCGACTGCGTGTCGGTCGGCGACCACAGCGCGGTGAACGCCCTGTCGGCCCTGCAGACGCACCTGTACGAGGACCGCGTGATGAAGGTCGGTTGCGTGAAGGTGGGCCGCGGCGTCACCATCGGCGCCGGTTCCACCGTGTTGTACGACACCAACGTCGGCGATTACGCCCATCTCGGCCCGCTGACCCTGGTCATGAAGGGCGAGGAGATCCCGGCGCACACCGAATGGGTCGGCGCCCCGGCGGAGCCGGTGACCGAAGGCCAAGCCGAGTTGACAGATCAGTTCAAGACCGCCGCGTAAGTTCTTTTTAATATTAGATTGTTTCGGCCCGGCATCCAGCGCTTCGGCGGTAGGTCCGGGCCGCATCGTTTTTGGGGTGAGGCAACGCCCTTTCCTTATCGCCGCAGGGCGTTCCGTTCCCGTTGTGCGCCGGGCGCAGGGGTGTATAACGGTGCGCGAGCGTGGCCCTGGCCCTTTTGCGCGCTCCCGCGCGCCGCATCGGGGCCTGTGACCCAAGAAACAGGAAGGAAGCCCCCCGAATGCCCGATGACATCAGCCCCGCCCGCGGCGCCGCGACGCTGTTCCCGCTGTCCAAGGACGACACGACCTACCGCAAGCTGACCTCGGATCACGTCTCGGTCGTCGAGTTCGACGGCGAACAGGTCCTGAAGGTGGAGCCGGAGGGCCTGCGCCTGCTGGCCGAGGAGGCCTTCAAGGACATCAACCACCTGCTGCGCCCCGGCCATCTCAGCCAGATCCGCGCGATCCTCGACGATCCGGAAGCCTCGCCGAACGACAAGTTCGTGGCGCTGGACCTGCTGAAGAACGCCAACATCGCCGCCGCCGGCACCCTGCCGATGTGCCAGGACACCGGCACCGCCATCATCATGGGCAAGAAGGGCCGCCGCGTCTTCACCAAGGGCGGCGACGAGACCGCCCTGTCGGAAGGTGCCCGCGACGCCTACCTGAAGCGCAACCTGCGCTACAGCCAGCTCGCCCCGATCTCCATGTATGAGGAGAAGAACACCCGCAACAACCTGCCGGGCCAGGTCGAGATCTACGCGGAGGGCGAGGACGCCTACAAGTTCCTGTTCATGGCCAAGGGCGGCGGGTCGGCCAACAAGACTTTCCTGCACCAGGCCACCCCGTCGGTTCTGGCGCCGGACCGGCTGCTGAAGTTCCTCGAGGACAAGATCCGCTACCTCGGCACCTCGGCCTGTCCGCCCTACCACCTCGCCATCGTCATCGGCGGCCTGTCGGCGGAGCAGAATCTGAAGACGGTGAAGCTGGCCTCGGCCCGCTACCTCGACAATCTGCCGACCGAGGGCGGCGAGGACGCGCACGCCTTCCGCGACCTCGCCATGGAGGCGGAGGTGCACAAGCTGACGCAGACCATGGGCATCGGCGCCCAGTTCGGCGGCAAGTACTTCTGCCACGACGTCCGCGTCATCCGCCTGCCGCGCCACGGCGCCTCCATGCCGATCGGCATCGGCGTGTCCTGCTCGGCCGACCGTCAGGCGGTGGGCAAGATCACCAAGGACGGCATCTTCCTGGAGCAGTTGGAGACCGATCCGGCCAAGTACCTGCCCGAGATCACCGACGGCGATCTCGCCGGCGAGGTGGTCAAGATCGATCTGAACCAGCCGATGAGCGAGATCCTCGCCACGCTGAAGCAGTATCCGATCCGCACCCGCCTGTCGCTGACCGGCCCGCTGATCGTCGCCCGCGACCTCGCCCACGCCAAGCTGCGCGCGCGGCTGGACGCCGGCGAGCCGCTGCCAGACTATTTCAAGAACCACCCCATCTACTACGCCGGCCCGGCCAAGACGCCGGAAGGCTACGCCTCGGGCTCCTTCGGTCCGACGACCGCCGGACGCATGGACAGCTTCGTCGAGCAGTTCCAGGCGGCGGGCGGTTCGATGGTCATGCTGGCCAAGGGCAACCGCAGCCCCGAGGTGACCGCGGCCTGCAAGACGCATGGCGGCTTCTATCTCGGCTCCATCGGCGGTGCCGCGGCCCGTCTGGCCCAGGACTGCATCAAGAAGGTGGAGTGCATCGAGTATCCGGAACTCGGCATGGAAGCCATCTGGCGCATCGAGGTCGAGGACTTCCCGGCCTTCATCATCGTCGATGACAAGGGCAACGACTTCTTCAAGGAACTGAAGCTGGCCTGACGCCCGTTCTTCCCCTGTCCCTCCCCTGCGTCAGCTCTCGCGCAAACTGAGGGTTTGCGCGGACGCGGCAGGCGGACCGACGGTCCGCCGAGAGCGGGAGAGGGACAGGGAGGAGACAATTGTCTGCAATGCGAGGACCCGCCATGGCCGATGACCTGACCGCCAAGATCGCCGACGCCCAGCGCCGCGCCCTGTTCGCCGCCGAGGTCATCGTGAACCGGCGACTGCATGATTTCTCGATGCGCCATCAGACGCACTACGCCAACGACGTGGCAGAGGAGCGCAAGGCCATCGAGAAGGAAATCCGCGCCATCCGCCGCCGCGTTCCGGCCGCTCCGCTGGTGACGGACGCGTTGGTGGCCCAGGTCGCGGGCGACGTCCACCCGCCGGAATCGGTCCGGGCGGTGCTGCTGGCGCTGGCCGCCATCCGGCCCGACGTTCTGACAACGGTTGACGAAGCCGCCCTCAACCCCGAAGAGGATGAGGAAGACTGACCGACTCGTCCGTTAAGGCACCATGACACCCGAACAAATCCAGGCCCGCGTCCTCTACCGCGACGGGCTGATGCTCATCATCGACAAGCCCGCCGGCCTACCCGTCCACGCCGGACCGGGCGGCGGCCCGAATCTGGAGCGCCATTTCGACGCCCTGCGCTTCGGCTTTCCGAAGCCGCCGGGGCTCGCGCACCGGCTGGACCGCGACACCTCCGGCTGCCTGATCCTTGGGCGGCATCCCAAGGCCCTGCGCAAGCTGGGCAAGCTGTTCCAGGACGGCAAGGTCGACAAGACCTATTGGGCGGTCGTCGCCGGCACCCCGCCGGAGGAGCAGGGGCGCATCGAGCTGCCTTTGAAGAAGGTCACCAACAAGACCGGTGGCTGGCGCATCGTCGTGGCCGACGACGGGCAGAGCGCCGTCACCGACTACCGGGTCCTGGGCCGCGGCGACGGCATGACGTGGCTGGAGTTGAAGCCCCACACCGGGCGCACGCACCAGATCCGCGTGCATTGCGCCACGGCGCTGGGCTGTCCGCTGCTCGGCGATCCGCAATATGGCGGGCCGGATGGGCATCCGCTGCACCTGCAGTCGCGGGCCATATCCCTGCCCCTCTACCCCTCCCGCGAGGCGGTCGGCGCGGTGGCGCCGGTTCCGCCCCACATGCGCGCGGCGCTGGCCGCCTGCGGCTTTCACGGAGACGGCCCGGCCTGACGGTCGGGCCAGCGGGCCGTTACGCCCGCCACTCGGCGCGCTTCTCCGTGCCGACCTCCGTCTCATGCACCATGAAGCCGACGTAGCCGGCCACGATCGCGAGGACGGCGTGCAGCCAGATGTCGTTGCCGTGCAGCGGCACCAGCCCGAACAGCGTGTTCAGACCCGGGATGAAGCCAAGAACGGTCAGCACGGCGTAGGCCACGGCCACGCTGCGCAGATAGCTGCGCGAGGCCAGACGGCTGGAGAAGTAGGCGAAGAAGCCCCACAGGCCGAACAGGAGATGCACGATGTTGTGCAACAGATTCACCGGGAACAGCCCGAGCAGATAGCCGTGGAAGGATTCGACGGCGAGGGTCATGCCCTCCGGAGGCGGGGACAGGAAGGTCGGAATGAAGCCTAAAATGCCGATGGCCGTAAAAGCCGCGGCATAGACCAGTGTTACGTTGCGCCACCACATGTGCGTCTCCGTTGGCCGACAGGGGAAGAAACCGTCTTACCAACAGAGGCTATGGAAACAGCGTTCCCTGGCTCAGGCGGCAACCGGCTCCATGGTCACCGCTTTGACCGGGCACACGGCCGCGCAGTCGCCGCAGCCGGTGCATCCCCCCTCCTCGACGATCGGCAGCCAGCGCCCGCGCCCCAGCGGACGGAAACGGATCGCGCCGTGGTCGCAATGGTCGCCGCACATCCGGCAGTCGGTCCCGGTGTAGGACAGGCACGCCGCGCCGATGCGCGCCTCCAGCGCCTGGGGCGCCTCGGACGGACGGCTCTCGGACCGGAGGCGGCCCCGGAACAGATCCGCGCGACTGATCGCCATGATGGCTTCCCTCCTCCCGGCTTTTCCTTTTCCGTCGCCCTGCCCTTGCTGCATTCGCGAATGCCGGGCATCGGCGATGGCGGTACAGTGATGCTTCGTGCACCACCCGACCTTGATCGTCGTCAAGGTCCGCACCGGAAGGACGGACGGCATGGTCCCCATCGGCAACACCACGGCGCGCTGGATGACGCTTCGCTACGGGCTGGCGCTCGGGGTGATCGCGCTGTGCACGTTGGCCGGCTTCGTCATGACCGAACGGGTCATCGACCAGCACGCCGACATGCTGGAGGTCGTGAACATCTCCGGCCGCCAGCGCATGCTGTCCCAGCGCACCGCCCTGCTGGCGGAGCAGCTCCGCAACGCCCCGACCGATGCCGAGCGGAGCGCCCTGACCGTCCGTCTGGCCGAGGCGACCGACATGTTCGAGAACGCACACCGGCGGCTGACCGGCGCCGACGAGGGGCCGGCCATGGGCAAGGACGTGCGGCGCCTCTATTTCGACGGGCCGGAGCCACTGAACGATCTGGTGCTCCGCCACATCGCCGCGCTCCGCGCGGTGATCGCCGCCGGCCCCGCCGGTCTGCCGCCCGACATGCCCGAGGCCGACCTCGTCACCCATCAGGCGCTCGGCCCGCTGCTGGCGGGCCTGGAGGACATGGTGGCGCGCTATCAGGAGGCGGGCGAGCGTGGCTTCGCCACTCTGCACAATCTGGGGTTCGCCGCCCTGATCCTGACTCTGCTGACCCTGTGCGCCGAGGTTCTGGTGATCTTCCGACCGATGGTCCGGCAGGTGCAGCGCCAGTTCGCCGACATCACCCGCATGACCCAGGCGTTGGAGCAGACCAACGTCACGCTGGAGGCCCAGGTGCGCGCCCGCACCGCCGAGCTGCACACGGCGAAGGTGGCGGCGGAACAGGCCCATCTGGCGAAATCGCGTTTTCTCGCCCACGCCGGGCATGACCTGAAGCAGCCCCTTCAGGCCATCAACATGTTCACCGGCATGCTGGAACGGCAGCTCGACAAGCCCCGCGCCTTGGCGCTGGTGAAGGATTTGCGGCTGGCCCAGCGGTCGATGCACGATCTGCTGAACGCCATCCTGGACATCTCGAAGCTGGAATCCGGCGTGGTCGAACCGAAGCCCGCCGATGTCGCGCTGTCCGCCCTGTTCGACCAGCTCGAAGCGGAATTCACCGGGATTGCCGAGGACAAGGGCCTGCGGCTGCGCGTCGTGCCGACGGACCTTTCCGTGCGGACGGACCCCTTCCTTCTGGAGCGCATCCTGCGCAACCTGCTCACCAACGCGGTGCGCTACACCGAACAGGGCGGCGTGCTGATGGGATGCCGGCGCCGCGGCGGCACTGTGTGGATCGAGGTCTACGACACCGGCCGCGGCATCGCCGAAATCGACCGCCGCCGCATTTTCGAGGAATTCGTCCAGCTCGACCGGCCCGACCGCGACCGCAGCGAGGGAATCGGGCTGGGGCTGGCCATCGTCGACCGGCTGGCCCGGCTGCTCGGCCATCCGCTGGAGCTACGCTCGGTCGAAGGGCGCGGAACGGTGTTCGCCGTGGGGGTTCCCCTGGTCCGCAGCCTACACGAGACGGTCGCGGCCTGATTCCTTGACCAGCAGCACCGCCTGGGTCCGGCTGCCCACACCCAGCGCCTTCAGCACGCCGGTGACGTGGGTCTTGACGGTGGACAGGTTCAGGCCCAGCCGCTCCCCGATCTCCTGATTCGACAGGCCCTGGGCCAACAGGTCCAGAACCTCCAACTGGCGGCGGGTCATGCCGTCGAAGACGCTCGGCTCATGCGCCTTCGCGGCGACCGGCGCCTGGGCCAACCCCGGCATGCCGAGCACCGGCGGCACATAGGACCCGCCGGCCATGACCAGCCGCAGGATGTTCACGACCAGAACGTCGTCGGTGGATTTCGGAATGAAGGCCCGCACCCCGCGCGACAGCACGGCGCGCATCTCGTCCGGCGAATCGATCATCGAGAAGACGACGACCGGCACCGGCGCCACCCGCTTCACCACCGCCTCCACGTCTTCCAGCCCACCGAGGCCCGGCATGCGCAGATCCATGATGACGAGGTCGTAGGTCCCCTGGTCCAGCAGCTGGGTCAACTGGCCGAAGCTGGTCGCCGCGGCCACGTTGGCCTGTTCGTCCAGCTCCCCGACCAGATGGGTCAGGCCACTGCGAACAATGGAGTGATCGTCGGCGATCAATACCTGCATGACAACCCTGCTTCGGCGAAGGCGGCTGGAGGAAACGACCCGATGGGACAGGGTCCGCTGGGACCGGGCCGGCCTCGGTCGTCTCAAACCAAAGTGCGGCTTCCGGTATGAACCTCATACGCCGACCGGAGGTTTCACGCCACAATTGATGCATGATTCCGCAATGCTGCGCGTGTTTCTGCCGCAGATGCGAAAAGGGCGCCGCGGTGGCGACGCCCTTTCCCTGTCCTGACCGCGCCGACCGGCCCCGAACGGGACCGGCGGCCCGCCGGATCACTGCACGCGGATGAGGATCTGCGCGCGGCGGTTCGACGGCTCGCGGACGTTCGCCCCGGTGTTCACCAGGAGCTGGGTCTCGCCCTTGCCCTCGACAGTGATCTGGTTGGCGGCAACGCCCTTGCCGACCAGCGCGTTCTTCACCGCGTCGGCGCGGCGCAGCGAGAGCCGCTGGTTGTAGGCCGGCGAGCCCGAGGTGTCGGTGTGGCCAACCACATGGATGCTGACCGCCCGCACCTGACCGGCCGAGGCGGCGGCATCGCCGATGATCTTGTCGGACGCCGCGGTGATGTTGGCCTTGTCCCAGTCGAAGAACACCAGATACTCCGACTGCGGCTGCGCCTGCACCGGAGCCGCCGGAGCGATGGGGGCCGCCGCGGGGGCCGCCGCCGGGGCGCCGAAGGTGTAGCGCAGGCCGGCCATGATGGTGTGGTTCTGGTACTCGCCCTTCACGGTGGAGCTGGCGAGGCCGGCGGGGCCGCCCAGATCGAACTTCGGATCGAGAGTCGCGAAGTAGCGGTAGTCCAGCGTCAGGGCCAGGTTCTGGCTCAGGGCGTAGGACACGCCGGCGATGCCCTGGTAGGCGAACACCCAGTCGCGGTCATCGAAACCGCCGAGATCCAGACGGACCTGGGCGATACCGGCGCCGACGCCGATGTAGGGCGTGAAGGCGGTGCCGGTGTTGATGTCGTACAGCACGTTGCCCATGAAGGCGAGCGAGCTGGCCTTGCCACCCAGACCGTTCACCGCCGCGTTGGAGCTGTCGGTGCTGTCGATCGCGTTGCGCCAGCGCCAAGCGAACTCCAGCTCGGCGCGCGGGCCGGCGGCGGTGGCGTAGCCGGCGGAGATGTCGCCGATGCCGCCCAGCTTGAAGCTGGTGCTGGCGTCCGTCGGGGTGTTTTCGAAACGCAGATCGGCGTCGCGCGTCCAGTTCACGCCGGCGCCGGCGCCGACGTAAAAGCCCTCGGTCGCGGCCATGGCGGCGGTCGGCAGCATCGCCGCGAGCGCCGTTCCGAGCAGAATCCCACGCAGAGTCATCTTCTTCTTTCCTTTGTGCACGGCGTTGCCGGGGCTGTCGAAGCGACCCGTTCAGAAGGCCGGGTGTCCGGAGACTCCGTCCTTCATCGGGCGAGCCCGCCACATTCCGTCGGCGGTTGAAACGTCATGAGTTCGAAATAACAGCAACCACCCAACGTCACAAGTGCTCTGCGACAAGATGAACAGGGATGTTGCATTTCTGCATTACCCGAACGTTCGTCGTAGACTTCATATTCATTTGAGATCGAAGCAATCGCCCGCCGAATTCTTCCTAATCCCATCGGATAGAATGCATGACTTTCGGAGTGGATTTGCTCATAGGACCAACAGAGCGGACGCACGAAGGCGCCCCGCCTTCGGCAGGGGCGGCGCTTGCGCGGTTTCCTGGAAAAGAGTGGACGGACCCGATGCGGCCGTTCAGGTCAATCCTGCGGCTCGGCGACCATCTCGAACTGGGTGGGATCAAGCAGGGCGGAAACCGCCAGAGTTTTCAAGGTCTTGTGATCGTCGGACCGCTGCAGCTGGGCATGCTGCGTGCCCAGCCCATCCTTGCGGATGGCGATCACCTGCCACATGCCACCGCCGGGCCCCAACTTGCGGAACATCTGGCCTTCGACGACTTCGCGCTTTCTGCGCATATCCGATCTCCAAAACCCAAAACGTCAAACCCGCCAACCCTGCGGGTGCGGCCGACCATTCAAACACCAATCCGCCCCCGTTTGGCGAGTGTCCGTTGTGCGTCCCACGCATACCGGAACCGGGCTGTAGCGGTGCTGCAACAACCGTCTTCGCACCTGCGGAACAATCCGCCGATCCGGCGTGTTGATGCCGTCATGAAAATCGATCACGACGTGCTCCTGTTCGCGACCCGCCTCGTGGAAGAACTGGGCGAGTCCGCCGTCCGCATCAGCCGCGTCCGCCTCGTCGAACTCACGGCTGCCAACAACCTGCGCGCCGCCGCCTTCTGGCGGGATGTGATGCGCACCTCCGAGAGGCTTCTGGCGGAGCGCTCCCCCGCTTCGGCGCCTCCCCCCACCGCGCCACCGGTGGCGCCCGTCCTGTCGGCGCAGCCGGCCACCCTCTGAGCCACACCGCAGACACCACGCCAAACGAAAGGCCCGGCGGTTTCCCGCCGGGCCTTTGCGCGACTTCGTTTCCCGAAGGAAAACGGATCGTACGACCGGTTTACTTGACCTGGGCGTACTGACCGTTGTTCCAGCGGTACCAGACATAGGCCGGAGTGGTCACGTCGCCCTTGGCGTCGAAGCCGATCTTGCCGATCACCGTGCTGTAGTTGCCCTTGCGGAGAACCTCAGAAACCTTGGCGGCGTCGGTGGAGTTGGCCTGCTTGACCGCGTCCGCCCAGATCTGCAGGGCGGCGTAGGTGTAGAGGGTGTAGCCCTCCGGCTCATAGCCGGCCTTGCGGAACTTCTCCACGGCTTCCTTGGCGTCCGGCATTTCGCGCGGGTCCGGACCGAAGGTCATCATGGTGTTCTCGCCGGCCGGACCGGTGATCGCCCAATACTCGTTGGTCACCAGCGCGTCGCCCGACACGATCGGGGCGTTCAGGCCCTGATCCTTCATCTGGCGGGCCAGCAGACCGGCTTCGGTGTGATAGCCACCGACATAGACGACGTCGACGGCTTCCTGCTTCAGCTTCGACACCAGCGCCGAGTAGTCCTTCTCACCCGCCGTGTAGGCTTCGTAGATCTTCTCCTTCTGGCCGCCGGCGTTCAGCGCCTTCTGCGTCTCGTCGGCGAGACCCTTACCATAGGCCGACTTGTCGTGCAGGATCGCGACGTTCTTGCCCTTGTAGTTGTCCAGCAGATACTTGCCGGCGATCTGGCCCTGCTGGTCGTCACGGCCGCAAACGCGGAAGACGTTCTTCAGGCCCTGCTCGGTCAGCTTGGGGTTGGTCGAGGCCGGGGAGATCTGCAGGACGCCTTCCTCGGCGTAGACCTGCGAGGCCGGGATCGAGGAGCCCGAGCAGAAGTGACCGGCGACGAACTTCACACCCGCCTTGGCGAGCTGGTTCGCCACGGCGACGGCCTGCTTCGGGTCGCAGGCGTCGTCGCCCACTTCCAGCTTCAGCTTCTGGCCCAGGACACCGCCGGCGGCGTTGATGTCGGCAACCGCCTGCTCCATGCCCTTCTTCATCTGCTCGCCGAAGGTGGCGTACTGGCCGGTGATCGGGCCGGCGGTCGCCACCGCGATGTCGGCCTTCGCCACCGAGGCGGTCATAGCGGTCGCCGCAACCGCAACGAGGAGGGAAAGCTTGTAGTTCATAGTTTCGTTGGCTCCCTGTTATGAGTCGTACGCCGGCCCCGCCGGGGCCTTTTCACCGGACCCCCAAGGGCTGGGGGCGCCGGTGCCGACAAGGTTCCACTATAGTCCGATCATCGCCAAGTGCGACAGTTTCGCCCGCGTCCTGGTCCCGATCGGAGCCATAGATTTCGCAATCACTCGGCGAGCGTTCCGCCGACGCGCTCGCGCCAGCCGAAGGGTCCCGAACGCTCGTACAGCCAAGGATACTGAGACACCATCCGGCGCGCCATCGAAATGCGGTACGTGGTCAGGGTGATCGCGCCGATCACCAGGGTGTGCACCACGAATCCGTATACCGACAGGAGCTGGCCGCCGAACAGGCCCCAGACCAGGAACCGGTCGCCCAAGCCCAGCAGGACGGAGTAGGCGATGGCGCTCGACAGCGGCTTCCAGCCTTCGGCCAGGGTCTGGCCGGTCAAAACGCCGCAGCCGCCGAACACCAGGACCGTCAGGCCCAGGAACACCGGCAGAGAGGACCCGAGAACGCCGTCCATCAGTGACCTCCCTCCAGATAGGCCGAGCGAACTTCCTCGTTCGCCAGCAGTTCCGCGCCGGTCCCCGACATGGTGACCTTACCGTTGACCATCACATAACCGCGGTGGGCGAGCTTCAGCGCGTGGAAGGCGTTCTGCTCGACCATGAACACGGTCATCTTCTGTTCGCGGTTGATGTCCTTCACCGCCTGGAAGATCTGCTTCACCACCAGCGGGGCGAGGCCCAGCGACGGCTCGTCGAGAAGCAGCAGCCGCGGCTGGCTCATCAGCGCGCGGCCGATGGCCAGCATCTGCTGCTCGCCGCCCGACATGGTGCCGGCGCGCTGGCCGATGCGCTCCTTCAGGCGCGGGAACAGGGTCAGGACCCGCTCCAGCTCGTTGGCGAAGCTGCCCGGCTTGGCGGTGATGGACCCCATCTGCAGGTTCTCCAGCACGCTCATGCGCGGGAAGATCCGGCGGCCTTCCGGCGACTGGGCGATGCCCAGGCGGACCAGTTCGTAGGTGGGCATCTGCGTGATGTCCTGCCCTTCGAAGGTGATCCGGCCCATGCGGGCGCGCGGACTGCCGCAGATGGTCATGAGAAGCGTGGACTTGCCGGCGCCGTTGGCGCCGATCAGCGAGACGATCTCGCCGGCCCCGATCTCGATGTCGACCCCCTTCAGCGCCTCGATGGCGCCGTAGAAGGTGTGGACGCCCGATACCTTCAGCATGGCTCAGGCCCCCTCCTCGGCTCGTTTGGCGACCTCCGGCAGGTCGGCCTTGACCTCCGGCGGCAACTCCTCGTCCTCTTCCTCGCCCAGATAGGCGCGGATGACCGCGGGGTCGTTCTTCACGAAGGCCGGATCGCCGTCGGAAATCTTCCGTCCGTAATCCAGCACCACGACATGGTCGGAAATGGTCATCACCACGCTCATGTCATGCTCGATCAGCAGCACGCCGATCCTGTGCTCGTCGCGGATGTAGGTGAGCAGATCGGCCAGTTCGCCCGACTCGCGGGGGTTGAGGCCCGCCGCCGGCTCATCCAGGCAGAGCATCACCGGCTCAGTGCACATGGCGCGGGCGATCTCCAGCCGGCGCTGGGCGCCGTAGGGCAGATTGCCCGCCTCCCAGTCCGCGAACTCCAGCAGGCGCACGCGGTCCAGCCAGTACTTGGCCAGATCGACCGCCTCCCGCTCCGTCTTGGTGTAGGACGGAAGGCCGAGCAGACCGGCGATGGAGAAGCCCGAGGCGCGGATCAGCTTGTTGTGCTGGGCGACGATCAGGTTCTCCAGGACGCTCATGCCGCCGAACAGGCGGATGTTCTGGAAGGTGCGGGCGACGCTGGCCTTCTGCGAGATGCGGTAGCCCGGCATCCGCTCCAGCAGGAACTCCTTCCCGTCGGCGTGGCGCAGCGTCAGCCGGCCCACCGTGGGGGTGTAGAAGCCGGTGATGCAGTTGAACAGCGTGGTCTTGCCGGCGCCGTTCGGGCCGATGATCGCGGTGATCTCGCCGTTGTTGGCCGAGAAGGAGACGTCGTTGACCGCCACCAGCCCACCGAAGCGCATGGTGAGGTGTTCGACCGTCAGCAGGGGCGTTGTGGTCATGGAATGGCCCGTCATCACTTTACCTTCCATCACTTCGCGCTCCCCCCGGCGATGCCCTGGCCGCCGGCGGCGGCGGTGCCCGCGGCGGGGCCGCCGGCTCCGCCCTTGGGACGGCCGTGCAGGAGGATGGTCGGATCGCGGTGGGCCAGCAGGCCGCGCGGACGCCACAGCATGATCAGCACCATGCCCATGCCGAACGCCAGCATGCGGTAGTCGGCCAGTTCACGGAAGGCTTCCGGCAGGCCGATGACCAGCAGGGTCGCCACGACGACGCCGATCTGGCTGCCCATGCCGCCCAGCACCACGATGGCGAGGATGATCGCCGACTCGATGAAGGTGAAGCTTTCCGGGCTGATGAAGCCCTGGCGGGTGGCGAAGAAGGACCCGGCGAAGCCGCCGAACATCGCCGCGATGGCGAAGGCCGCCAGCTTCATGTTCGTGCGGTTGATGCCCAGCGAGGCGCAGGCGATGTCGTCCTCGCGCAGCGCTTCCCAAGCGCGGCCCAGCGGCAGCTTGCGGACGCGCATGGTGAACAGGTTCACCACCAGGGCCAGCACCAGGATCAGGTAATAGAGGAAGATGATCCGGTGCAGCGGGCTGAACTCCAGGCCGAACATCTCGTGGAAGGCCGCGGTGCCCTCCGCCGGGGTCCGGGTGAAGTCGGCGATGCCGAAGAAGCTCGGGCGCGGAATGCCGGAGATGCCGTTCGGACCGCCGGTGAACTGGTACCAGTTGATCAGGATGATGCGGATGATCTCGCCGAAGCCCAGCGTCACGATGGCGAAATAGTCGCCGCGCAGGCGAAGGACCGGGAAGCCCAGCAGGACGCCCGACATCGCCGCCAGGAAACCGGCCAGCGGCAGGCAGACCCAGAAGCTGAAGCCGAAATAATGGGCCAGCAGCGCGTAGGAGTAGGCGCCCACCGCGTAGAAGGCCACATAGCCGAGGTCGAGCAGGCCGGCGAGGCCGACCACGATGTTCAACCCCCAGCCCAGCATGATGTAGGTCAGCAGCAGGATGCCGATGTCCAGCAGCTGGCGGTCGGCGAAGGGGGTGAACGGGAAGGCCAGCGCCACGACGACGGCGATCGGACCGAGCCAGCGGGAGGCGTGCTGCACCTGCGCGGCGATGTGGTCCATCCGCTTGTCGCGCTCCGCCTGCGACAGCTTGGAGCGGCCGGTGCGGATCGCCAAAATGGCGCGGATCGCGATGACCGCGCCGCCGGCGATCAGGATGACCCGAAGGGCCTCCGTCGGCATGGCGATGAAGAATCCCGCCGCGGTGGCGGCGGCGGCCAGCACCAGGACGGTGACGGCGTGGCCCTCGCGGATCAGGCAGAGGCCGAGACGGCCGAGGAAGACCAGACCGACGGCGGCGGCCACCTCGTTCCAGCGGGTTTCCAGCCCGAGGCCGGTGGGACGGTCCACCGTGCGCAGGCCGACCAGCGGAATCGTCAGGAGAAGGGCGACGAAGGCGGTCATCGCCGCCTCCTTCAGGATCGCGGGCCAGGCGATGGCCCGCGGCGAAGACAGGGAAATCGCGGTCATGGCCTCACACCTTCTCGATTTCCGGACGGCCCAGCAGGCCGGTCGGACGGAAGATCAGGACGAGCACGAGAATCGTGAAGGTCGCCACGTCCTTCCATTCGCTGCCCATGTAGCCCGACCAGAAGGCTTCGATCAGCCCGATGACCACGCCGCCCAGCATCGCGCCCGGCAGCGAGCCGATGCCGCCGAGCACCGCGGCGGTGAAGGCCTTAACGCCGGCCAGGAAGCCGATGTAGAAGTCGATCACGCCGTAGATCAGCAGAACCATCATGCCCGCCACGGCCGCCAGGGCGGCGCCCATGACGAAGGTCAGCGAGATGACGCGGTCGACGTTGACGCCGAGCAGGCCCGCCATCTTCTTGTCCTGCTCGCAGGCGCGCTGGGCGCGGCCGAGCGAGGTGCGGGTGATGAGCTGGGTGAAGCCGTACATCAGCGCGATCGTGATGACGATCGTCGCCAGACGCACGTAGCTGACCGACACCGCCCCGTCCATCATGGTCAGGTTGCCCGGCAGGATCGGCTGCAGCGGCTTGCTGCGGGCGCCCTGCAGGATCTGCACGTAGTTCTGCAGGAAGATCGACATGCCGATCGCCGAGATCAGCGGCGCCAGACGCGGCGAGCTGCGCAGCGGGCGATAGGCGATGCGCTCCACCGTCCATCCGTAGACGGCGGTGAACAGCATCGATGCGACCAGCATGACGAGAAGGGCCAGCGGAACCCAGGTGATCCCCAGGCTGCCGATGGCCAGGAAGGTGATGAGGGCCACGAAGGCGCCGATCATGTAGATCTCGCCGTGGGCGAAGTTGATCATGCCGATGATGCCGTACACCATCGTGTATCCGATCGCGATGAGGCCATAGATGGCGCCCAGCGACAGGCCGTTGATCAACTGCTGAAGAAAGTATTCCATTGTCTTACCTCGCCTCGGCGCGATGCGCAGGCTTCGGCGAGCGAGACAAGCGCGCTCGTACACCAGTCACGTGAAGTGCCACTCCCCGAATTGGCTTACCCGGGCTCTTGAGCGCGGGGCCAAGATTGTTGTGTGAGCGGAACGTTAGCCCAGCGGCTCTCAACAGAGCAAGAGGGCAAACCCGCACTCTATCTGCGGTAATACCAATTTTCCGAGAATTTGCAATATCGATTCATGTCAGTTCCGTGAACTTTGCGCTTGCTTTCTACCATAGCGAATGCACCGCATAAAAAACCCTCTTCACTGTGGTGAAGAGGGCTTGGCAACAACTGTGCCATTGCTGCGATGCGTGATGCCGGTCCGCCTGTGACGGCCGGCATCACCATCGATACTGGCCGCTCAGCGCTTGGCGGAAACCACCTGCGCCTTCGCCGGCTCCTTGGGCTTCCCGGGGGCCTTGGCCGTCGCCTTGCCGGTCGACTTGGAGGCGGTGGCCGCGCTGCCGCTGCGCGAGGCCGGGGCCTGGGCGACGTCGTAATTCACGTCCGGGTTGCTGACGACCTGCACGTCGCACAGCGGCTTTGACGACAAATGCATCAGGCCGGCGCTTTTTTCATCGCCGGTCAGGACGCGGATATCGTCCGCCGTCAGGTCCATCGCCGCCTTGGAGCGATCCACGAAGTTGGCGCAATAGAGCCCGGTGCCGATCACCGCCGCGCGGCGGCTGACCTCGTTCGCCAGTTCGGTACGGAACATGTCGAACTGCCGCGTCGCGTTGCCGCCCCCCTTCTTGCGGAAGTGGTCGATCATCGACGCTTCCGAGTTGGAGATCAGGGAGCGGTTCTTGACGGTGAAGTCCTGGTACAGGTTGAACGGCTTCTTTTCCGGATTAACCTGCATGCAGGTCAGCCCGACCACCATCATCTCGGTGTGCATGCGGATGGTCTGCTCGGCCGCGTGCTCGGCGCGGCTGTAGCAGGCGCCGGGCTTGGTCGCGGCGGCCTTGGACGCGGTGCTCTTGGCGGCGGCCGGCTTCGCGGTGGCCTTCGCAGCCGTCTTTTCAGCGGCCGGCTTCGCCGCCTCCTTGGCGGCGGCCGGCAGCGCGGCGCCGGCGAACAGCACGGCGAGGCCGACGGCGGCGGCGCTGCGCAAGGTGAAGGAAGGAATGCGATGGGCGGCGCGCTGGCGATTCATCGTTGGTCCGGCTCCGGTGGCCCTGATTGACGGGCGGAATCCGACGGATCACGCCCTCTCCTTCGCTGGTTCTACAAGATCCCGACAGACGGTCAACCCATATCGCCCGACCGAAGACCATTTGTCCCAGCCTGTGGCGCGGCCGTCGCCGGGGCCATCGCCGGGAAGGTCGGGCGGTTGCTTGGCTTGCGGGTTGCCGGTCTTTCCCAGTATTGCAACAGCCTCGGCGTCCGTCTGTGACGCGGGCCACACATCAGGGCATTTTCCCATGAACCGCACCGATGTCCCTCCTTCGGTCGTCCGCATCGGCATCGACCTCGGCGGCACGAAAACGGAAGGGATCGCGCTCGACGCGGCCGGCGTGGAGCGCGCCCGCGTCCGCGTCCCCACCCCCCGCGGCGACTATGACGCGACGGTGCGGACCATCGCCGATCTGGTGGCGCGGCTGGAGAGCGCGACGGGGTCGGCGGGCGCCACCGTCGGGGTCGGCATTCCCGGCGCCATCTCCCCGGCGACCGGGCTGGTGAAGAACGCCAATTCGACCTGGCTGATCGGCAAGCCCTTCGACCACGATCTGGCCGAAGCGCTCAAGCGGCCGGTGCGGGTCGAGAACGACGCCAACTGTCTGGCCGTCTCGGAGGCGGCGGATGGGGCGGGGGCCGGCTGCGGCGTGGTCTTCGCGGCCATCCTCGGCACCGGCTGCGGGGCGGGAATCGTCGTGGATGGTCGTCCCCTGGGCGGCCGCAACGCCATCGGCGGCGAATGGGGGCACAACCCCCTGCCCTGGCCCACCGACGGGGAGCGGCCCGGCCCGGCCTGCTATTGCGGCAAGTCAGGCTGCCTGGAGACCTTCGTGTCCGGCCCCGCCGTCGCCGCCGACCACCGCCGGGTCACCGGAGCGGACCTGCCGGCGGAAGCCATCGCGGCGCTGGCGGAGCGCGGGGACGCCACAGCCCGCGCCACCCTCGACCGGCTGGTGGACCGGCTGGGGCGCGGGCTGGCGGGCATCGTCAACGTCCTGGACCCGGACGTGATCGTGCTGGGCGGCGGGCTGTCCAACCTGGAGTTCCTCTACGCCGCCCTACCCCCGACGATCGCGCGCTGGGCCTTCTCGGACAGCCTGGACACGCCGGTCCGCCGGGCCGTCCATGGCGATTCAAGCGGGGTCCGCGGGGCGGCCTGGCTGTGGCGCCCCGAGGAGGCTGCGGCTACCGCTCGAAATTGTATTCCGGATTGAGCGTCACCTCGCGCGGGGTGCCCGGCACGTTGTCGCCGCCACCGCCACGCCGCGCGGCCGCAGCGCCGCCGCGCCCGTCGCGAACCGGCGGCGTCAGCGAATTGGTCCGGGAGTAGGAGGGAGTGGCGCGGGCCGGATCAGTGCCGTAACCGCGGGAGCCGGCGCGGAACTGCTCACCGTTGCCCATGGCGCCCCAGTGGGACGGGCGCTGTCCGGGAATCGGCTGGGCCTCCTCCATGCGGCGCATGTAGGGGCCGGTCGGCACCATCTCCTCATACACCCAGGAGGGGTATTCCTGCCTCTGCGCTTCGGCGGGTGCGGCAAAGGCCAGCACCGCGAGGGTCGCTACAGTCATCGTTCGAAGCATGACACGGCGGCCTTCCATCCTTTTGCGTGTGGAAGACGGATTCCGCCGGATGCGGCCGCGCATGTCCAGGGAGGAGGCGGGTTACTCAGCCCGCGGCCTCCATCCGGTGGACACCCCATTCCGGTCCGTTCAGTGGGGCGTTCAGGGGCGCGCCGCGCCGTAGAGCGTCAGGGTCAGCCGCTTGCCGGTGTTGTAGTTGAAGCCGGTGAAGCGGCCGAGCGGCACCGGCTCCGCCCCCTTCAGAGCGGCGCGGAACTCCGCCTCCTCCCGGTCCGTCACCAGGGCCAGCCCGCAGGCCGGGTTCTCGGCCAGATGCGCGGCGGCGCCCGTCCCATGGATCAGGCGCGTGTCGGTGCCCAGCAGGAAGACGAGGCTCGGTTCTGAATAGCCGGCGGAGGCGACCACGCTGTCGGCGCAGGGACGCACCGCCGCAACCGTGCGCGCGGCCTGCCGGCTGATCCACACGCCGTCGATGCCCGGCAGGACCACGCCGTAGGTCCCCGCGTACAGCACCGCCGCCGCCGCCAGACCCGCCGCGAAACCCGGCTTTTCCCGACGCTGGGCGAACAGGCGTACGGCCAGCGCGTACAGCACCAGCACCACCGGCAGCATGGCGACGGCGACCGGATCGACGCGTCCGTCCACCAGATAGGGGATCACCGCGACCGCGACCGTCAGGGCGCCGAACCCGATGGCCCCGAGAGCAGTGGCCGCCCAGAACAGGCCCCGGCGCGGCGTCTCGGCGCGGCGCAGGAAATGCTCGCGCGCCGCGGCGGCGGTGAGGATGGCGATGGCCGGGAAGACCGGCAGCGTGTAGTGCAGCAGCTTGGTCGGCACCGCCTCGAAGACCAGCCAGCTCGGGATGATCCAGGCAATGCAGAATCGCACGGCGTCCACCGCCGGCCCGCTGCCCTTGCGATGGCGCCACGCCCAGGGAACGGCCAGCAGCGCCAGGAAGGACCAGGGCGCGAAGGTCACCCAGAAGGTGCCCAGGTAATAGCCGGGCGGCAGGCCCTTCGCCTCCTGCCCGCTGACCACCTTGCCCATCATGTCGTGGCCGACCGACTCGGCGAAGAAGGCGCCCTTGGTCTTCACCGTGATGGCGATCAGCCAGGGTGCGGCGATGGCGACCACGATGGCGAGCCCGACCAGCGGGCGCAGCCGCTTCAGCCAGCCGGCGCGGCGGTCCAGCACCGCCAGCACCAGCGCCGTCGTGCCGGACACCAGAAGGACGATGGGCCCCTTGACGAGGATGCCGATCCCCGCGGCGATCCAGAAGGCGAGCGGCGCCGCCCAGCCGGACCGTTCCGCGTGGCGGTTCAGATAGAGGCTGGCCAGCGCCGCCTGCCCGATCACGATGGTGGCGAGCAGCACCGCGTCGGTCTTCGCCATGCGGGCCTCGACGCCCAGCACGACGCAGGAGGCCATCATCAGCCCGGCGAGGAACCCGACCGTCCCGCCGAACATCCGCGCCCCGGTCCACGCCGTCGCCAGCACCGCCAGCACCGCCCCGATCAGGGAGGGAATGCGGAAGGTCCAGATCTCCTTCGACATCTCCCTTGGGCCATCGACCAGCCGCGTCGCCGCGGTCTGCAGCCAATAGATGCCCACCGGCTTCTTGTGGCGCGCCTCGTCCTGGAAGCGGATGTCCACATAGTCGCCGCTTTCCAGCATCTGGTGGGACGCCTGGGCGAAGCGCGCCTCGTCCCGGTCGAAGGGCGGCAGATCGAAGAAGCCGGGCAGGAACAGCAGGACGCTGATCACCGCCAGGACCAGATAGGCCAGGACCGGCAGGCGGCTGGCCGCGGCGTTGGGCACCGCGCTCACGGCGTGCCCGCCGCGCCGCCGCTCCGGCGGTTGTTCAAGACGAAATAGAGGTTCCGGAAATAGATGATGAGGCCCAGCCCTTGCCCGAACATGAACACCGGATCACCCCGCTGGATGGAATAGGCCAACAAAAGAACCCCGCCGCCGATGGAGAAATACCAGAAGAGGTCCGGCACGATGCTGCGCCGGGCGCGCTCGCTGGCGATCCATTGCACGACGAAGCGCATCATGAAGAGCGCCTGCGCAAAAAAGCCGACGCCGACCCAGATCAGGTCGGCGGTGCTTTGACTCTGGTACCAGGCGATGGCGCGTTCGAGCATCGGGCGGCGACCGGTCGGGATGGGGAAGGGTTCAGCGGTCTTCGACCGCGGGCGACAGCGCGGTGCGCCGCTTCAGCCAATAGGGCGGCGACCGGTCGGGATGGGGAAGGGTTCAGCGGTCTTCGACCGCGGGCGACAGCGCGGTGCGCCGCTTCAGCCAATAGACGCCCAGCAGATCGACCACGCCGATCAGCCCGCGGCGCCAGTTGGTGTATTTGGACACGCCGCGTTCCCGCGGGCGGTGGTTGACCGGCACATAGGCCACCGGATGACCGTGCGACCGGAACAGCGCGGGCAGGAAGCGGTGCATCGCCCCGAAGAAGGGCAGATCGAGGAAGGCGTCGCGGCGGAACAGCTTCAGCCCGCAGCCGCTGTCGGTGCAGCCGTCCTGAAGGAAGGATTGCCGCACGGCGTTCGCGAAGCGCGAGGCCAGCCGCTTGGACAGCGTGTCCTGCCGCTTCTTGCGCAGGCCGCCGACGAGCACCGGCGCGTCCGGACCGCCCTTGGCGGCCAGGGCGAACAGGGCGGGAATGTCGGCGGGGTCGTTCTGGCCGTCACCGTCGAGGGTGGCGATCCACTCCCCGCGCGCCGCCTTTACCCCGGTGCGCACAGCGGCGCTTTGTCCGGAGCGGCGGACATGACGGACCAGCCGCAGGCGCCCGGCGGCGACCACGGGGGCAAGGCGCGTCAGCGTGTCGTCGCTGGACCCGTCGTCCACATAGATCACCTCGAAGGCGCGGCCCAGCACCCCGGCGGGCGACAGCGCGCGTTCGATCTCTTCGAGGAGGGGAAGGACGTTTTCGGCCTCGTTGAAGACCGGAACAACGACCGACAGCCGCACGGGCGGACGGCCCTCGGAATCTACGCTCACTGGATTAATCCCATTCGCCAAGTGGCGGGCAAATTACTCCCGCCGCTCGGCAAACGGTAGAGGAAAAGGTTGGGACAGCCCCAGGGGACAGCCTCTGGAGACAGCCTCTGGGCCGCCCTCAGCCCTTGCGGTCTTCGATGGGCATCGGCACGTAGCGCAGGTCGCCGTCGCGGCTGAGCAGCATCAGCACGGTCTTGCGCCCCTGGCTGCGCGCGTCGTCGACCAGACGGTTCAGGTCTTCCGGAGTCTTCACCGGTTCCTGCCCCGCCTCGACGATGACGTCGCCGGCTTCGATGCCGCGCTCGCTGGCGGCGCTGGCGTCGCCGACCTCGGTCACCACCACGCCCTCGACGTCGGGATTGATGGAGAAGCTGTCGCGCAGGCCGGGGGTCAGTTGCGACAGGGTCAGGCCGAGGACCTGCTTGGTGTCGACCGTCGTCTCCGGACGCGGCGCTCCGCTCGACCCGGAAAGGGCGACCTGCTCCTGCGGTTCCAGTTCGCCCACCGTCACGGTCAGGGTCTCGGCCTTGCCTTCGCGGACCAGTTCCAGCGGCACGGCGGACCCGATCCTGGTCGCCGCGACGACGCGCGGCAGTTCGCGCATCTGCTCGATGGATTCGCCGTTGAAGCGGGTGATGACGTCGCCCTGGCGGACGCCGCCCTTCCCCGCCGGTCCCTCAGGCGACACGCTGGTCACCAGGGCCCCCGCCGGCTCCTGCATGCCCAGGCTCTCGGCGATGTCGGGTGTCACGCCCTGCACCTGGACGCCCAGCCAGCCGCGGCGCACCTGCCCATGGTCGCGCAACTGCTCGACGACCGGACGCGCGACGGAGGACGGAATGGCGAAGCCGATGCCCACCGACCCGCCGGTCGGCGAATAGATGGCCGTGTTGATGCCGATCACCTCGCCGTTGAGGTTGTAGAGCGGCCCGCCGGAATTGCCCCTGTTGATCGAGGCGTCGGTCTGCAGGTAGTCGTCGTACGGCCCCTGCTGGATGTCGCGCTGGCGCGCCGACAGGATTCCCGCGGTCACCGATCCGCCGAGGCCGAAGGGGTTGCCGATGGCGACCACCCAGTCGCCGACGCGCAGCGCCTCGCTGTCGCCCCAAGGGGCGGCGACCAGCGGCTTCTTGCTCTCCACCTTCAAAACGGCGAGATCGGTCGGCCCATCCACGCCGACGAGCTTCGCGGGCAGTTTCGTGCCGTCGTGCATGGTGACGGAAATCTCCGCCGCCTCGGACACCACATGGCTGTTGGTGACGACGAAGCCCGCCGGGTCGATGATGAAGCCGGAGCCCAGGGCCGCCGTCGGGCGCGGCGCCTGCTGCTGTTGCTGCGGCTGGCCGCGCTGGCGGTCGCGAAACTCGCGGAAGAATTCCTCGAAGGGCGAACCGGGCGGAAAGCCGGGAAGCTCCGGGCCGCGCGGTCCCGCCTGCGGACCGCCCTGCGGAGGCGCCTGGGTGGTGGAAATGAAGACCACCGCGTCCAGTTGCTTTTCCGCGAGATCCGCGAAGGTCGGGGGGGCGTTGGGCGGCAGGACGGACGCCAGCGGCGGGGCGGCCGGCGCCGGAGCGGCTCCGCCCGCATCCTGCGCGAAGGCCGGCGACGAAAAAGCCATGATGGCGGCGACAAGGCCCGCGGACGCGGCGGGCACCGCCGATCGCGATGCAGATCCGCTCGTCGGTCCGGTCTTCAACCCGGCGTGGCGCCGGACGAGGCCGGACCGGGGCCGGAATCGATCGATGGAATGCGGCATGAAGAAACTCCGCCTGTCGGACAGCGCGCGCCTTGAAAGGGGCGCTTCATGTCAACAGAACGCTCCGCAACGCATTCCGGACCGCCGCGGATTTTCAAAGCTCTTTGCAACCGCGTCCTGCACGACCGATTCGTGAAATACAGTTTTTAAAATTCTCCTCCGCGGATGTTCCTATGCGGTTCGCGCAGGCATTGCCACAAGGCAATCCGGCCTTCGGACGAAGGCTCGGGCAAGCCGCCTAAGCGCAATTTTTCCAGGCGGCGCAAAGTTCTTCTGGCATTTTCCCAGCAAGTTCCCGATATTCATCCGTACCGACAACATCGCACGCAAAAACGGCTCCTGACGTGATGCCCGTGCACGCGCCCGCGTGCCGCTGCGTCAGAAGGCGCGCGATACGGCCCAAGCAGCGTACGCATGACTCAAAATTCACTTTGGCAACCGAGCGACATAATGAACGCAGAAACCGGGTCCGAACCGGAGGCTCCGAAGAAGCGCGGACGAATCCCCCAGTCGGCGTGGCCGCAGATTCTTGAGCGTTACCGTTCCGGCGTTACCCTGTCGGCGATCGCGCGTGAATTCGAATGCACGCCGAGCGCCATTTCCTACATCATCCGCAAGGCTGAAGCCGCCGGCGAGAAGGATGCCCCGGTCGAAGAGGGCGCCGTGACCGACGCCGCCGCGGAAGCGCCGGCCGGCGACGCGCTGGCGGAGGAACCGGCTCCCGCTCCGGTTGCTGCTCCGGCCGCCGCCCCGGAAGCTCCGGCACCGGCCAAGCCGGCGCGCCGCTCCGCGGCCCCCGCCCCCGCGCAGGCCCCCCAGCCCGCGGCTCCGGCACCCGCTCCGGCCGCGGTGGTTCCGGCCGCGGCTGCCCAACCCGCTCCGGCCCCGGCACCTGCTCCGGCTCAGACCGAGACGCTGCGCCTCAACCGTCCGGAGGCGCAGCCGGCTGCACAGCCGGCGCCGGTTCAGCCGGCCCCGGCCCAGCCGACGGCAGCCCCCGCCCAGGCCGCTCCCCAGCCCGCCGCGGCGGATGGAAGCCGCCCGGCCGGCACCAATCCCCCGCCGGTCGATGCCGTCGAGGCGCGGTTGCGCGACACCGCGCGCGGTTGCCTGAACGCCTACCGCGGCTGGCGCCAGCAGCCCGGCGAAGCGTCGATCCAGACGCTGTCGGAAGCGGTTCACGAACTGCGCAAGGCCCTGGCCCGCATCGAGATCGACATGTCGGCCAGCCGGCGTGAAGAGCAGGCGATCCGGCCGATTCCGATCCCGGCGCACCGCACCGCACGCCGCACGCCGTAAGACAGGCCAGCAGAACGGGTCTTCGCAACGCCGCTTGGGTTCCCGAAAAGCCCTTCCCCATCGATTGGGGAAGGGCTTTTTTCATGCGCCCGGCCTTTCGGCCTAGGCGGCCCACCAGGACCGCCTACCTCCACCGGCGCAGGAAAAAGCCCTACGAACTCCCGGGAATTGGCGGCTATACTGGAGGCAACAAAGCAATCATAAGCCGGAGGAACGCCCGATGACCTTCCGCAGAAACACCGAACTGCCCGAATCGGTGAAGCGGTGCCTGCCGCTCCCCGCCCAGGACATTTACCGGTCGGCTTTCAATCACACATGGCAAGCCTGCCGCTCGCCGGAAGCGCGTCAGGCCATGCAGCGCGAGAGGCTCGCCCACAAGGTCGCCTGGGCCGCGGTCCGGCGGCGTTTCGAACCGGACGGCAGCGGCTGGCGCCCCAAGCATTGATGCGCCACGATCGCCCAGCAACGTGAGGGGCGCGCCTCGCGCCCCCCTTTTTCCTTACTCCACCACTGTGAAGCTGCTGAGGTCGCCCTTGCTCCGCTCCTCGGACGGCAGGCGCCCCTGAACGATGTAGCAGATGTTCTCAGCCATGTTCGTAGCGTGATCCCCGGCCCTCTCGATCGACTTCGCCACGAACAGCAGGTGGGTGCAGCCGGTGATCTGGGCCGGCGACTCCATCATGTAGGTCAGGAATTCGCGGAACAGGCTGGTGTAGGCGGCATCGACCTGCCCATCCCGGTTGCGGACGGCCATCGCCCGCTCGGCATCCTGTCCGTCATAGGCCGCCACCACGTCGCGGATCATGCCGAGCACCGTCTCGCCCATCCACGCCAGCGACGCGACGTGCGGCTCCACCGGCAAGGCCGCCAGAGTGACCGCGCGCTTGGCCACCGAACTCGCGAAGTCGCCCATGCGCTCCAGATGGGAGGCGATCTTGAGCGCCGAGACGATGTCGCGCAAATCCTTGGCCATCGGTTGACGCAGGGCCAGCAACCGAACGCTCAGCGATTCCAGTTCCAATTCCATGCGGTCGATCTCGGCATCCGCCTCGACCACCCGCGCGGCTTTGCCGGCGTCCCGCTCCGCGATGGCTTCGAGAGCGGCGGCGAACTGGCTTTCCACCCGCCGCCCCATGGTCACGATGATCTGGTGCAGGCGTGCCAGTTCGGCATCGAAGGCCGCCACCGTGTGTCCGCCGGTCATTCGCCCTCTCTCCTTGTTCCATTGCCGCACCGCGCCGGTTGGGCGTCGTCTCGCGCCCGGCTGCGGAAGAGCATGTTAACAATTAAACCAGATTATCTTATGACACTGCTAACGCGCTGGAGTAACCGCGCCCCGACCCCTGCGCTGTGCCGGGACGGGCCGATTGTCGGACGGGGTCATGACGCCACATGAGTTGGTCGCCGTGCTGGAAAAGCACGAGCGTTGGCTGAAGAACCGGTCGGGCGGCACGCGCGCCAACCTGACCATGACCAACCTCGAGGGATCGAACCTCGCCGGGGTGGAACTGACGCAGGGCAAGCTGTCGGGGGCCAACATGGCCCATTGCGACCTGTCCAACGCGAATCTCAGCCACGCCGACCTGTTCGCCGCCCATCTGACCAAGGCCGACCTGACCGGCTGCAACTTCTACCGGGCGGATCTTCGCGGCGCCCACATGCGCGGCGCCAAGCTGAAACGCGCCATCCTGAAGGAGGCCGACCTGCGCGGCGGCGCGCTGCTGTACGGCGGAAACGGAGCGAACGGCAGCAAGGGGCTGGACTTCGTGCGCTCCGACCTGTCCGGCAGCGACATGGACGACGCGATGATGTCGAACGCCAACCTGTCCGGCGCCGACCTGACCGACGTGTCGATGAACGGGGCGGATTGCGAGGGCGCGCTGATGGCCGGGGCCACGCTGATGCGCTCGACCATGAAGAACTGCAACCTCGCCCGCGCCGACCTGCGCGGCTGCAACCTGTCCGGCGTCAATCTCCAGGGCGCCATCCTGCGCGACGCCAACCTGAACGGCGCCGTGCTGGCCGGCGCCAATCTGCGCAACGCCGACCTCCAGGGCGCGAAGATGGAGGGGGCGGACCTTGCCGGAGCCGACACCACGGGCGCCAACATGGCGCGCTCGGCCGAGAATTTCTCGATCCAGATCCAGGAAGCCCTGCACAACCATTACACCTGGATCAACACCAACGGCGCCATGGGGGCGCGCGCCGACCTCAGCGGGGCGGACCTCTCGCACATCGACCTTCACGGTGTGAATTTGTCCGGCGCCAATCTGCGCGGGGTGCGGCTGGTCGGCGCCAAGATGCGCGACTCCCTGCTCATCATGTGCGACATCTCCGCCGCCGACCTGACCGGCAGCGATTTCAGCGGCGCCATCCTCGACGGGGCGACGCTCCGCGGCACCAACCTGACCGGCGCGCGGTTCGACGGGGCGGGAATCGGCTGGGTCGACATCAAGGGTCCGGACGGACGGCCGACCGGGCGGCTGTGGGCGGCCAATCTCACCGGCAGCACCTTCACCGGGGCCTCCTGCATCCGCACCAACATGCGCGGGGCGAATCTGGCCGGCTGCGACTTCTCCAGCGCCGACCTGACCGGGGCCATTCTCAGCGACGCGAACATCCGGGACGCGCGCTTCACCGGCGCCAACCTGACCGGAGCCAGCCTGCCGCCCCCGCCCGATCTGGACGATTGACCGGAACAACCGGCGGGCGGATGACCGCCGCCGCAAAATCCGTCATCCCAGATCATCGTCTCCGCCGATGGGCGGCAGGCCGCCGAGATTGGCGGACACGCGGCGCAGCACGCTGACGGTCAGCGCCAGTTCGTCCGGCGAGATGCCCTGGGCGGCGGTCTCCTCGATCTCTTCGACGCAGGGCAGGATGTCGGCGCGCAGAGCCTTGCCCTTCGGTGTCAGGTAGATGTTCACCTTGCGCCGGTCGTGAGGGTTGCGCACCCGCTGAACGAGATCGCACCGCTCCAGATTGTTCAGCGCGGTGACGGTGGTCGGTTCCATCATGCCGACGCGCTGGCTCAATTCACGCTGGGTCAGCCCATCCTCCTCCCACAGGGCGCGCAGAAAATACCACTGTCCCATGCTGACGCCGTGATCGGCGATGCGGATCTGCAGCGCGCGGGCGATGGCGCGGTGCGTCTCCCGCACGGCCCGCGGCAGGGTCGCGCCGGACTGGGGAAGCGCGTCGGACTCCTCCCCATGTGGTTCGGCGACCATGGGTTTCTGTCTCTTGAAACGCCCATGCATGACGACAATCTCTCGGCAGACGTCCGTAGGGCCGCGCTGCGACGCAGCGAGCAAAATCAACGGACGAAATCAACTTGCCCGATCATATCCACTATCGGAAAAATCGCAAAGAGATTGCGGATATAAGTTTCGCGAGCATGCAATAATATGTCACGTAACCACCGCGCGATCCCTCAAGGGTGTTTTTTCATATTTGTGCGTATGATCTTCACCTTTTCCCCCTGCCCATCGGCGACGGACGGGCAACGAGGTCGTCCGACTCTGAAACATGGACAAATCTGAACGGTTCGCGACCTTGAAAGGTTTGTTACGGGGCGGAGATGGGGTTGCGCGCCCGGCCGTCCGCCCGTTAACACGGCACAGCACCACGCAGAAGCACAGGAGCATCAGCCCATGCGCCCCACCACCGGACGCAACGTCACCGTCGCGGCGACCCAGATGGCCTGCGGTTGGGACCGCGACGCCAATGTGAGCGGCGTGGAACGCCTCGTGCGCGAAGCGGCGGCGCGCGGCGCGCAGATCATCCTCCCCCAGGAACTGTTCGAAACGCCCTATTTCTGCAAGGACCAGAAGCAGGAGCTGTTCGCCCTCGCCCACCCGGTCGAGGATCATCCGGTGATCGCGCGGATGAGCGCGCTCGCCCGCGAACTGTCCGTGGTCATCCCCACCAGCTTCTTCGAGCGGGCGCGGAACGCCTATTACAACTCGCTGGCGATGATCGACGCGGACGGCACGGTGCTGGGCGTCTACCGCAAGTCCCACATCCCGGACGGTCCCGGCTACCAGGAAAAATACTATTTCAACCCGGGCGACACCGGCTTCCAGGTCTACAAGACCCACTATGCCGCCATCGGCTGCGCGATCTGCTGGGACCAGTGGTTTCCTGAATCGGCCCGCGCCATGGCGCTGAAGGGCGCGGAAATCCTGTTCTACCCCACCGCCATCGGGTCCGAGCCCCAGGACGGGTCGCTGGACAGCCAAGCCCACTGGACGCGGGTCATGCAGGGCCACGCCGGGGCCAACCTGATGCCGCTGGTCGCCTCCAACCGCATCGGGCGCGAAGAGGGCGAGACCTGCGGGATCACCTTCTATGGGTCCTCCTTCATCGCCGGGCCGACCGGGGAACTGGTCGCCCAGGCCGACCGGGAGAGCGAGACGGTCCTGACCGCCAGCTTCGACCTCGACCGCATCGCCGCCCAGCGCGCGTCCTGGGGAATCTTCCGCGACCGCCGGCCGGAGCTTTACGGCCCGCTGCTGACCCTCGACGGCGAGTCCCCCGTCCGCCGCTGAGGACCGGACGGCCCGGCGTCAGACCATGATGCCGGCGGTGCCGGTGCGCCGGCCGATGCCAGAGGCCGACGCATAAGCCGCCGCACCCCGCGCCGCCAGCGCCGGCGCGGCGGTGTCGCTTGGCGGCGCGCCCTCGTTCCCGCTGTCCTGCCCGTCGGGCGAGCCGTTCCGCGCGCCCGTCCCCGCCCCCTTCCGCCGCAACTCCTGCTGCGCCTGCATCTTCGCGGCGTCGGCCTGCTGGGCGACGCGGAGGTCCTGGGCAGACGGGTCGGACGGCGCCAGGGCGGCCGCCTTGACCGTGTCCATCTTGCGGACGGTGGCTTCGGGATCGCTCTCCGCGCCGGCATCCACCTGGACTTCACCGGCGGTCGCGTAGTTCTTGCCGTCCGGCCCGCGGGTGAAGGTGAAGGAGGCGCCACCGGCGTGGGGACCGCCGGCCGCCTGATGCGCCGCCTCGTGCTGGCGGACGCTGGCGTCGATGCGCTTGAGTTCCTGGACCTGCCGCTGCTGGTCGTCGGTCAGCGTGCCCGGCTGGCCGGCGGCGTTGCGGCCCGTGCCTGTCTGACCGGTGTCCTGAGCCCCGTCCCGGCTCCGGTCACGCGCCGTCTGTCCGGGCCGAGGGAGCGGCACGCCGTAAAGGCCACTGGACGATACACCGGCAACCATGGGCCGCGGCTCCTGCGCGCTCCACGCGATGCCCCGCAGTCTACACGCCGCGGGACTGATCGGCAACGCAGCTTGGCCGTTGCCTTTTCATGGTAACGCACGCAATAGTATTCATAGCGCCCGGATTGGATGACCAGCATGGTGCCGGGATACGGCGCCCCCACAATCCATGTGTGAATTCTTGCACAGAATCCTCTCCCTTTTGGTGCCATTGGCGGCGCTGATCGTCTGGGGGCTCGCCGTATCGGCTGCGGAACCCCTCTCTCCGGCGACCCATCCCCGCGCTCCGGCCGCGTCGCCGGTGAAACCCGCCCCGTTCCCGGGAGCCCTGTCGCCGATCGAGACCGCGTACACCGAACGGGCGGGCTCGGTCCTCCTCCAGTTCGGCTACGACCAGTTCGGTGAGCAACCGCCGCGGCGGGAGGGTTCGGGCGGCGTGCAGGCCGACTACACGCTGGGTCCGGGCGATGAGCTTCTGGTGACCCTGCGCGGTCAGAAATCGTCCAGCAAGCGCCACGTCGTCGACGCGGCCGGGTTGCTCACCGCGGACGATGTCCGGCCCGTCGTGGCGCAAGGACTAACCCTGGCGGATCTGCGCGTCCAACTGGCGAACGCCGTGACCGCCTCCTTTCCCGACACCGAGGTGTATGTCTCGGTGACCGAAATCCGGCGGATCGGCGTGCTGGTGACCGGTGCCGTGGCGCGTCCGGGCCGGCAGGAGGTGGGAGCCTTCGCCACGCTGATCGACGCGCTGACCGCGGCGGGCGGCGTCACCCGCGGCGGGTCGCTGCGCCGCATCCGCCTGTTCCATGCGCAAGCCGCCGGAGGGAGCCCATCCACCGGGCTGCCCGTCGACCTGTACGACCTGTTCATGACCGGGGACGGCGCGAACGCGGGTCTCCGCCTGCGCGACGGCGACCGTGTCTTCGTGCCGCCGCTCGGCCCCACCGTGGCGTTGGCCGGTCCGCTGAAGCGCCCCGGTGTCTACGAGCTTCCTCCCGGTCAGGAGCGTCTTCCGGTCGCCGTCGCGAAGGAGATGGCCGGTGGTCTCCTGCGGCCCGGCGCGCATCGGGCGCTCCGTTACGCCATCGGCCCCAACGGCGAGGAACGCGCCGAGGAGCTGTCCGACGCGGACGCCGCCCAGTTGGCCGACGGCGACCTGCTGCTGCTCGCTCCCCGCCGGGAGGACCGGCGCGGCGACCTGCGCCTGGACGGACATGTCCTGCGTCCCGGCCCGCGGGCGCTGGAGCGCACTCCGACCATCGCGACGCTGGTCTCGGCGGCGGATCTGGGACCGGCACCCTACCTCCCCTTCGCGGTGCTCGCGTCGACCAGCCCGGCGAGCCGCGCGCGCGTCCTGCAGCCGATCGACCTGGGGGCGGTGCTCGGCGGCCGTGACCGCCGCCCCCTGGCCGAAGGCGACACCCTTTACGTGCTGGGCGCGGACGACGTGGATTTCCTGACCTCCGAACCGGTTCTGGAATTGCTGCGCGGCGCGCGCGCGCCGGCCCCGGACGCGTGCCGCGGTCTGGTGGTGCTGGCCCGCGCCTTGACGGCGCAGCCGGACGGCCCGCTCGCCGAGGGGCCCCAGGCACGGGCGGCGGCGGGGCTCACCGGCGGGCGCACGCCCTGCCCGCCCCTGTTCGAAGCCGTTCCCGACCTGCTCGTCTTCGCACTGGAGCATTCCGCCCTGCTGATGGGAGGAGTGCCGCGTCCCGGTTTCTATCCCTCCACCGGGCGGGGCGGCGCCGCGGAACTGGCGCTTGCCGCCGGCGGACGGGAGTCCGGCGTTTACGCGCCCCCCATCGGCGGCGCGTCGCCGCGCCGTTCGACGGCGGGCACCATTGTGGAACCGGACGAGCCCGTTTACGAGCTGACCGGCCATGCCCGCCGTCCCGGCGTTCGCCCCCTGGCGGGGGGCGCCACGCTGCGCGACGCGCTGACCGGGGGAGACGCCCTGAAACGGGATGTCTATCCCCTGCTGGGCGTCATCGAGCGCTTCGACCGCCGCACCCTCGCCCATCGCCTGCTTCCCTTCTCGCCGCAGGAGGTGGCGTCCGGACATGCCAACCGAGCGCTCGCCGACGGTGACCGGGTGCGCCTGCTCTCCATCGCCGAGGTCCGTGCGCTGACCAATCCGACGGACAAGGAGGCCCGGACCGAAGGGACGCCGGCCGACGCCGAACCGCCCCTCCCCGACGACGTCGCGGCGCTGGTGCGGGAACGCGGCGTGCAGGTGCGGGACGCGGTGCGCCTTCCCGGCACCTATCCCGTGGCGGAGACGGCGACGGTCGAAGCGCTGCTGGCGACCGCCGGCGGTCCCGCCGCGACCGCCGACCCCACCAGCCTGGAGATCACCACCGCCGCCGGCCAGCGCCGCCGTTTGGACCTCCGCGACGGCGCGTCGGCCCGGACGGCGCTGCATCCGGGCGACAGCCTGCGCGTCAACCCGGTGCCGCAAGCGCTTGAGGCGCGTGCCGTCACCATCTCCGGCGCGGTGCGCCGCCCCGGCCGCTACGACGTGGTGCGCGGCGAGACGCTGTCCTCTCTCATCGACCGGGCCGGCGGCCTGACGGAGGACGCCTATCCCGCCGGGACCAGTTTCCTGCGCGACAGCGAGCGCAAACGCGAGCGCGCCTGGTTCGACCAGCAGGCCCGCGACCTGGAGCGCTGGATGGTGCAGGAGGTCGAGAAGGGCGAGGCCGCCCGCTCGGACGTGGTCGGGCTGGCCCGGCAGCTCGCGACCCAGCTGCGCGGTGTGGAACCGCAGGGCCGCATCGTCGTCGAGGCCGATCCCCAGGTGCTGCGGCAGCGGCCGGAACAGGATGTGCTGCTCGAACCGGACGACCGCATCCTGATCCCGAAACGCCCTCTCACCGTCACCGTGACCGGGGAGGTCCTGCACCCGACCGCCGCCCAGTTCGTCAGCGGCAAGACCGCCGACGCCTATCTGCGGGACGCGGGTGGAACGAGCCGCTACGCCGACGACGCCCGCATCTTCCTGGTTCTGCCGGACGGGCGGGCGCAGCCGCTGTCCCTGTCCTCCTGGAACCACACGGTGACGGCGATCCCGCCCGGCTCGTCCATCGTTGTGCCGCGCGACCCGAAGCCGTTCGACCTGATGGAATTCTCCAAGAACATGGGAACGATCCTCGGCCAGCTCGCCATCTCGGCGGCGGCCATCGCGGTGATCTCCGAATGACGGGTGGGACGGGGGCGGTCCGGCTGGCCGTGGTCACCGTGGTCCGCGACGACTTGCCCGGCCTGCTCGCCACCCGCGCCAGCCTGCGCGCCCAGACCATGGCGGCCTACGACTGGTTCGTGGCGGACGGAGGCTCCAGCGACGGAACGGCCCGCTGGCTGTTCCTCCACGGGGACGAGACGGCCTGGTGGCGCTCGTCGCCCGACCGTGGCCTGTACGACGCCATGAACATCGCCCTGGACGCCATCGCCGAACGGTCGCCACCCGGCAACGCCCCCTGCAGCCATGTCCTGCTCCTCAACGCCGGCGACCGGCTGGCCGACGACCGGGTTCTGGAGCGGCTGCTTCCCATCCTGGCCGGGCATCCGGACGTCGGTCTGTTCTATGGGGACGCGTTGGAAGAGCTGCCCGGCGGTCGTCTCGTGGTGAAGCGGGCACGGTCGCACCGCCGTGCCCTGCTGGGCATGTTCACGCACCACCAGGCCATGGTCTACCGCCTGGCCGAGTCGTCCGGCCCGCGATTCGATCTGCGCCATGGGCTGGCCGCCGATTACGCCTTCACCCTGACCATGCTCAAGCAAGGGCTTCCGGCGCAGCGCTTGCCACTTTCGGTATGCATTTTCGCCGGAGGCGGACGGTCGCAGCAGGACCCGGCGCGCGGGCGCCGGGAGCAGGCGATCATCCGTCGCGAGCTGCTTGGGCTCGGCTTTGCAGCCAACGCAACATTGTGGGCATTACAATGGCTTGCCCTTACCCTGCGCCAGACAATTCCATGGCTTTACGCGAAATATCGTTTCTCACCAAATGAACGATCATTTCTTTCATAAGCTTTGACGACTGTTTTACGCATCTAGCTATTGATGCGCACGAAAAGTTGCATAGAATTTACTTTCTGAACTAACCAATTTCCCTGGTGGCGCGAACCACCTCCATACTGAGGGTCTATTATGAGTGCCACGAAATCCAAGCTATCACCCGCCCACACGCTGTCACGCCGTGGCGAGGGACCAAACCCGATCGACATCCATGTCGGCGCCCGGCTCCGTCTGCGCCGAACCCTGCTCGGTCTCAGCCAGGAGAAGCTGGGCGAGGCCGTGGGGATCACCTTCCAGCAGCTTCAGAAGTACGAGCGCGGGTCCAACCGCATCAGCGCCAGCCGTCTGTTCAACCTGTCGCAGGTTCTGGGCGTCCCGGTCAGCTACTTCTTCGAGGACATGCCGTCGCCGGAGCACATCGCCACCCCGTCGGCCGACGTTCCGCCGTCCGAAACCGAAGAGTTCGAGTCGATGGCCCGCCGCGAGACCCTGGAACTGGTGCGGGCCTACTACCGCATCGAAGACTCCTCCGTGCGCAAGCGGACCTTTGACCTTCTGAAGGCGCTGGGCGGGGAGCGCGCCCTGGATGAGGCGGTGTAAGGCACGGCACCGCCCGCCCGACCCCTCAGCCATCGGTGGACGCGGGTGATGCGGCCCGCCGCCTCGCGTCCGCGATCCTCATACCGATCTGCCAGTAGTAGAAGGCCCGCGCCAGCGCGTGCTGGAAGCCGGGACCGCCGTCCAGAAAGCCCAGCCGCACAACATAGCCGTACAGAAAGATCAGAAGCGGACGGGCCGGCAACCGGTCGAAGCCGATCTTCAGCCACCGCCGCGCCCCGGACTCCAGCGCGATAAGGTCCTTCATCCGTCCATCCGAACGCAGCGCCGCTTCCCAGTCCGCGTAGCGGGCATGCCGTTCGAACCAAGCCGCGACCGGCTTGTCGTCGGCATGGTCCAGACCGTGCCGCAACCGTCCGACTCTGCCGGCGATCACCGGCTGGTAATGCCCCTCGACCTCCCACATGGTGGCGACATCCAGATCGGGCACCAACGGGAAGCGCGCCTTCCTCCGGTCGAACAGGGCGAGTTTCCGGTTGCCCGCGCCGAAGCGCAGACGCCGGCCGAGGAACACGGGGCGGCCGTCGATCCAGTAGCCGTCATGCCGCGGTCCCGCGGCCATCAGCGCGGCGATCTCCTCCACCAGGGCATTGCCGAGTCGCTCGTCGGCATCGACGAACAGGACCCAGTCCTGGCGAAACGGCAGATGGTCCAGGCACCATTGCTTCTTCTTCGGGTACCGGCCATCCCAGCGGAAGGGCACCACCCGCGCTCCCGCCGCCTCGGCGATCGCCGGCGTGCCATCGGTGCTCCCGCTGTCGACCACGAAGCGTTCGGCGAACCGCTCCAGCGCGGGCAGGCAGTGGGGAAGATTGACCGCCTCGTTGCGGGTCATCACCACGACCGACACGGGGATCATGGGGGCGCCTCGCCGCCGGCCCGCCACAGGCGCCGCAGGCTGACGGCGACCGCCCCGGCCACAAGACCAGCCAGCGCCGCCATCGGAACGACCATCAGAGGGTTCGGCCAGTCCGGGCGCTGGGCCGCGGCCGGCGGTTCGATGGCGTCCGCCGCCAGCGGCAGATCGACCTCGATCATCATGGCGATCCGCTCCTGCTCCGACAGCAGGTCGGCAAGGGCCCGGCGGTGCTCCGCCACGGTGATCCCGGCCAGACGGGCGCGGGCATGGGCGATCTGCGCGGCGCTGCGCCGGGACGCCTCCGCCCGCAGATGGGCGTCAGTCGCCTGGGCCGCCGCCGACAGAATCCGCAGCGCCATGGCCCGGTCGGCGTGGCGCAGGCGCAGGCGCCGCATCGGCCCGCTTCCCACCATATCGACGGTCAGCCGGTCCCGAAGCACGCTCGCCACCCGCTCGGCATCGGGCTCCACCCAGTCCGACCGGCCGACGAGCGCGAGGAACAGACGCTTGGCGGACGCCATGGGGCCGGGGGCGGGGCGCCAGCCTCCCGCCGCCTCGTCCCAGCGGTCGGGAAACAGGCCGCGCAGCAGCAGAGGATCGGCCATCATCCGCTCCGCCACCGGGATCGAGGTGAAAAGCTGGAGGTAGCGCGCGAAGTCCGAAAGGATCTCGTCCCCCGGGCCGGGTTCCGACGCGGCGGCGGCGGCTTCCCGGCCGATCAGAACGGGCAGCCGCGCCCCCATGGCCGCCGCGCCGACGCGGGCGGTCGGCCCGATCACCATCACCGCGGTGTATTGCGGCACGACCAACCGCAAGGCGGTCACCGACGCCGCCAGCCCCAGCGCCGTCCCAACGAGCAGGATCGGCCAGCCCTCCCGCAATGCCCGCAGGAACCGGCGCAGCCGCCGACCCGACTCCACCGCGTCGATCTCCAGCGGGGAGCGGCGCAGCGGCATTCCATCAGGCATGGGGCAGGCTCCGCCCGGGCAGCACGGACACGCCGCGCGGCTTCGTCCGGCGCAGCCCGTCCGCCAGCGCCGCGAAGCGCCGCGCCGCGGTGGCGGCGTCCCAGGCCGAGGCGACGGACAGCGCCCGTGCTCCTTGCGCCATACACAGGCCCGGATCGTCGGCGTAACGGCTGACCGCGGCGGCCAGCCCCACCGCGTCGTCGGGCGCCAGCCTTTGCCCGCAACCGTCCAGCATGGCGGCCGCGTCGCTGCCCGCCGGCCCCAGGAACAGGCAGGGCCGGCCGGCCGCCAGCGCGCCGGCCACCTTGCTGGGCACCAGAAGCCCCTCGGCGCGCGGGTCCATCGTCGCCAGATGCAGATCCGCGGCGGACAGGCTCTCGGCCAGCCGATCCGGCGGCTGAAGCGGCAGCAGCCGGACGTTCCTCAGCCCACGCCGCTCCACCGCCTCCGCCACGGCAGCCCGCCGGCGCCCTTCACCGATCAGCAGAATCGCAACGGCGGGGTCGCTACGCGCCAGCAGCGTCGCCGCGTCCAGCACGGCGTCCATCGGGTGGGCCAGCCCCATGTTCCCCGAATAGGCCACGGTGAAGCGGTCGCCCAGCCCAAGCTCCCGCCGGAACGGATTTTCCGCCCGCGGCACCGGACGGATGCGCGGGTCGGGCCAGTTGGGCAGCACGGTGATCCGGTCGGCCGCCACCCCCGCCGCCGCCAAGCGCCCGGCCATGCAGCGCCCGATGGCCACCACCGCGTCCTGCCGGCGAAGCGCCCGGACGCTGGCCCGGTCGACCCACCGCATCAGCGGGTCGGGCAAGCGGACTCCGAGCACCGGCAGCAACGCCGGAAACACATCCTGGCTCCAATGGATGGACGCCGCACCATGGCGCGCGGCGATCAGCGGCCCGGCACAGGCCAGCAGCGGCGGGTCGGTCATGGTGACCACGACGTCATGCCGCGGCAGGCGCAAAGCCCGCTGAATCAGCCGCGCCGCGGCGGCCAGATAGCCACGGGTCGCCGGCCGCGCGTCCGCGGGAGTCCCACCCGCTTTCGGCGGCCGTCCTCCACCGGTGCGGCGCACGGTGACGCCGGGCGGCGCGGCGCTGGGGCCGGCGCCGTCCGCGACCACCGTGACCCGCCAGCCCATCGCCGCCATCCGCTCCGCCAAGTCGGACACGCAACGCCCGGTCGCCCCCCTGTCCGGAGGAAACACGCGGTTGACGAACAGAATCGACGGCGCATCCACGATTGACGGATCTTCGTCTTGATGAAACACGCATAAGTATGCATTTCCATCAGCGATCCGGCAACCGCTTCCCGCGTCCCGACGCCAGCGCCGCCAGGGTGAGCAGCAGGCCGGTGTCGAGGTACTTGAAGCTGGTGTGCAGGCCGAGCGCCATCAGCAGCGGCGCCGCCACCGCCCAGCCGAGCGCGGGGTCGGAACGGAGAAGAGCCAGCGCGCGCGGCGCGAGTGCACCCAGATAGGCGATCAGGGCGCACAGCCCGACCACTCCGGTCTTGGCGAGGGCGTAGGTCGCCAGCGTGTGGGTGTAGGACACGCGCCAACCGCCCACCGCCGGGTTGGCGAGAAGCGCCCCCCAACCCTGCCCGAACAGAAAGGCCACCGGGGAGGACAGAGCCTGCCCGAGCGCGGCCTCCGCCTCCTCCCACCGGGTGTTCGCTCCGGCCAGCCGGGTTTTCTCCGCCGCCTGCCCGAAAGCGCCGAACAGCGCCTCGGGAAACAGCGCCACCAGCAGCAGCACCGCCGCCAACGCTCCCACCCCGGCCAGCGGCGCCCGGCGCAGCCACCACGGCCAGAGGGCGGCGAAGGCCACGGCGGCGAGCCCCAGCGCCATCCGGTGCACCGCCCCGGCCAGCGCCGCCAGGCACAGCAGGCCGCCGAGAATCGCGACCACGCCGGCGGCGCGGCGCAGCCACCCGCCTACCGTCAGCATGCCGATTCCGAATGCCGGCAAGGCGATGGCGGCGAACAGGACCGAGGGCGCGTTCAGCAGGTAGACGCCGCCATCCGCCATGGTCCGGACCCCAACGGCGCCGAATCCCCAATCCGCCTGCTTCCACCAACGCAGGGCGAAACCGACTCCGGCCACCGCCAGACCGCCGGCCAGCAGCCCCACCGCCCGGTCGGGAGCGGCGCGCAGCATCGGCACCAGCAGGACGGGAAGGAACAGATAAAGGAGCGGCACGACATCGCGCACCATGTCGCCCGGCGCCCAGTCCAGCCACACGCCGCGCATCAGCGGGCACCACAACAGCACTGCCAGCGCCAGCACCGCGGGCGTCTCCCACGACGGCGAATCGCGCTCCAGCAAGGCGTGGCCGGTCGCCACGGATAGGGGACGCGACAGCCCGACGCCCAGAACCAGCAGCGCACCGATCGCCGCTTCGGCCAGCCGGATCTCCGCAGGGGCCGGCGCGCTCAGCAGGCCATACAGCGTGAGCGCCAGGAACAACCCGATGGCACGCCGCAGTGCCACTCCCTCTCCGGCCACGCCTTCCCCACCATCGCTCCGACTCGCACAGCAGGCAGGATTTCACGGCACAGTGAAAAAAGGAACAGTCGACCCAATCCACAACGCTCAGGCGTAGCGCAGTTCGGCGCGATCGAGACGGTAGAACAGCCCCTCCAGAGGATTCAGCCGCAACGTGCCGGTCATCAGCACCGGCCCCTGCGAATCGCGCACCGGAATCTGGCTGTGGACATACAGCATGGTGGAGGGGCTGGGCCGGTGGCAGGCCGGGCAGGACACGGGATTGGCGGCGAGTATGAAGCGGTTGTGGGCCGGCGCGTCGCTGAGCGGCACCATGAAGCCGCGCACCGTTACCAGCTTTCCCTCCAACGCCCTGACACGGGTCGGGAAGACCGGGTTGGCGGACGGCCCGTCCATGCGGACCTGCACCAGATCCCGCCACAGGGCCGTGGTGTCGTCCAGCGGCAGATGGAACGGTCCGGCGGAATGCGTGGGTTCCCTGGCGTTGCTGGCCCAGATCGCCCAGCCGGCCACCGGGGCCAGCGCAAGCGGCAGCAGAACCTGTCGGCGCGACGTCATGGCGGTCCTCCCCCTCGATCCTGCCCGTTTCGGTCGTTCGTTCGACCGTTGATTCGATCGTTGAAGGCGTCCTGTGCGGCCTTGTCCCAGACCGTCGTGCTTGTGGCTGAATTGTTCCCGAGCCATCGCCCAAGGTCAACAGGCGAGCGATAGGCCATACGTAAGAGGCCATCGCCAATCGACTTCGGACACCGTTTCGCCGACCTATGGGATTGACGCGGCTTCCGGCCTATACTTTGTAAGGGCGGCAACCACCGATAAAAACCTTACGAGCGGGAACCAACGCGGCATGCAAAAAGGGTCAGCACCGAAGGACAAGCCGGCGCATCTCCGCCTGTCCGAAGACCAGACCACCGAACTGGCCGACATGTTCCGCCTGATGAGCGACCCCAGCCGGCTGCGCATCATCCTGGCCTGCCTGGACACCTCGACCTCGGTCGGCGACATGGCGGCGGCGCTGGGCCTGTCGCCGTCGCTGGTCAGCCATCACCTCCGCCTGCTGCGGGCGGGGCGGCTGATCCAGGCGGAGCGGCGCGGCAACCGCGTCTTCTACCTGATCACCGACGAGCACATCCGGCGCGTCCTGTCGGACATGGTCGACCATGTGGCGGAGGAAAGCGAAGGCGACCTGGAGGCCTGAGGCGGTTCCGGTTGCGGCGGCCCCGGCCGCCACAACCCGTTGAAGCCTTTATAACAAATACGCAATAGGATTTGACCGCCATGCCGGTTGCGCCGCATAGTTCCGGTTATGCTGCGGCGCATCAAACCGTTGTTGCACGAATGGCCTGAAGAATCGGGCCAGGAAACCAAGGGTGTTGGCATGGAGACGTTCCGCTTCCAGCCGGGGGAAACCCCCGTCCTGCTCAGCATCCCGCATGTCGGCACCGTGGTGCCGCCGGACATCGCGGCCACGATGACCGACGCCGCCCTGGCGGTGCCGGACACCGACTGGCATCTCGACCGCCTCTATCACTTCGCCCCGGCGCTCGGCATCGGCTTCCTGAGGCCCACCCTATCGCGCTACGTGATCGACCTGAACCGCGATCCCGACAGCGCCCCTCCCGGCGCCGGCAACACCGAACTCTGCCCGCTCACCACCTTCGATCACCAGCCGGTCTACCGGCCGGGGCAGGAGCCGGACGCGGCGGAGGTGCGGCGGCGGGTCGGCGCCTACTGGCGCCCCTATCACGAGCGGCTCGACAGCGAGCTTCAGGCGTTGAAGGACCGCTTCGGCGTGGCGGTGCTGTTCGACGCCCATTCCATCCGGTCGCGCGTGCCGCGCTTCTTCGACGGGCAGATCCAGGACTTCAGCCTGGGCACGGCGGAGGGCACCAGCGCCTCGCCGGCGCTGGTCGGCCGGGTGATGAACGTGCTCACCGCCACCGGGCGTTTTTCCTCCGTGCAGAACGGGCGCTTCAAGGGCGGCTTCATCACCCGCCGTTACGGCAATCCCGCCGACAACATCCATTCCATACAGCTCGAACTGTCGCAGGTCACCTATATGGACGAGGAGGCACCCTTCGGCTTCCGCGAGGAGTCGGCGCGTCAGGTGCGCCCGACGCTGGAGCGGCTGCTGAGCCTCGTCGTCGAATGGGCCTGGGAGAACGCCGCCGGCCGTCGGCGCAGCGCCTTCCTGTAACGGCCTGCCCGACCCTCAGACCCAGACGCCCCGCACATAGGGCGTCAACTGGGTGTCCTGCATGATGATGTGGTGAACCAGCCAGTTCGCCGTGAAGGTGTAGATCCGCTCGGCGTTCTGATGCGTCGGGTCCCGCGTGAAGACCGCGGACAGTTCGCTCAAGGTCCGCACCGCCTCGTGATGCTGGCGGACATGCTCCTCGAACTTCGGGTAATGCACGGCCTGCATGATCTTTTCTTCGCGGGCGAAGTGCTGCTGGGTGTATTCCAGCAGTTTCATGAGGATCTTGGCAACACGCACGGGCATGAAGCTGCGCGCGTTCAGCGCGGCATCCAGTTCGTTCAGATATTCGATCAGGTGCTTGTGATCTTCATCGATGGACGGCTGGCCGACGCTGAGCTGCCGCCTCCACGTAATGACACCCATGAACCCTCCGCACCCTGTCTTCCGCGGCCACCGGGCAATTCCGCCGAAAGCCACCGCATTGAAGGGAAGCGCGTCGTACCTGCGCAACTGACGATGAAGGTGCGCAATCCGTCAAAGAACCGTAAATTCCGGACGCCGCGCCCCTTGTCGCCACCAGTTCCACAACCGGCGGCCTTTGCCTGCATTATGGGCGCATTTTCTACAAAACGAACGCATACGATCGTCACATGGCATTTTGCCGCACCAAAAGAAAAACACGGAAAGGCAGGGGAAACGTCATGTTTCCGCCTGCCTTTCCATCGACTTCATGAAGATGAGGCGACGATCAGCCGCCCCAACTTACCTGTGAACCAGCGTCCGATCAGCCGACGATCGAATAGCCGCAATCCACATAGGTGGTGCTGCCGGTGATGCCCTTGGCGCCGTCCGTCGCCAGGAAGGCGGTGGTGTAGCCGACCTCCTCGATGGTGACGAGACGCTGCTCCGGCGCGCGCTCCGCGGCCTTCTCCATCAGCTCGTCGAAATGGGCGATGCCCGAGGCGGCGCGGGTCTTGATCGGACCGGGCGAAATGGCGTGCACGCGGATGCCCTTCGGGCCCAGCTCCGCGGCCAGATAGCGCACGCTGGCCTCCAGCGCGGCCTTGACCGGCCCCATGACGCCGTAATTGTCGATCACGCGGTTGGCGCCGAAATAGGACATGGTGAACAGTGAACCGCCGTCCTTCATCAGCGGCTCCGCGTAGCGGGCCATGCGGATGAAGGAGTGGCAGGACACGTCCATCGCCATCTGGAAGCCCTCGCGCGAGCAATCGACGACGCGGCCGTGCAGATCGTCCTTCGGGGCGAAGGCGATGGAGTGCAGCGCGAAGTCCAGCTTGCCCCACTTCTGCTCGATCTTCTCGAAGATGGCCTTCAGCTCACCCTCGCCGGTGACGTCGACCGGCTCGAAGATCTCCGCTTCGAGCTGCTGGGCCAGCGGCTCGACGAAGCGCTTCGCCTTGTCGTTGAGGTAGCTGACCGCGAGATCCGCGCCCAGCGCGCGGAAGGCGCGGGCGCAGCCCCACGCGATCGACTGATCGTTGGCGATGCCGAGCACGAGGCCCTTCTTGCCTTCAAGGGTGGCGGCGGCGGGGATGATCGTGGTCATGGGCTGGCTTTCCCGGATTGCAAGGTGGCCGGATTCAAGTGCGCCAGAGCGGATCACTCGAATTGTGCAACGCACCATAGTGCAATCGAAGGTCATAGGCAACTTGTTAAAGTCGCAATATAACCGACATTATCGCTTTGTTTATCCGTAACGCAGCCTTCACACAGCGAAGACGCGAAGTCCCCAGCGGCGCTCCATACCTCTTTCTTGCGTGTTCATGAAGAAGACCGCAACAATGGCAAAGGCCCCACCTTGCGGAGGGGCCTTTTCGCAGAACCGGGGACGATCAGGCGGCGCCGGGCGTGAACGACGGCGGATCGCTTGCCGGGAAGGATTCCATCGACGCCTCGTCCACCTTCTCCTTCTCGTGGGCATCGTCGTAGATGTCGCCGGGGTGACGGGAGTACCGGTGAACGCCCTGATCCACGTCCTCGGCGGGGGTGCCCGCCTCGTGGTGGTTGCCGAAATCCTCCATCATCGCCTTGGCCGGGCAATAGCCGGTCAGCCCGCGGGCCACCAGGGCACCGCCGGCCAACGCCAGCGCCGCCCCTCCGACCGTCGGGCGGCGCAGCCCGAGAACGGCGAGAAGCCCGCCGCCGACCAGCGACACCAGACGTTCGGTGTGTCCGACGTTGATCATGCGCTCAAGATCGTCCGGCAGGGCCGCGCCGCGGCTGCCCATGCCCTTCTGGCTCGTCATCGCCATCGCTGCTCTCCTCGATCATTTTCTGTTTTCACGGCCGCTTGCTTTCGAGGCCGCCCGTCTTCACTGCTGCGGGGCGGGTGGCGTGGACCCACCCTGGTCCGGCGCCGGCGCGTTGCCGGTCGATCCCGATGAGCCCGGCTGCGCCGCCCCATCGGGCTTGCGGGCCGTATCCGCCAGCGTCCGGGCCTGCGACAGCTCACGGTTCAGACGGTCCACCTCCTGCGACAGGCGCTGCACCTCCGACTGGAGCTGCGGCGATCCCGCGGCACCGCCCTCCGGCATACCAACCGCGGCGAGGGCTGCACCGTCGCGCATCCAATAAGGCTGGACCCCATAATAGGTGTGCAGCGCCACCGCCCATTGCCGGTCCGACATGTCCGGGCGGTTGGAGCTGGTGAATTGCGGCGCCGCGGTCAGCCGGTCCTTGGTCACGTTCAGGACATAGCCGTCACCGGCCTGCGCCGGCTGGATCAGCGCCCAGGGAACCGGGAAGTTGCGCTCGCCCAGCCCCAGGAAGCCGCCGGCCTCGACCACGGCGTAGGCGACGCGCCCGGTGTTCGGATCGACCACCAGCTCGGAAATGGAGCCCATTTCCTCGCCGCTGGCGTTGTGCAGCTTGGCCTTGGACAGGTCGTCGGCGGCGACCACGCGCGGACGCTCCACCGAGCGCAGCAGCGCGTCGGCCTCGCTCAGGATGGTCTGGCAGGCGGGCTCGCCGCCCCGCTGCCCGGCGCGTTCCGCGGTCTGGCGCAGGGCGCGGAGCTGGCCGAGTTCCTGCGGGCTGATGGACGCGGGAGTCTGGTTGCCGGCGGCCTCCAGCGCGCCGATGCGCTGGCCCAGCCGGTTCACCCCCTCCGGGCAGGTCTCGGCGAGAGCCGGCCAAGGCCCGAGCGCCCCCGCGATCATGGCGGCGCTGAGGAGCAGGCGTTTCATCGTGGGTGCCTCCGGCTTGGTTTCCGTGCGTGTGGTTCTCACGCGTGGAAAACAGCACGGCCAAGACGGAGGTTCCGCGAATGCTTCTTCTGCGAAATGATCAGCCCGGAAGCGGCAACCCGCCCCGCTGGACGATGAAGGACTGGACCGCGTCCACCCCCTGCCCCGTCTTGATGTTGGTGAAGACGAAGGGGCGGTCGCCGCGCATCTTCTTGGCGTCGCGGTCCATCACCTCCAGGCTGGCGCCGACCAGCGGGGCGAGGTCGATCTTGTTGATGACCAGCAGGTCCGACCGGGTGATGCCCGGCCCGCCCTTGCGCGGGATCTTGTCGCCCGCCGACACGTCGATGACGTAGATGGTCAGGTCGGCCAGTTCCGGCGAGAAGGTCGCCGCCAGATTGTCGCCGCCCGACTCCACGAAGATCAGGTCGAGGTTCGGGAACTTGCGGTTCATCTCGTCGACGGCGGCGAGGTTGATCGAAGCGTCCTCGCGGATCGCCGTGTGCGGGCAGCCGCCGGTCTCCACACCCATGATCCGTTCCGGCTTCAGCGCGCCGGAGCGGGTGAGGAATTCGGCGTCCTCCTTGGTGTAGATGTCGTTGGTGATCGCCGCGACCTCCCAATCGTCGCGCATGCGCTTGCACAGCGCGTCGGTCAGCGCCGTCTTGCCGGAGCCGACCGGCCCGCCGATGCCCACGCGCAGGGGGCCACCATGGCTCTTGGAAATCGGGGCGGTCATGAGCGGAACAACCTCGTGTATTGGGTTTCGTGGATCATGGAGGTCCAATCGACGGCCATGGCGCGGCTGCCCAGGTCGTCGAGCGGGACGGCCAGCGCGGCCTCCGCCGCAGAGTGCACCACGGAGTCGAGCGCCGCCAGGGCCTTCTGCCCATCCGTCTGCCCCAGCGGCACCAGCCGCACCCCGGCGGAGACGAGGTTGGCGGCGAAGGCGTGCAGATAGGCCGACAGCGCCGGCCCCTCCGGCACGCCGATCAGCGCGGCGGCCAGCGCCACGGCGACGGCGTAGGCAACGGGGCGGCCGCTGTCGGCGATCACCCGGTCCCAGCGCTCCATCCCCTCCAGCGGCCAGGCGGCGCGCACGGCAATGAGGAAGGCCTGCCCCTGCGCGCGGCTCTCCAGCGCGGTTTCGGAAGAGGCGCGCATGGCGTCGGCGCGCTCGACCGCCCAGGCGAATCCCGCCTCGTCCCCCGCCAGCACGGCGCGGTGGGCGGCCACGAAGAGCATGCCGTCGGTGCGCCCGGCGCCGTGGCGCAGGATGCCGTCCATCCAGCGCGCCAGCGTGTCGCGGTCGCGGACGAGCCCCTGCTCTACCGCCGCCTCGATGCCGTGGCTGTAGGAGAAGCCACCGACCGGAAAGGACGGCGACAGCCAGGCGAGGAGCTTGGTGAGGTGGCTGGCCGAGACGGGCCCCCACCCCCCCGCTTCGCGGGTCCCTCCCTCCCCCGCTGCGCAGGGGAGAGCCAGATTCCCTCCCCCGCCCAGCGGGGGAGGGTTAGGGTGGGGGCAAGCGCCCTCAGTCATGCGAATGCCCATGGGAGTGGCTGTGGGAGTGCGAATGACCATGGCCGTGATCGTGGTCGTGGTCGTGGTCGTGCCCATGGCCGTGCCCGTGCGAGTGGCCATGCCCCTGCCCCGAATAGGCCCCACCCTCCGGCGCGAAGGGCGCGTGGATGGCCGCGACGCTGGCCCCCAGACCCTTCAGCATGTCCTCGATCACATGATCGCGGCGCAGGCGGATGGTCTCGCCAACGATCTGCACCGGCAGGTGGCGGTTGCCGAGGTGCCAAGCGATGCGGGCGAAGCCTTCCGTCCCGCCGCCGCAGCGCACCTCCATCAGCTCCTCGTCGGCGGCGACCACGCGCAGGAAGGCGCCGTCGCCCAGTTCAAGCCCGTCTCCGTGGTCGAGCGCGACCGCGCGCGGCAGGTCCAGCAGGAAATCGGTCCCCGCATCGTCCCTCATCACCATGCGGCGCCGGTGGCGGTCGTCGAAGGCGAGGGTCACCGTGCCGGCCTCGCGCTCGGCGGGCCAATGGCCGCGGGCGTGGACTCGGGTGGCGCGGCGGAGCGTGTCGGTCATGGAGAAAGCCGTTCGAAGGGTGTGGGCCGGCCGAAGAAACGTCCCGCGAGCGCGCCGACCGGTTCCGCCGCTCCCGTGGTGAAGAAACGAAGGTCTCCCGCCGCCTCGCCGGCAACGGGGGCGTATTCGGGGTGGCGCTCCAGGTAGTTGTCCAGCGAGCGGGCGACCAGAGACGGCTGGCACAGCACCTCCACCCCCGGCGGCAGCGCCTCCGCGAAGAGATGCGCCACCAGCGGGTAATGGGTGCAGCCGAGCACCGCCGCGTCCAGCGGCCGGCCATCGAGCTGCTCCAGCAGCGCCCGCACATAGCCGCGCACCGCCGGGGCCAGCTCCGCGTCGCCCGCCCCGCGCTCGATCAGCGGGACGAGGTCCGGGCAGGCCTGCTGCACCACCCGCACGTCGGGCGCCCGCTTGCCGATCTCGCGCGGGAATGAGCCCGACGCGACGGTGGCCGGGGTGGCGAAGACGCCGACCGTCCGCGGCTCCGGACGCCAGTCGGCGGCGGGGCCGTCCTGCATCCAGGGCACGCGGGTGATCGCCTCGACCATCGGCACCAGGACGCCCAGCACGTTGCGGCCCGGATGGGCCGTGGGCAGCCATGTCCGCTGCATCCGCCGCAGGGCGACCGCCGCCGCCGTGTTGCAGGCCAGGACGACCAGCCCGCAGCCCTGGGCGAACAGCCGCTCCACCCCCTGGACCGTCAGGCGGTAGATGTCCTCCTCGCTGCGCGGGCCATAGGGAGCGGCGGCATGGTCGCCGAGATAGACGAAGGGACGCCCGGGAGCGGCGGCCACCAGCGCGCGCAGCACCGTCAGACCGCCATGCCCGGAATCGAAGACACCAATCACGAACCCGTCACCCCACACTCAGAACAGGAAGTACCGCTGCGCCATGGGCAGCACGTCCGCCGGCTCGCAGGTCAGGAGCTGGCCGTCGGCGCGCACCTCGTAGGTTTCCGGATCGACCTCGATGTGGGGTGTGGAATCGTTGTGGATCATCTGCTTCTTGCCGATGGCCCGCACACCGGTCACCGCCACCAGCTCGCGCCGCAGGCCGAGCGAGCGCAGCGCCTCGTTCTCCAGCGACAGCTTGCTGACGAAGGTCAGGGAGCTGGCCTGCATCGCGCGGCCGTAGGCGCCGAACATCGGGCGGTAATGCACCGGCTGCGGTGTCGGGATGGAGGCGTTGGGGTCGCCCATCAGCGCCGCCGCGATGGTCCCGGCCTTCAGCACCATGTCCGGCTTCACGCCGAAGAAGGCCGGCGACCAGACCACCAGATCGGCCAGCTTGCCGACCTCGACCGAGCCGACGACATGGGCGATGCCGTGCGACAGGGCCGGGTTGATCGTGTACTTGGCGACGTAGCGCTTGACGCGGAAGTTGTCGTTCTCGCCCGTCTCCTCGGCCAGACGCCCGCGCTGCACCTTCATCTTGTGCGCGGTCTGCCAGGTGCGGATGATCACCTCGCCGACCCGGCCCATGGCCTGGCTGTCCGAACTCAGCATCGAGAAGACGCCGAGGTCGTGCAGGATGTCCTCAGCCGCGATGGTCTCGCGCCGGATGCGGCTCTCGGCGAAGGCCACGTCCTCCGGGATGCGGGGCGACAGGTGGTGGCAGACCATGAGCATGTCGAGATGCTCGTCCACCGTGTTCACCGTGAAGGGCCGCGTCGGGTTGGTGGAGCTGGGCAGCACGTTGGGCAGGCCCGCCACCTTGATGATGTCCGGCGCGTGGCCGCCGCCTGCCCCTTCGGTGTGGAAGGCGTGGATGTTGCGGCCCTTGAAGGCGGCGATGGTGTTCTCCACGAAGCCCGACTCGTTCAGCGTGTCGGTGTGGATCGCAACCTGGATGTCCGTCTCCTCCGCCACCGTCAGGCAGGTGTCGATGGCCGCCGGGGTGGTGCCCCAGTCCTCGTGCAGCTTCATGCCGCAGGCGCCGGCGGCGATCTGCTCCAAAAGCGCGTCGGGACGGCTGGCGTTGCCCTTGCCGAAGAATCCCAAGTTGATCGGCAGCCCCTCCGCCGCCTGGAGCATCCGGGCCATGTGCCACGGACCCGGCGTGCAGGTGGTGGCCGAGGTGCCCGCCGCCGGGCCGGTGCCGCCGCCCAGCATGGTGGTGACGCCGCTGTTCAGCGCCTCGTCCACCTGCTGCGGGCAGATGAAGTGGATGTGGGCGTCGATGCCGCCGGCGGTGATGATCTTGCCCTCGCCCGCGATGACCTCCGTCCCCGGCCCGACGACGATGGTCACGCCCGGCTGGACGTCCGGGTTGCCGGCCTTGCCGATTCCGGAAATGCGCCCGCCGATGATGCCGATGTCGGCCTTGACGATGCCCCAGTGGTCGATGATCAGCGCGTTGGTGATGACGGTGTCCACGGCGCCGCCCTGGCGCGAGGTCTGGGCCTGCCCCATGCCGTCGCGGATCACCTTGCCGCCGCCGAACTTGACCTCCTCGCCGTAGACGGTGTGGTCCTTCTCGACCTCCACGATCAGGTCGGTGTCGGCCAGCCGGACACGGTCGCCCACGGTGGGGCCGTAGAGAGCCGCGTATTCGGCCCGGTCGATGCGATGCGCCATTGTCTGATGCCCCTCCGCTGGCGCCTTTTACAGGCTGCCGTTGACCTTGCCGTTGAAGCCGATGACCACGCGGTTGCCGGCGTAGGCGACCAGCCGCACGCGGCGCGTCTGCCCCGGCTCGAAGCGCACCGCCGTCCCGGCGGGGATGTCCAGCCGGAAGCCGCGCGCCGTCTCGCGGTCGAAGGTCAGCGCCCCGTTCGTCTCGGCGAAGTGATAGTGCGAGCCGACCTGGATCGGGCGGTCGCCGGCGTTGGCGACGTCCAGCTCCACCGTGTCGCGGCCGGCGTTGAGTTCGATCTCGCCCGCGGCGGGGATGATTTCACCGGGTTTCATCGGGGCTCCCCTTAGCGAATCGGCTGATGGACGGTGACGAGCTTGGTGCCGTCGGGGAAGGTGGCCTCGACCTGGATCTCGTGGATCATCTCGGGGATGCCGTCCATCACCTGATCGCGGGTGATCACCGTCGCGCCGTCGCGCATCAGCTCGGCCACGGTGCGTCCGTCGCGCGCACCTTCCACCACATAATCGGTGATGAGGGCCACCGCCTCGGGATGGTTCAGCTTCACGCCACGCTCCAGCCGGCGGCGCGCCACCATGGCGGCCATGGCCACGAGAAGCTTGTCCTTCTCGCGCGGTGTCAGGTTCATGGGGCTGTCTCTCCGCCTTCCCATTGGGTTGGCGGGATTATGCCACGTTGCTGCGGTGCGCCAATCCCTCTTCGATGAATCGCACCGCGTTTCCGACACCATCCTCGGCCCGGATAAGCTCGCCGAGCGCCGCGGCCCGGCCGCGCATGCCCGGATCGCCGGTCGCCGCGATGGCGCGGGCGAGCCCGTCGGGGGTCAGCGTCCGGCGGGGGATCGGCGGTGGCGCGACGCCGAGATCGTGAAGCCGGGCGCCCCAGAAGGGCTGGTCGCCCATGAAGGGGACGACCACCGCCGGAACGCCCGCCCGCAGCCCCGCCGCCGTGGTGCCGGCGCCGCCGTGATGGACGACGGCGGACATGCGTGGAAACAGCCAATCGTGCGGCGCCGACTCCAGGCCGTGGACCGTCTCCGGCAAGGCCGACCGGTCGATCCCGCCCCACCCGGCGGAAAGCACGGCGCGCCGTCCGTTCAGAGCCGCGACGACCAGCCGCGTCGTCTCGGCGGGATCGAACCCGGCCATGCTGCCGAACCCGACATAGACCGGCGGCGGGCCGCTCTCCAGAAAGGACGCAAGGTCGGGTGGCGGCGTGTAGGCGTCGGCCTCGTCCAGAAACCAGAATCCGGTCGCCCGGATGAAGTCCGGCCAGTCGTCCGGCCGCGGCAGCGCATGGGGCGAGAAGGCGTAGGGCATCGGCCATTTCGCCTTCATCAGCACCGGCCCCGGCCCGATGAAGGAGGGCTTCAGCCCCAGCACCGCACGCCGCGCCCGGTTGGTCGGTGCCCGGAAGGTCTGCCAGACGAGCTGCATCATCGCCAGATGCAGGGCGTAGTTCACGGCGCCGGGAAAGCGCCGGGGCGGCATCATCGGCGGCGGGAAGGCCCGCGTCGGCGCCATCGGCTGCAGCGCCGTCCCGACCACCGGAACGCCCAGCTTCTCCGCCACCGCCACGCCCGCGTAGAAGGCGAGACCGGAGGCGATGATCGCGTCGCTTCCCCGCGCCGCCTCCCAATATTCCCGCATCCAGTCCAGCGCATGGTCCTGGCCGAGACGGAGGAGCGCCCGCATCATCTTGACGGGGTTGATGCCGTCGCGGAAAAGCCCGTCCGCCTCCCGGCTGCCCGTCACGGCGCGCAGATCGCCGGACAGCGGGCTGTAGTCCAGGCCATGCCGTTCGATCAGGCCGCGGAACTCACGGTCGGCGGGAAACGCGACGGTGTGCCCGGCGGCCCGCAGGCCCTTTCCAAGAGCGACGTAGGGGCGGATGTCGCCCTGTGACCCGTAGGTGACGATGGTAAAGCGCATGGGACCGGAGCTACGCCGGCAACCGCCCTTTGGCAAGGAGGCTCAGACCTCCCACAGCCGCGGCAATCTGACCGGGAGGCCCGCCGCCGCCGAGCGCAGATGCGACCACAGCGCCGCGTAGGCACCGCGCACCGATCGCGCCTCGCCGCCCAGGATGCGGACGACCAGCAGCCCGTCGAAGGCGGTGACGCCGACCCGCACGCCCTCCAGCCTCTCCGCCGCCTCGCGCAGCGCGTCGCGCCGGCTGCCGGCGTCGGGGGCGGCGTAGAGCAGCGTGGCGCAGGCCCCGGCCCCGCCGAATCCCGCCGGGTGGGCCAGCGTCTCGGCGAGGTCGCCGTCCATGTGCAGGGCGTCGGCCCAGGCGAGGCGGCCGTCGCGCACGACCTCCCAGGCGTCGCGGACGAGGCCGCGGGTCACCGTCTCGCCGAAGGCGGCGCGCCCGAAGACCAGCATCTCGCCGGCGATCAGGCGGGCGTCGCCCTCCAGTTCCAGCCGGGTCAGGCGGCGCAGACGGGAGCCCTCGAAGACGATGGCCTCCTGCGGCATCCATTCCAGCCAGCCGCCGGCCTCCACGGTCACGCGGGTGTCGATGCGGCAGTCCGGCCCGGCGGAACGGTAGACCTTCTCCGCCGCCTGGGTCGTCACCAGCGCCGTCGCCCCCGGCCCCGCCGACAGGGCGACGTCCAGCCGGTCGCCGCCGACCAGCCCGCCGGAGGTGGTGACCAGCACCGCGATGGGCAGGTCCCCCGCCCGCGGGTCGGGCAGCAGCACCCGCAGCGGGTCGTGGTGGTAGAGCGTGGCGAGGCGGGTGGCCCCATGGCGATGCTCGAACCGCACCGTCGCCGCGCCATGGACGGCGACCTTCTTCATCAACGCGTCAGCCACCGTTGGAACCCATCCTTGCCTTCAATTCCTCGACCGCCAGAAGCACACGCTCCGGCGTCGCGGGCGCGTCGAGGCGCACGGGCAGCCGGTGGCCGCCCACCGCCGCGACGGCGTCCTTCAGCGCCAGCCACGCCGAGATGCCGAGCATCAGCGGCGGCTCCCCGATCGCCTTGGAGCGGAACACCGTGTCCTCCCGGTTGGGGCGGTCGGTGTAGAGCGCCACCCGGAAATCCTCCGGCAGCGAGCGCGAGGTCGGGATCTTGTAGGTGCTGGGCGCGTGGGTGCGCAAGCGTCCCTCGCCGTTCCACCACAGCTCCTCCGACGTGACCCAGCCCAGCCCCTGGACGAAGGCGCCCTCCACCTGCCCCAGGTCGATGGCCGGGTTGATGCTGCCCGAACAGTCGTGCAGCACGTCGGCGCGGGGGAACGTGTACTCGCCGGTCAGCGTGTCGATCAGCGCCTCGGTCACCGCGACGCCGCAGGAGAAGTAAAAGAAGGGCCGCCCTTCGCACTTCTCGCGGTCCCACCAGATCTTCGGCGTGGCGTAATGGCCGGTGGAGGACAGCGACACCCGGTTCAGATAGGCCAGCTTCGCCACCTCCGCGAAGGTCATGGCGTGGTTGCCGGCGAAGACGGCGTTGTCGCGGAACTCCACCTTGTCCGGCGTGGTGTGGCAGTGCTGGGCGAGGAACGCCACCAGCCGGTCGCGGATGGTCCGCACGGCGATGCGCACCGCCATGCCGTTCAGGTCGGTGCCGGCCGACGCGGCGGTGGGCGGGGCGTTCGGCACCTTGTCGGTGGCGCTGGCGGTGACCCGCACCCGCTCCACGTCGATCTGGAATTCCTCGGCGGCGATCTGGGCCATCTTGGTGTGGATGCCCTGCCCCATCTCCGTGCCGCCGTGGTTCACCTGGATGGACCCGTCGGTGTAGACATGGACCAGCGCCGCCGCCTGGTTCAGGTGCTTGACGGTGAAGGAGATGCCGAACTTCACCGGGGTCACCGCCAGCCCCTTCTTCAGCACCGGGCTGCGGGCGTTGAAGGCGTCGATCTCCTCGCGGCGGCGGCGGTAGTCGCCGTCCCGCTCGATCCGGTCCATCAGCTCGGCCAGGATCTCCGGTTCCTCGACCGGCATCCCGTAATGGGTGGTGTCGCGGCCCGGCCCGCCATAGAGGTTGGCGCGCCGCACGTCCAGCGGGTCCTTGCCCAGGGCACGCGCGATCTCGTCCACCACATGCTCGATGGCGATCACCCCCTGCGGCCCGCCGAAGCCGCGGAAGGCGGTGTTGGACACGGTGTTCGTCCTGCAGCGGTGCCCGGTCACCCGCGCCGCCGGCAGATAGTAGGCGTTGTCGGCGTGGAACATGGCGCGGTCGACCACGCCGTTGGACAGGTCCAGCGACATGCCGCAGCGCCCGGCGAGGTCCATCTCCAAACCCTGGATGCGCCCCTCCCCGTCGAAGCCGACGTCGTAGCGCACGAAGAAATCGTGGCGCTTGCCGGTCATCAGCATGTCGTCGTCGCGGTCCAGGCGGAACTTCACCGGCCGCTTCGTCGCGTTCGCCAGCAGGCCGGCGATGGCGGCGATCTGGGCCGGCTGGCTTTCCTTGCCGCCGAAGCCGCCGCCCATGCGCCGGCACTCCACGGCGATGCCGTGCATCGGCCGCCCCAGCACCTGGGCGACGGCGTGCTGGACCTCCGCCGGGTGCTGGGTCGAGGAATGGACCAGCAGGTCGCCGTCCTCCTTGGGGATGGCATAGGCGATGTGGCCTTCAAGATAGAAGTGATCCTGGCCGCCGACCTCCAGCGTCCCGGTCAGCCGGTGCGGCGCCCCGGCGACCGCCGCCGCCGCGTCGCCGCGCCGGAAGGTCAGGGGCGGGGAGACGAAGCTGCCCTTATCCAATGCCTCCTCGGCGGTCAGCACCGCCGGCAGGTCGTCGTAATAGATTTCGACCAGCCGGGCGGCGGCGCGGGCCTGCAGCAGCGTCTCCGCCGCTACGGCGACCACCGCCTGTCCGGCATAGGTCACCAGCTCGTCGGCCAGGATGGGATCGCCGCGCTGGATGGTGCCGATGTCGCCGTCCCCCGGCACGTCGGCGTAGGTGAAGACCGCGTGCACCCCCGGCGCCTGCTTCGCCCGCGACAGGTCCATGCCCAGGATGTGCGCGTGCGCCCGCTCCGACAGCCGGACCGCGACGTGCAGCGTGCCGGGCAGTTCCGGGATGTCGTCGGTGTAGGCCGCGGCGCCCATCACATGCTTGCGGGCGCTTTCATGCTCGATGCCCCGGTGGACGCCGCCCCGGATCGGGTGGATGGCGCCCTCCTTCCGGGCGATGGTGCCGCCGTCAGCCATGCACGGCCTCCAAGGAGGCCAAATCGGCCCCGGTCGTGTGAAGAAGGAAGCGCATCAGCAGGTTCTTCGCCACCAGCGCGCGGTAGCGGTCGCTGGCCCGCATGTCGGTCATGGGGCGGAAGTCGTGGTCGAGCGCCGGCAGGGCCGCCGCCATGGCGTCGGCCGTCCAGGGCTGCGCGGCCAGCGCCGCCTCCAGCGCCGGGGCGCGGGCCGGGGTCGCCGCCATGCCGCCGTAGCCGGCGCGCAGCTCCGCCACCCGCCCTTCCCCGTCCAGCGTCAGCAGGAAGGCGGCGCAGACGGCGGAGATGTCCTGGTCCCGCCGCTTGGACACCTTCCAGGTGGCGAAGCGCTGGCCCTCGCGCGGCAGGGGGATGCGGATGCGCTCGACGAACTCGCCCGGCTTCAGATCGTTCTTGCGGTAGCCATGGTAGAAGCGGTCCAGCGGCAGCTCGCGCCGCACCCCGCCCCGGTTCAGCACCAGCGAGGCGCCCAGCGCCAGCAGTGCCGGCATGCTGTCCCCGATGGGGGAGCCGTTGGCGACGTTGCCGCCCAGCGTGCCGGAGTTGCGCACCTGTGCGGCCCCGATGCGGGTGACCAGGGTGGCCAGTTCGGGCAGGCGGCGCTCCAGAACCGGCAGCAGATCGCTGTAGGTGACCGCCGCGCCGATCTCCAGCGCGTCTTCGGCCTCGTCGATCCGGTGAAGCCCCCGCACCTGGGCGAGGTGGATCAGGGTGGGCAGGCTGCGTCCCTGCTTGGTCACCCACAGCCCCACGTCGGTCGCCCCGGCCACCAGCGTGGCGTTCGGATGCGCGGCGAACAGGGCGGCCAGTTCATCGACGCTCCGCGGTGCGTGGAAGCTGGCGGCGCCCTGGGTCATGGTCAGGGTCCCCTCGCGCCGGATGGAGCGCAGCAGGGTGGCGATGCCCTCCTCCGCCCGGTCGAAGCGGTCTTCGCCCCGCTCCGCCATCACGGTCCGGGCGGCGTCGAGGATCGGGCGGTAGCCGGTGCAGCGGCACAGGTTGCCGGCCAGGGCGTCGTGGATCGCCCCATCGTTCATGACGCCATCGGCAGCGCGCCCGTCATGGTGGAGCGCGAACAGCGCCATCACGAATCCGGGGGTGCAGAAGCCGCATTGCGAGGCGTGCTTGTCCACCATCGCGGCCTGGACGGGATGCAGGTCCCCGTCCTCGCCGGCCAGATCCTCGACCGTCAGCAGCAGCTTGCCGTCGATCATCGGCAAGAAGAGGATGCAGGCGTTGACGGCGCGGTAGCGCAGACGCCCATCGGGGGCGAGATCGCCCAGCACCACCGTGCAGGCGCCGCAATCCCCCTCGGCGCAGCCCTCCTTGGAACCGGGTCGCCCGTTGGCGCGCAGCCAGTTCAGCACCGTGGTGGTGGGATCGGCGTCCCGCACCTCCACCACCCGTCCGCCGAGCACGAAACGCACAGAGCCCGTCATTGTCCCTCCTGTCGGGCGTTTCCGTCATAGTGCCGGAAAGTCTCCGCAGGCCGCAATGGCGGCTCGGCCGTCTACCCATAAAGGCATGGTTCGGATGGATAAACGGCGCCGAATGGCGTCAGGCGTCCTCCGGGAAGCAGCCGCTGCGGGCCGCCACGACGGCGACCTGGGTGCGGTTGCGCACGCCCAGCTTCTGCATGATCGCCCGCACATGGACCTTCACGGTGCCTTCCAGCACGCCCAGCTCCCGCGCGATCTCCTTGTTCGAGTGACCGGCGAGCAGAAGCTGGAACACGTCGCGCTGCCGGTCGGTCAGCCGGTCGAGTATCTGGCCCGAGGGGCGCGCGACCTCCGCCGCGACGTTGCCGGACAGGACGGCGCGCGGCAGCGGCAGGAAGGTCTCCCCGGTCAGCGCCAGGGAGATCGCGTGCTCCAGAACCGCCGTGGAGCTGGTCTTCAGGATGTAGCCCCTGGCCCCCAGCCGCACGCTGTCCACGATGTCGGCCACCTCGTCCGACCCGGAGATGACCAGCAGCGGGCGGCTTCCCAGAACCTCGACCATGCGGCGCACCCCGTCGCGCCCGCTGCGGTCGCCCAGATTGAGGTCGAACAGGACCAGCGTCAGGTCCGGCGTGCGGTCGGCGATGGCCATCGCCTCGTCCAGCGAGCCAGCCTCCAGCACCTGCGCGTCCGGGTGGATCTCCCCCACCGAGAGGGCGAAGCCGTGCCGCACCAGGGGGTGGTCGTCAACCACCAGAAACGTCTGCGCCCTGCCGGCCACCGACCGCTCCTTGCCGCGCGTCTGCAGCTGAACTTCCATTGCTTTGCTACCCCATCAAGCCGCCGAAAGCCGTTCCGGAAAACAAAGATGCCCCAAACCGGCCCGGCTTTCTGTCCAGCGGAAAAGTATAAAGATACCTCTTTTGGACTTTGCAGAAGCAGCGCCATGCGAATTTCTATCGCTTCGAAGCCATTTATGATTCATTCGTATCGAGCTTCTTCCAAGCATCTTGCGCCGCTCCCTGACCATCCGTATAAATCATCGGGACAACCAGCGTAAAGCACGCTTTTTCGATACAATAAAGGCGGCTTTTTTCCCTTTTCCCAGGCGAAACGGACAACGATTGGCGTTGTGCGCTGCTCGTCACGGGTGGCGTCGCGGAGGAGTTTCGATGAAAACCTGGAACGTCATGCTCGTGGACCATGACCGGCTGTTTTCGGCGGCGCTGGGAACGCTCATCAGCGGCGGCCCCTTCCGCGTCTGCCATCACGCCGTGACGGTGGAGGATGCCGAGGCTGCCATCGCGCAGGGCGTGCAGCCCGACCTGATCGTGGTGGCCCTGGGGGAGGCGACGAACGACGAGGCGGGCGGGGTGAAGCGCCTGCGCGCCGCCACCAGCGCGCGCATCGCCGTGCTGGCCGACGCCATCGCCGACCGCACGCTGTCGCTGTCGCTGAAGGCCGGCGCCGACGCCTATCTGAACAAGTCGATGTCGAGCGAGTCCCTGCTGCGCGCCCTGCAACTGGTCATGCTGGGCGAGGTGGTCTACCCGACCCACGTCGCCAGCCTGCTGATCGCCAACGCCAACAGCGAGCGCCCGCAGCCGGAGCGCGCCCAGCCCGCCAACAACGAGCTGTCGAAGCGCGAGATCCAGATCCTGCGCTGCCTGCTCGCCGGGCAGTCGAACAAGGCCATCGCGCGCAACCTGCACATCACGGAATCGACCGTGAAGATGCATTTCAAGAACGTGATGCGGAAGATCAACGCCCAGAACCGCACGCAAGCCGCGGTGTGGGCGATCCAGAACGGCTTGTCGCCGCTGGCATCCGTCTAAAAGAGTTCGTCCCCTCTCCCGGCACAGGAGAGGGGACGGTGCGTCCTCACTCCGCCGCGTGGCGATGGGTGCCGTGGCGGCCTTCGGCGAACTCCTCCACCATCTTGCGGCAGAAGGCCGGCAGATCGTCCGGCTTGCGCGAGGTCACCAGCCCCTGGTCGGTGACGACCTCGCTGTCCTCCCACGTCGCCCCGGCGTTGCCGAGATCGGCCTTCAGCGACGGCCAGGAGGTCATGCGCTTGCCCTTCGCGCCGCCCGCGTCGATCAGCGTCCAGGGGCCGTGACAAATCGCGGCGATGGGCTTGCCCGACTGGACGAAGCTGCGCACGAAATCGATGGCCTTCGGCTCCAGCCGCAGCGCGTCCGGGTTGATGACGCCGCCCGGCAGCACCAGCGCGTCGAAGCTGCCGGCGTCCGCCTGATCGAGCGTGACGTCCACGTCCACCCGGTCGGCCTTGTCGTGGTGGTTCCAGCCCTGGATCTGCCCGCCCTGGGGCGCGACGATCCGCACTTCGGCGCCTTCGTTGCGCAGCGCCTTGACCGGTTCGGTCAGCTCGACCTGCTCGAAGCCGTCGGTCGCCAGAACGGCGACGGTCTTCTTCTCGAGTTTTCCTGCCATGGGATCACCTCCTCGGTTGGCCTGTCCGGTCAGCAACCGGCGTACCTCTGGGGAGTTCCCTCCGGAACCGCCACGCACCCCCCATGTTCCCTTTGACGGACCGCGCGTCACAATCGGGAGCACAGACCCATGCGTTACAGCGGCACTTCGGCGGGCATCCTCGCCGCGTTCGCCATCGCCACGTCCCTGACTTTGGGCGTTCCTCAACCCGTCCGGGCTCAACCCTCCCACTCCGCCGAAACGGTGCGGACCGCGGAGGCGTCCTACCCCCGGCTCTACCAGGGCTGGCGGGCCGGCGTGATCGTCGGAACGGAGGTCGAGGGGCTGCTCGGCGAGGAGCTTGGACAGGTGGTGGATCTCGTCGTCGGCCCGGACGGGCGGCTGGAAAGCGCGGTGATCGAGGCCAGCGGCATGCTCGACGTCGGCGAGGCGCGCTTCACCGTGCCCTGGCACCAGCTCATGCCCGGTTCGGTGGACGGCATCCTGGCCTATCCGGTCACCGGCCCGGACACGCTGGACCTGATCCGGCGCCAGCAGCAGGCGGCCAGCCGGCCCGGCGACTGGCGCGTCTCCGCCCTGATCGGCCAGCCGGCCAACACGGCGGGCGACGCGACCGAGGCCGGGTTCTTCGGCACGGTGGAGGATCTGGTGTTCGACCGCAACGGCGCGCTCAAGGCCGTCGTGGTGACGCCCGAGCCGGAGGGCGAAGGCCCCTACGCCGTCGCCTGGAAAGCGGCGGCGCTGGAGCCGGGCCTGACCTCCGTCACCTTGCAGGCGACGCCGGAGCAGGTGAAGGCGCTCGGTTCTTTCGACGCGGCGCGCATGAAGGAGTTCAACACCGCGCGCCTGAACCAGGGCGCCCAGGCGCGCCAGGAGTAAGGCGCGCCAGGAACGATGCCCGGTCAGGCCGCCGGGCGGGCCACGCCGCCGACCGCCGGGCGGCTGGCCGCGGCGGCGGAGCGGCCGTAGCGGGCGACGGTCAGCCCGTCCATGTCGATTTCCGTCTGGTGCCCACCGACCACGTCGGCGACCACCCGGCCCGAGCCGGCGGCCATCGTCCAGCCCAGCGTGCCGTGGCCGGTGTTGAGGAACAGGTTGCGCACCGGGGTCGGGCCGACGATGGGGGTGCCGTCCGGCGTGTTCGGGCGCAGGCCGGTCCAGAACTCCGCCTTCGACAGGTCGCCACCCGTCGGGAACAGGTCGCCGACCACATGGTCGAGCGGACCGCGGCGGCCCGGACGCAGCGTCAGGTCGAAGCCGGTCAGCTCCGCCGTGCCGCCGACGCGGATGCGGTCGCCGAGGCGGGTCACCGCGATCTTGTGCGTCTCGTCCATCACCGTGGATTCCGGCGCGCCCGCCGGATCGACGATGGGCAGGGTCAGCGAATAGCCCTTCACCGGATAGACCGGGAGATCCAGCCCGAACGGCTTCACCAGCATCGGGGAATAGCTGCCCATGGCGACGACGTAGGCGTCGGCGGTCAGCGTGCCGGCGTCGGTCACCACGCCGGTGACGCGGCGCCCGTCGCTCTCCAGCTTGCGAATGCCGGTGTTGTAGCGGAACTCCACACCCAGCTCCGTCGCCATGGCGGCCAGCGCGTTGGTGAAGCGGAAGCAGTCGCCCGTCTCGTCGCCCGGCAGCAGCAGGCCGCCGACGATCTTCTCCTTGACCAGCCGCAGCGCCGGCTCGACCGCCGCGCAGCCCTCCACGTCCAGCAGGCTGTAGGGCACCTTGAAACGGTCCAGCACGGCCATGTCGGTGGCGGCGGCGTCCACCTGCTTCTGCGTGCGGAAGACCTGGAGCGTGCCCTTGGCGCGCTCGTCGTAGCGGATGCCGGTCTCGTCGCGCAGGGCGCGCAGGCAGTCGCGGCTGTACTCGGCCAGCCGGACCATGCGGCCCTTGTTGATCTCGTAGGAGCGCTCGTTGGCGTTGGCCAGCAGCTTCAGGCACCAGGACCACATCGCCGGGTCGAGCTTCGGCCGGATCACCAGCGGGGAATGCTTCATCAGCATCCACTTCACCGCCTTCGCCATCAGGCCCGGCGCCGCCCAGGGAGCGGAGTAGCCCGGCGACACCTCGCCCGCGTTGGCGTAGCTGGTCTCCAGCGCCGGGCCGGGCTGCCGGTCCACCACCGTGACCTCGTGCCCGGCCTTCGCCAGGAAATAGGCGGTGGAAACGCCGATGACGCCGCTGCCGAGGACGATGACGCGCATGTGAAGGCTCCCGAGATCACGGATTTGTCCCCATCCCATTCGCAAACCGGATGCCAAGTGCCGGACACCGCGGAATTGCTGGGGCGCCCGGTTGCGCGCCGGACGGATGCCGTACACAATTCGTTACACAGCGCCGGAGCAACGCCGCAGGACCGCTAGAAAATCACGTTCAAAACAGCCTCTTGGTTTCGTCGTACAGAAATCGTTACAGCGTACATGGATGTTTACAGATACGCCCGTCGTGGTACTCTCGATCCCTCCACCGGGGAGAGCCATGCGCATCGACGTCCTGTTCGCCGACCGGGTCGGCATCGCCCACGAAATCCTGGCCGTCCTTGCCAAGCGGCGCCTGAACGTCGTGGCGGTCGAGGTGGACCCGCCGCACATCCACATCGACGCGCCGGAACTGGACGTGCCGGGCTTCGGCGCGCTGGACGCCGCCCTGCGCGCCGTGCTGGGCGTGGAGTCCGTCACCCCCATCGACATCCTGCCCGGCACGCGGCGGCGTCTGCATCTGGACGCGCTGCTGGCCGCCCTGCCCGACCCGGTTCTGGCGGTGGACCGCGCGGGCCGCATCGTGGTCGCCAACGCCGCCGCCGCGACGGTCGCCGGGCGCAGCGAGGCCGCTCTGAGCGGCGCCGATTTCGGCCGGCTGTTCGGCGACGCGGAGCTGTCCGACCTGCTGGTGGACAACGGCTTCCGCCTCGCCGCCGGGCAGGAGGTCACGCTGAACGGCCAGCCCTTCCTGCTGGACGCCACCCCCATCGTCGAGGACGGGCGTCCCGCCGGCGGCGTGGTCACCCTCTTCGCGCCGAGCCGGCTGGGCGAGCGGCTGAACGCCCTTCAGAACTTCGACGAGGGCGGCTTCGACCGCATCCTGGGCGAGTCCGCCCCGATCCGCGCGCTGAAGGCGCGGGCGGCGCGGGTCGCGGCGGTCGACGCGCCGCTGCTGATCCTGGGCGAGACGGGCACCGGCAAGGAACTGATCGCCCACGCCTGCCACCGCGCCAGCCCGCGCCGCGACAAGCCATTCCTGGCGCTGAACTGCGCCGCCGTGCCGGAGAGTCTGGCGGAGAGCGAGCTGTTCGGCTACGCCCCCGGCTCCTTCACCGGGGCGCAGCGCGGCGGCAAGCCCGGCCTGCTGGAACTGGCCCATGGAGGCACCGTCTTCCTCGACGAGATCGGTGAGATGTCGCCCTATCTCCAGGCCAAGCTGCTGCGCTTCCTCAACGACGGGCGGTTCCGCCGCGTCGGCGGCGACCGCGAGCAGACGGTGGATGTGCGCGTGGTCAGCGCCACCCACCGCGACCTCGACGCCATGGTCGCCGGGCACAGCTTCCGCGAGGATCTGTTCTACCGGCTGAACGTGCTGTCGCTCCAGGTCCCGGCTCTGCGCGAGCGCGGCGACGACATCCTCCTGCTCGCCCGGCACTTCATCGCCCGCGCCTGCGCCCAGGCCCGCCGGCCACCCTGCCGGCTGACCGTCGCGGCCAGCGCCGCCCTGCTCGCCAACCCCTGGCCGGGCAACGTCCGCCAGCTGGAGAACGTCATCTTCCGCGCGGTGACGATGAGCGACGGCGCCTATCTCGACGCCGCCGACCTGGAACTGGCCGGTGCGCGCATGGACGCCGAGACCGGCGGCGAGCCCGCCGAGCCGTCGAGCTGGGACGAGGCGGCGGCGGCCTTCGAGCGCGGCCTGCTCCGCCGCCTCTACCCGCGCTACCCGTCCAGCCGCAAGCTGGCCGCCCGGCTCCACACCTCGCACACGATGATCGCGAACAAGCTGCGCAAGTACGGGATACCGGACGGAAGCTGATCGCCGCGCGTCAGATGCGCGAGCGCTCCGCCTTGCTGTAGTTGCTGAAATGGCCCTCCGCGGCGGCGGCGCGGCGGGCCGTGTTCAGGAACTTGTCGGCCTTGGTGTCCGGCGCGATGCGCGCCACCTTCCGCTCCAGCGCCGCCGACCCGCAGGAGGCGCAGACGGGCGTGTCCGACGAGCGCACCAGCGCTTCAAAGTCGTGGTCGCAGGCGGTGCAGTGGTAGGAATAGAGCGGCATGGGAATCCTCACACGGGTCGGGAACCAGGCGCACCCATCATATCACGCAATTTTCTTATGGGTATAGCGCAGTGCAGCATTCGCACGCCGCCGGTCCATTCTGCGTTAGGATGCTTGCACGAAGAATGAAGGAGGAACGGGTGATCTACGCCTTCAACGACAAGGTCCCGCAACTGTCGCCCCAGTGCTGGGTGGCCCCCAGCGCCACCGTGGTCGGCGACATCCTGCTGGAGGAGGACGTGTCCGTCTGGTGGGGCGCGGTCATGCGCGCCGAGGAGGAGCGCATCCACATCGGCGCCGGCAGCAACGTCCAGGACAACGCCGTCCTCCACGTCGATCCCGGCTTTCCTCTGCTCATCGGGAAGAACGTGACCATCGGCCATCTGGCGATGGTGCACGGCTGCACCGTGGGCGACGGCAGCCTGATCGGCATCGGCGCCACCGTCCTCAACGGCGCCCGCATCGGCCGCGACTGCCTGATCGGCGCCCACGCCTTCATCGCCGAGGGCAAGGAGATCCCCGACCGGTCCCTGGTGCTCGGCGCGCCGGGCAAGGTGGTGCGCACGCTGTCGGACGAGGATGTGGAACGCATGCGCGCCCCCGCCGCCGTCTACCAGGAGCGGTGGAAGAGCTACGCCAAGGGGCTGCGCCCCATCACCGTTCCCGGCACCGTTCCCAGTCAGCCCTGACCGGAGCCGGCGTGGGGCGCCCTCAGGCTCCGGCGCCTTTGATGAAGAAGTACAGGGTCAGCCCCACGCCGATCGACACCACCACCCACTTCATCACGTCGCGGCTGACCCGTTTCGCGGCGTGGGCACCGGCGTAGCCGCCGACGATGGCCGACACCGCCATGACGGCGGTTTCCGGCCAGGACACCGCGTCGGACAGGCAGAAGGCCGCCACCGCCGCGCCGTTCATCAGCGCGGCCAGCAGGATGCGCAGCCCGTTCATGGCGTGGATGTCGCGCAGGCCGAACAGGGTCAGCGCCGCCAGCATCAGGAAGCCGATCCCACCGCCGAAATAGCCGCCGTAGATGGCGATGACGAACTGGACGACCAGAACGGAGCGCCCCCCCAGCCGCAGCCGGGCGGCCAGCGCCGGCATGAAGCTGCCGACCGCGAAGACCGCCGTCGCGAACAGCAGCAGCCAGGGCACCAGCCCGGCAAAGGCGCGGTCCGGCGTGGTCAGCAGAAGAATGGCCCCGACCACCCCGCCGACGAGGCTGACCACGGAAAAGGCGGTGACGCTGACCTCCGTCACCCCCCGGATCTCGTTGCGGTAGGCCCAGGCGCTGGCCATCTGGCCGGGGAACAGAGCGACGGTGCTCGACACGTTGGCGCTGACCGGCGGCACCCCGGCGAACAGCAGCGCCGGAAAGGTGATGAAGGCCCCACCTCCGGCGACGGCGTTGAGAACACCGGATGCGAACGCCGCGACCATCAGCAGCACCATGGCAACCATCGGACACCCACCCTCCAGTCACTCTTCGTATTTGGCATGCCAGCGATCGTTGTGGGCACCCTGACAATCGCCATAGGCTTGGCGGAGAAGGCATCGCCGCCCCCTCACAAAAACGCGACTCTGCTGATTGTTTGCCATATTAGCTATTGACGGACTCTGGCATCTGGTATACCAAATATCCATCGCCTGCCACTGCCCGATGCCCAGGTGCCGCCGACGGCCTTCGACCGGCCCGACGCGGTCCCGCCGGTCAAGCTCCGGTCCCCCGCGGGGGTCTCCGTGCAGGGCGCGCTTACGCAACCCGCTGTCTGGTGGAGGGCTCGCCATGAAAGTCGCCGACATTCTTCGGACCAAGGAATCCCGCGTCGTCACCGTCCGTTCCGGCGAAACCATCGAGGAGGCGATCCGGCTGATGCGGTCGGAAAACATCAGCGCCCTGGTGGTCAAGGACGTCTGCCGGACGGAGGGCAACGCCGTGGCCGGCATGCTGTCGGAACGCGACGTCGTCTACGCGCTGCTGGAGCGCGGCGCTTCCGTCCTGAAGACGCCGGTCTTCATGCTGATGTCGCGCGCGCCCCAGACCTGCTCGCCCGACGACAGCCTCGTCCACGCGCTGGAACTGATGGACCGCCACCACATCCGCCACCTGCCGGTGCTCGACGGCTCCACGCTGGTCGGCGTCGTCAGCGCCCGCGACTTCACCAAGCTCCAGCTCACCGAGATGGTCGCCCACACCCAGCCGCCGGCGCAGGAAACCCCGGTCTACGCCCACTGACCGGGTCGCCCACACCGCAGAGAAAAGGCCCGCCGTCCCATCGGACAGCGGGCCTTTTTCATGACCGACCAACCATCACTCGCCGGCGTCCTCCGCCCAGCGCAGCAGCAGCGCCACGGCTTCCGGCGGTTCGGGGCGGATCATCGGCACGCTGCCCAGGATCACATGGCCGGCCCCGCCGTCCACGGTGATGATCTCACCGGCCCGGACGGTCACCTCGCCGACGGTCATCACGCCGGCCGCCGGATCGACGCGCAGCATCCGGGCTCCGGTGACGCAGGGCAGCCCCATGGCGCGGGCGACGGTGGCGGCGTGGCTGGTCGCTCCGCCGCGGGCCGTCACCACGGCGCAGGCCACCTGCATGCCATGCACGTCGTGGGGGGAGGTTTCGGGCCGGCACAGAACCACCGCCACGCCCTCCGCCGCCAGCCGGACCGCCTCGTCCGACGTGAAGACGGCGGCGCCCGTCGCCGCGCCGGAGGACGCCGGCAGGCCGCGGGCGATCACCTCGCGGGGGGCGTCCGGATGGGGAATGGGACGCAGGCTGTCCGCCAGCGCCGGCAGGTCGGCGCGCCGCACCGCCTCGGCCCGCGTGATGATGCCGGCCTGCGCCATCTCCGTGGCGATCCGCACGCCCGCCTCCGGGGTCCGCTTGCCGGCGCGCGACTGCAGGATGAACAGGCGCCCCTGCTGGACGGTGAATTCGATCTCCTGCATGTCGCCGAAATGGCGCTCCAGCCGGTCGGCGATGCCGCCCAGCTCGGCGAAGGCCTCGGGGGCGACCGATTCCAGGGAGGCGTCGGCGCCAGCCAGCGGCCCCGGCGTGCGCAGCCCCGACACGATGTCCTCGCCCTGCGCGTCGGCCAGGAACTCGCCGCACAGCACGGCCTCGCCGGTGGACGGGTCGCGGCTGTGGGCGACGCCGGTGCCGGAGGCGCTGCCGCGGTTGCCGAACACCATCGCCTGCACGGTCGCCGCGGTGCCCCAGTCGTCGGGGATGCCGTGCACCGCCCGGAAGGCCACCGCGCGGGCGTTGCTCCAGGAGCGGAAGATCGCCCCGATGGCGGCGAAGAGCTGGGTCCGCGCGTCCTGCGGGAAGGGCTCGCCCGCCTCGCGCTCGATCACCTCACGGTAGGCGGCGGCCACGGCGCGCCAGTCGGCGGCGTTCAGGTCGGCGTCGCGGGCCAGCCCGCGCGTCTCCTTGTAGGCGTCGAGCGCCGCGTCGAAGACGTGGGCGCCGACCCCCTGCACCACCGAGCCGTAGGTCTGGATCAGGCGGCGGTAGCAGTCGTAGGCGAAACGGGCGTCGCCGCTGCGCGCCGCCAGCCCCTTCACCGTCGCGTCGGTCAGGCCGAGATTCAGGATGGTGTCCATCATGCCGGGCATCGAGGCCCGTGCGCCGGACCGCACGGACACCAGCAGCGGGTTCACCGACCCGCCGAAGCGCGCGCCCGCGACGCTTTCCAGCCGGGTCAGCGCCTCCTCCACCTGGGCCGTCAGCCCGCTGGGGAAACCGCCCTGTCCGGCGCGGTGCCGGCGGCTGGCCTCCGCCACGATGGTGAAGCCCGGAGGCACCGGCACGCCCAGCCGGGCCATCTCGGCCAGCCCGGCGCCCTTGCCGCCCAACTCCGCCAGCATGCCGCCATGCCCCTCCGCACCGCCGCCGCCGAAGGCGTAGACCCACCGTTGTCCAGTGGCCCGCTGTCCAGTGGCCGCCGGCAGAGCCGCGTGCCCGGCAACCACGGCGGCACCGACGGCGATGGCGCCGCTGGCGTCGGTGGAGCCTTGGATGATGGACTGGTGGAGCATGGACCTATCCTCGCGTCGGCGTGGTGTTCAGGCACCCTGTGGACATGAACGGAAAATTTCTCCGGTCAAACCGATATCTTATTTCCTTATAATGCCACTTTACGAACTGAGTGCAATGCACAAATAGTCGCATTTGCGACGATAACGCTTCGGCGGTGAAAAAAGGCACGGGAAATTCCGCATAGCGGAATTTTAGGCGAATTGTTGCCCGGAAATTCGGGTTGGGAATGCGCGACGGCCCCAGGCGATCAGCCCAGCCGCGCCTGCTCCAGCGGGACCTGGGTCAGGGGGTAGCCAAGCCCGTCCGGGATGCACAGCGCCGGCCCCTCGGGGGTGTCGGCGGGACGGGGCAGGATGGGCGTCAGGGGGTGGAAGCGCGCGGCCTCCTCCATCGCGTGGCGCACCGTGCGGCAGCCGGCGAGACGCAGCAGGTTCATGCGGGTGGCGAAGACCAGCGACAGCCGTTCCGCCTCCGCTTCGGCCAGGATGGCCTCCGGCGTGCCCCAGAATCCGGCGACCGCTTCCACCCCATCGACCACCGCGGTCTGTCGCGGCGGGGCTTTGGCGAGGAAGAACAGGGTGTCGTAGCGCCGCCACACGCTCTCCGGCGTGAGCCAGCGGGCGAAGGGCACCAGCGCCGCGACGTCCGGCTCCAGCCCCGCCGCCAGCAGCCGGCCCAGGAAGGTCCCGCCCGACGCGCTGCGCAGCCCGTCGAGAAGGGCGGCGTCCACCGTGCCGCCGGCCAGCAGGAGGCCGCACTCCTCGAACGCCTCGCGGATCGCAGCCATCCGCTGCGGCATGTCGTCGGTCAGCGGCAGGGACAGGTCCCGCCAGGGCAGCTCGCTGTCCTCCGCGTCCAGCCGGCCGCCGGGAAACACCGTGGCGCCGGGCGCGAAGCGAAGGTCGCGGTGGCGCTGGATCATGAAGACCTCCAGCCCGTCCACGCTGTCGCGCAGAAGGATCAGGCTGGCGGCGGAAAGCGGCTCGACAGGCGTGTTCATGGCATCGTCCTGGCTGATCGCGGGCGTCCAGTGTCCGCCCGCGGCTCACCCCCGGTCAAACCAACCGTGTGACTTCCCGCTATGTGGAAAAGCCATAGCGCCGGTTTGACCCCCGCCCCGCCCCGGTCGCAGCATCGCCCCAGCACCACCCAGTCATTGTCTAGTCATCGCCCTCTCAGGAGGCCCGCGCCATGCAGCGCAACCGCAGCACCAAGATCGTCGCCACTCTGGGGCCGGCCAGCTCGACCTACAGCCAGATTTTCGCCCTCGCCGAGGCCGGCGTGGATGTCTTCCGCCTGAACGCCAGCCACGGCACGCAGCGCGACCACGCCGAACGCTACCGCCAGATCCGCGCGGTCGAGGAGACGGTCGGGCGCCCCATCGGCGTGCTTCTCGATCTTCAGGGTCCGAAGCTGCGCGTCGGCACCTTCAAGGAGGTGGCGGTGATCCTGGCCGGCGGCGACCGCTTCCGCCTCGACCTCGATCCCACGCCGGGCGACCGCACCCGCGTCTGCGTCCCGCATCCGGAGATCTTCGCCAGCCTGGAGCCGGGCCACGAGCTTCTGCTGAACGACGGGCGCATGCGCCTGCGCGTGCTGAGCTGCGGCCCCGACCACGCCGAGACCGAGGTCATGGTCGGCGGCACGCTGTCCGACCGCAAGGGCATGAACGTCCCCGGCACCACGCTGGCCCTCAGCGCCCTGTCGGAAAAGGACCGCAGCGACCTGCAGTTCGGCCTGACGCTGGGCGTGGACTGGATCGGCCTCAGCTTCGTGCAGCGGCCCGAGGACATCCTGGAGGCGCGCGCCCTGATCGGCGACCGCGCCCACATCATGACCAAGGTGGAGAAGCCCGCCGCCCTGCCCCGGCTGGAGGAGATCATCGCCCTGTCGGACGCGGTGATGGTGGCCCGCGGCGACCTCGGCGTGGAACTGCCGCCGGAGGACGTGCCCGGCTTGCAGAAGCGGATGATCCGTCTGAGCCGCGCCGCCGGAAAGCCGGTGATCGTCGCCACCCAGATGCTGGAATCCATGATCACCGAGCCGACGCCGACGCGCGCCGAGGCGTCGGACGTGGCGACCGCCGTCTATGACGGGTCTGACGCCGTGATGCTGTCGGCGGAATCCGCGTCGGGCAAGCACCCGGTGGAGGCCGTGGCGATGATGGACCGCATCATCCGCCGGGTGGAGCGCGATCCGCTCTACCGCCGCATCATGGACTCCGAGCATCCGAGCCCGGAGGCGACCACCCCGGACGCCCTGTCCGCCGCGGCGCGCCAGATCGCCGAGACCATCTCGGCCGCCGGCATCGCCACCTTCACCAGCACCGGCTCCACCGCGCGGCGCGCCTCGCGCGAGCGGCCGACCGTGCCGATCCTCGGCCTCAGCGCCGAACGCGGGACCGCCCGGCTGCTGTCGCTGGCCTGGGGGGTCCATCCGGTCTGGACCGCCGACGTGGCGAATTTCGCGGAAATGGTCGAGCGGGCCAGCCTCGTCGCCGCCCAGGAGGGCATCGGCGCCCCCGGCCAGTCCCTGATCGTGACAGCGGGCGTCCCCTTCGGAACGCCCGGCACCACCAACAGCCTGCGCGTGGTCACGATCACCGCGAACGGGCTGAACAGCGTGACGACCGCGCAGCTCCACGAGCCGGCCTGACCCCCGTGTCCGTGCCCTTCCCCCCTCACCGGGGGCGGGGCACCCTCACTCCAGGAAGTCGCCCCTCACTCCAGGAAGTCGCAATGCTTCTCGACGTGCGCCGCCAGACCGAGCGTGTGGTCGCGGATCAGGTGTTCGGCCTGATCGACGTCGCGGCGTTCCAGGGCCTTGATGATTTCCTTGTGGTCGTTGATCGACCGCTCCGCCCGGTTGTCCTGGCCGATGGTCAGCTTGCGGATGGCGCGGATGTGGATGAACAGGTTGTCGGTCATCTCCTGGATCAGCTTGGAGCCGCTGAGCCGGATGATGCTCTTGTGGAAGGCGATGTTAGCGTCGGAGTATTCGTTGACATGCTCCTTGGGGTTCCGCATCTCGAAGTTGCGGAAGAGATCCCACAGGGTGCGGATGTCCTCGTCGGTGGCCTGCGTGGCGACCATCCGCCCGGCCATGCTTTCCAGCGCCGCCCAGACCTGGATCATCTCGACGATCTCGGCCTTGGTCTTGCGGATGACGAAGATGCCCCGGCGCGGCTGGAGGCGGATGAACCCCTCCTGCTCCAGCAGGGTCAGCGCCTCGCGGATCGGCGTCCGGCTGACGCCCAGCAACTCGCTGAGCTGCCGCTCCTCAAGCCGGATCTCGTCGTTATGGTCGTAGATGTCCATTTGCGAGATGGCTTGCTTCAACGCGTGGTACGCCTGGCTGCGGAAGGTCGTTCCGGTGTCGAGCGGCTGGACGTTGATCGGCGGAGGGTTCATGGTCGGCACCGTTCCTCAATGCTGGCCGTCCGGAAGCACCCCAGTGTGCGCCGGCCCGGTCGTGCGAAAGGCATCGCATCGTTTTCGTATATGAGATACCAGATGCACATTTCGGGCTGAAAAGTCCAGGACCACGATAAGGATAGGGTGGTTCCGCCCGCCCCTCGTCCTTACGGTTGTCGGCCTTTCAAGGCCTTGAGCAGATCGGGCAGGCTGTCCGGAGTCCGCATCACCGTGCCCATGACCGCCACTCCGGCGGCTCCCGCGGCCAGACAGTCACCGATGTTACCCGACTCCACGCCGCCGAGCGCGATGATGGGCAAGGGAGCGTCCGCGGCCAAGCGTCTCAGCCCCTCCGCCCCGAGCGGCGGACCGTAGCCCGGCTTGCTCGGCGACGGAAAAACGGGCGACAGCGTGACGTAATCGGCCCCGCCCGCCGCGGCGCGGCGAATCCCCTCCGCGTCATGCGCCGAAAGACCGACCAGCGCGCCGGGGCCGAGCCGCTGCCGAGCCGCCGCCACGTCGGCCCCCTCCGGCAGATGAACCCCGTCCGTCCCGGCGGCCAGCGCGAGATCGGGGTCGCCGTGCAGCGTGACCAGCGCGCCCCAGGGCCGCGCCCGTTCGACCAGCGTGTGGGCCAGGGCGATCTGCCGGGTTCCGTCCAGATCCTTTTCGCGCAGCGACAGCCAGCGCAGGCCGCCGGCGAACAGGCGCGCCGCCAGATCCGGCAGGGGCTGCGCCGCCTGCCGCCGGTCCGTGATCGCCAACAGGCGGGGACTCGGGATCGCCATCATCCGCTCACGATGACAGCGCCATCGGGACTGTGCAAGTGCAGCATAATCTCTGGCCTTGCCGTGAAGGACTGCCCCGTTCGGCGCGATTTCCATCACGCGGAAAGGATTCGCCAACACTTTGCCAATAGCCGCCCCGCTGATGAAAGCTCAATCCAACGCAACCGCGACCCGTTACGCGAGGGAGGAGACCAAGCCATGGCTAGGATGATGGCGATTGAAGCGGCGGTGCATGTCCTGGAAAAAGAAGGCGTGTCCGTTTGCTTTGGCGTCCCCGGAGCGGCCATCAATCCGTTCTACGCGGCGCTGCAACGCAACGGCCGCATCGGCCACGTTCTTGCGCGCCATGTCGAGGGCGCGTCGCATATGGCCGAGGGCTACACGCGCGCCAAGGCCGGCAACATCGGCGTCTGCATCGGCACCTCCGGCCCCGCCGGCACCGACATGATCACGGGCCTCTATTCGGCCTCCGCCGACTCCATTCCGATCCTGTGCATCACCGGCCAGGCGCCGCGCGCCCGCCTGCACAAGGAGGATTTCCAGGCCGTGGACATCCCGTCCATCGCCAAGCCGGTCGCCAAGTGGGCGGTCACCGTGCTGGAGCCGGGGCAGGTTCCCTACGCCTTCCAGCAGGCCTTCCACCTGATGCGCTCCGGCCGGCCCGGCCCGGTGCTGCTCGACCTGCCGATCGACGTGCAGATGGCGGAGATCGAGTTCGATCCCGACTCCTACCAGCCCCTGCCCACCTACAAGCCGGCGGCGAGCCGCGCCCAGGTGGAGAAGGCGCTGGCCATGCTGAACGCGGCGGAGCGTCCGCTGCTGGTGGCCGGCGGCGGCATCATCAACGCCGACGCCAGCGACCGTCTGGTCGAGTTCGCCGAGATCGCCGGCCTGCCGGTCATCCCGACCCTGATGGCCTGGGGCGCCATTCCGGACGACCATCCGCTGATGGCCGGCATGGTCGGTCTGCAGACCGCCCACCGCTACGGCAACGCCGCCATGCTGGCGTCCGACTTCGTGCTGGGCATCGGCAACCGCTGGGCCAACCGCCACACCGGCTCGGTCGACGTCTACACCAAGGGCCGCAAGTTCGTGCATGTGGACATCGAGCCGACCCAGATCGGCCGCGTCTTCGCGCCGGACCTGGGCATCGTGTCCGACGCCGGGGCGGCGCTCGACCTCTTCATCGAGGTGGCGAAGGAGTGGAAGGCCGCCGGCAAGCTGCGCGACTGGTCGGAGTGGGTGAAGACCTGCCAGGTCCGCAAGCGCTCCATGCTGCGCAAGTCCGATTTCGCCAACGTGCCGATCAAGCCGCAGCGCGTCTATCAGGAGATGAACAGCGCCTTCGGCGAGGACGTCTGCTACGTCTCGACCATCGGCCTGTCGCAGATCGCCGGCGCGCAGTTCCTGCACGTCTACAAGCCGCGCCATTGGATCAACTGCGGTCAGGCCGGCCCGCTCGGCTGGACCCTGCCGGCGGCGCTCGGCGTGCGGGTGGCCGATCCGAAGCGCAAGATCGTCGCTCTGTCCGGCGACTACGACTTCCAGTTCCTGATCGAGGAGCTGGCGGTGGGCGCGCAGTTCAAGCTGCCCTACATCCACGTGCTGGTGAACAACAGCTATCTCGGGCTGATCCGGCAGGCGCAGCGCGCCTTCCAGATGGACTTCCAGGTCCAGCTCTCCTTCGAGAACATCAACGCCCCGGAGATCGGCGTCTACGGCGTCGACCACGTCGCGGTGGCCGAGGGTCTCGGCTGCAAGGCCATCCGCGTCACCGACCCGGACAACCTGCAATCCGCCTTCGCCCAGGCGCAACAGTGGATGGACGAATTCCAGGTCCCGGTGGTCGTCGAGGTCATCCTGGAGCGCGTCACCAACATCGCCATGGGCACGGAGATCAACAACATCACCGAGTTCGAGGAGGTGCTGGACGTGCCTGCGGACGAGCCGGAGCTGGTGCGGGTCTGATCGGCAGCCGGTTGCCCCAATCCCCTTCCCCGCCCAGCGGGGGAGGGTCAGGGTGGGGGCGAGCGGCTCCGCCAGATCCACAGTTCCGCAGGGTGAAAAAGCGCCACCCCCGCGTTGACGCCTTTCCCCGCCGTCCCCGATCCTGAGCCAAACGGCCAAGCCCGAAACGAACATCCGGGAGAGAGACATGCCCAAGTTCGCCGCCAACCTGACGATGCTCTACAACGAGCTGCCCTTCCTCGACCGCTTCGCCGCGGCGGCGAAGGACGGCTTCACCGGGGTCGAGTACCTGTTCCCCTATGCCTTCGAGAAGGAGGCGCTGGTCGAGCGGCTGGCCGCCAACCGGCTGACCCAGGTCCTGCACAATCTGCCGGCGGGCGACTGGGACGCGGGCGAGCGCGGCATCGCCGTCCTGCCGGACCGCGTGGGCGAATTCCAGGACGGGGTCGGCCGCGCCATCGAATACGCCACGGCGCTGGGCTGCAAGCAAATCAACTGCCTCGCCGGCAAGGCCCCGGCGGGCGTGGCGGCGGACGCGCTGGAGCGCACCTTCGTCGACAACCTGTCCTTCGCCGCCAAGGCGCTGAAGCAGGCCGGCATCCGCTTCCTGATCGAGCCGATCAACACCCGCGACATTCCGGGCTTCCACCTGACCAACACCGCGCAGGCGGAACGGATCCTGGAGGCTGTCGGCTCCGACAATCTCTTCATCCAGTACGACGTCTACCACATGCAGATCATGGAGGGCGACCTCGTCCCGACCATCCAGCGCCTGCTGCCGAAGATCGCGCATGTCCAGATCGCCGACAACCCGGGCCGCAACGAGCCGGGCACCGGCGAGATCAACTACCCCTTCGTCTTCGCGGCGCTCGACCGGATCGGCTACGACGGCTGGGTCGGCTGCGAGTACAAGCCGGCCAAGGGGACCAGCGAAGGGCTGGGCTGGATGCGCGCCGCCACCCCCGGCGAGACCGTCGCCGCCTGATGGCCGCCGCCTGATGGCCACCGCCTGATCGCCCACCCCTTTTCGACCGCCCGAACACAGAAGATTTGAGGACACAGCCATGAACGTTGGATTCATCGGTCTCGGCATCATGGGCCGCCCCATGGCCGGTCATCTGGCCGACGCCGGCCACACCCTGTTCGTCTACGACATCAACCCGGCCCCGGAAGACCTGCTGGCCAAGGGCGCCACGGCCTGCGGCTCCAGCCGCGAGGTGGCGCAGAAGGCCGACATCGTCTTCACGATGGTCCCCGACACCCCCCATGTGCAGGCCGCCCTGTTCGGCCCGGACGGCGTCGCCGAGGGCCTGTCCGCCGGCAAGATCGTGGTGGACATGTCGTCCATCTCCCCGATCGAGACGAAGGTCTTCGCCCAGCGCATCAACGAGCTGGGCTGCGACTATCTCGACGCCCCGGTGTCCGGCGGCGAAGTCGGCGCCAAGGCCGCCTCGCTGACCATCATGGTCGGCGGTCCGGACAAGGCCTTCGAGACGGTGAAGCCGCTGTTCGAGAAGATGGGTAAGAACATCACTCTGGTCGGCGGCAACGGCGACGGCCAGACGACGAAGGTCGCCAACCAGATCGTCGTCGCCCTGACCATCGAGGCGGTGGGCGAAGCGCTGCTGTTCGCGTCCAAGGCCGGCGCCGACCCGGCGAAGGTCCGTCAGGCCCTGATGGGCGGCTTCGCCTCCTCGCGCATTCTGGAGGTGCATGGCGAGCGCATGGTCAAGCGCACCTTCGATCCGGGCTTCCGCATCGAGCTGCACCAGAAGGACCTGAACCTCGCCCTGTCCGGCGCCCGCGCGCTCGGCGTGTCGCTGCCCAACACGGCGACCTGCCAGGAGCTGTTCAACGCCTGCGCCGCCCAGGGCGGCAAGGCCTGGGACCACTCCGGCATGGTCCGCGCGCTGGAACTGCTCGCCAACCACGAGATCGGCCAGAACCACCGCGTGACCGAACCCGCGGAGTGAAGCCGGCATGCCTGCCCCCTCTCCCCTCCGCTCACGCGCAGACGAAGTCTGCGCTGACGCGAAAGGCGGACCTCTGGTCCGCCGAAAGCGGGGAGAGGGTTGGGGTGAGGGGGGTGCGCTTTTGCCGGACGCATCACCTCGCACATCCCCTCGCCCTCCCCTCTCCCCGGAGGGGAGAGGGTAACCATTGCCCCCCGCGCCAAATCCGTTAGCATTCCCAGCACATGAGGACCGGCGCCGGTGAACGGCGCGGCTCAGGGAAGGGACAGAACCAGACCATGACGACCACCGATCCCCGCGCGCTCCTGACCGACATGTTCCGCGCCGCCGTCGCCTCGGCGCAGCCGGCGCTGTGCGTGCCGCCGCATCTTCCGGAACCGCCGAAGGGCCGAACGGTCGTCGTCGGTGCCGGCAAGGCCGCGGCCTCCATGGCGAAGGCGGTGGAGGATCACTGGAAAGGGCCGCTGTCCGGTCTGGTCGTCACCCGCTACGGCCACAACGTGCCCTGCGAGCGGATCGAGGTGGTCGAGGCGTCGCACCCCGTGCCCGACGAGGCCGGGCAGCAGGCCGCCCGCCGCATCCTCGACATCGCCGCGTCGCTCGGCCCCGACGACCTGATGCTCTGCCTGATCTCCGGCGGCGGCTCCGCCCTGCTCGCCCTGCCGGCGCCGGGCATCAGCATGGCCGACAAGCAGGCGGTGTCCAAGGCGCTGCTCCGCTCCGGCGCGAACATCACCGAGATGAACTGCGTGCGCAAGCACCTGTCCGCCATCAAGGGCGGGCGGCTGGCCGCGGCGACCAAGGCGCGGGTGGTCTCGCTGGTCATATCCGACGTGCCGGGCGACGACCTGTCGGTGATCGCCTCCGGTCCCACCGTGCCGGACCCGACCAGCTACGCCGACGCTCTGGCCGTGCTGGAGAAGTACGGCATCACCCCGCCGCAGCCGGTCATGGACCATCTGCTGGCCGGGCGCGACGAGAGCCCGAAGCCCGGCGACCCGCGGCTGGAGCGCGTCAGCACGATCCTCGTCGCCACCCCGCAGATGGCGCTGGAGCGCGCGGCGGAGGTCGCCCGCAAGGCCGGCGTCACCCCGGTCATCCTCGGCAACGCGCTGGAGGGCGAGTCGCGGGAGGTCGCGCTCGTCCATGCCGGCATCGCCCGCCAGATCGTCGAGCATGACCAGCCGGCGGCCAAGCCCTGCGTCCTGCTGTCCGGCGGCGAGACCACGGTGACCGTGCGCGGCAAGGGTCGCGGCGGCCGCAACGCCGAATTCCTGCTGGCCCTGACCGTGGCGCTGGACGGGATGAAGGGCGTCCACGCGCTGGCCGCCGACACCGACGGCATCGACGGGACGGAGGACAACGCCGGCGCCCTGCTCGCCCCCGACACGCTGGCCCGCGCCGCCGAGGCCGGCGTCAACGCCAAGGAGCGGCTGGCCGACAACGACGGCTACAGCTTCTTCAGCGCGCTCGGCGACCTGCTGGTGACCGGGCCGACCCTGACCAACGTCAACGACTTCCGGGCGGTTCTGGTCCTGTGAGCGACATCTGAGGCCGGGGCGGGCGCCGCCGGCCAACTTAATATATCACTTATGGCCAGGGCGGCGCCCGCTCACGAAAATTTGTTGATGACTCCACGGATTATCCGCCACACTCACCGTCAAGGCATCACGAATATGGCGTCTGGCATGCCACAGGCATGCAACCGGATTGCCCCGTTCGAAGGATAAAGCGAAGCGGTCGGGCACCGAACGCACCCCGCGCGCGCCAGGACAAGAACGAGAAAGCGGACCATCCGGGAGGAACCATATGCGCCAAACCGGTGCGCGGAGCGCCCTGCCAGTCGGCGGGCGTTGGATGCAGTTGCTTGCCGGCGTCATCTGCATGTCGATGATCGCCAATCTCCAGTACGGGTGGACCCTCTTCGTCGAACCCATCGACGACAAGCACGGCTGGGGCCGTGCGGCCATCCAGGTGGCCTTCACCATCTTCATCGTCACCGAAACATGGCTGGTGCCCGTCGAGGGCTGGTTCGTCGACCGCTTCGGCCCGCGGATCGTCGTGCTGTTCGGCTCGGTGCTCTGCGCCGCCTCCTGGGCGCTGAACGCGGTGGCGGACTCGCTGCTCGTGCTCTACGTCGCGGCGGCCATCGGCGGCATCGGGGCGGGCGCCGTCTACGGCACCTGCGTGGGCAACGCGCTGAAATGGTTTCCCGACCGGCGCGGTCTGGCCGCCGGAATCACCGCGGCGGGCTTCGGCGCCGGCTCCGCCCTGACGGTGGTGCCGATCGCCACGATGATCGAGACCTCGGGCTACGAGGCGACCTTCATGGCCTTCGGGCTGGGCCAGGGGCTGGTCGTCTTCGCGCTCGCCTGGCTGCTGGTGGCGCCGCCCTCCGCTCCCATCGCCCGCGGCGGCTTCGCCGCCCCGCCCGCGCAGCGGCAGTACACGCCGAGCCAGATGGTCCGCACCCCGGTCTTCTGGGTCATGTACGCCATGTTCGTGATGGTGGCCGGCGGCGGGCTGATGGCGACGGCGCAGCTCGGCCCGATCGCCCAGGATTTCGGGCTGGCCCACGCCCCGGTCAGCATCCTCGGACTGACCCTGCCCGCCCTGACCTTCGCCCTGTCGATCGACCGGGTGCTGAACGGGCTGACCCGCCCCTTCTTCGGCTGGGTGTCCGACCACATCGGGCGCGAGAACACCATGTTCATCGCCTTCGCCATCGAGGCGGTCGGCATCGTCGCGCTCAGCCTCTACGGCCGCGACCCGGTGGCCTTCGTGCTGCTGACCGGTCTGGTCTTCTTCGCCTGGGGCGAGATCTACAGCCTGTTCCCGGCCTGCTGCGCCGACACCTTCGGCTCGAAGTTCGCGGCGAGCAACGCCGGGCTGCTCTACACCGCCAAGGGCACGGCGGCGCTGCTGATCCCCTTCGCCAACATCATCGCCGACGCGACGGGAAGCTGGCACGCCGTCTTCCTGCTGGCGGCCGCGGTCAACGCGCTGGCCGCCGTGCTGGCCCTGTTCGTCCTGCGCCCGATGCGCAACCGCATGGCCGCCGAATCGCACGGCGCGCCGGGCGGCCGGCGCGTGACGGCCAAAGCGTAACGGCCAAAGCGTGACGGCCATGTCCTGACGCTCACTTCCCCACCCCCCGCCGGGGAAGGAGCCGAAGCGAGGGGGCGCCCGCAAGGGCGTCCCCTTTTCGATTCAGTTGTTACTCCGCCGCCTGCCCCTCCTCCAGATAGATCTCCCCGCCCTTGGCGCGGAAGCTCTCCGACATCTCGGCCATGCCGGAGTTGGCGTATTCCCGCACCTCCTGCGTGATCTTCATCGAGCAGAACTTCGGCCCGCACATCGAACAGAAATGCGCGACCTTCGCCCCCTCCGCCGGCAGGGTCTGGTCGTGGAAGCGCTCCGCCGTCTCCGGGTCGAGCGACAGGTGGAACTGGTCGCGCCAGCGGAACTCGAAGCGGGCGCGCGACAGGGCGTCGTCCCGCTCCTGGGCGCCGGGATGGCCCTTGGCGAGGTCGGCGGCGTGGGCGGCGATCTTGTAGGTGACCACGCCCACCTTCACGTCGTCGCGGTCCGGCAGCCCGAGATGCTCCTTCGGCGTGACGTAGCAGAGCATCGCCGTGCCGAACCAGCCGATCATGGCGGCGCCGATGGCGCTGGTGATGTGGTCGTAGCCCGGGGCGATGTCGGTGGTCAGCGGCCCGAGCGTGTAGAAGGGCGCCTCGCCGCACAGCGCCAGCTGCTTGTCGACGTTGGCCTTGATCTTGTGCATGGGCACATGGCCCGGCCCCTCGATCATCACCTGCACGTCGTGCTTCCAGGCGATCTTGGTCAGTTCGCCCAACGTCTCCAGCTCGGCGAACTGGGCGGCGTCGTTGGCGTCGGCGATGGAGCCGGGGCGCAGCCCGTCACCCAGCGAGAAGGCGACGTCGTATGCCTTCATGATCTCGCAGATCTCCTCGAACCGCTCGTAGAGGAAGCTCTCGCGGTGGTGGGACAGGCACCATTTCGCCATGATCGAGCCGCCGCGCGACACGATGCCGGTGGTGCGCTTGGCGGTCAGCGGGATGTGCGCCAGACGGATGCCGGCGTGGATGGTGAAATAATCCACCCCCTGCTCCGCCTGCTCGATCAGCGTGTCGCGGAAGATCTCCCAGGTCAGGTCCTCGGCCTTGCCGCCGACCTTCTCCAGGGCCTGGTAGATCGGCACGGTGCCGATGGGGACCGGGCTGTTGCGCAGGATCCATTCGCGGGTGGTGTGGATGTTGCGGCCGGTGGACAGGTCCATCACGGTGTCCGCGCCCCAGCGGATCGACCAGACCATCTTGTCCACCTCCTCCCCCACCGAGGAGGCGACGGCGGAGTTGCCGATGTTCGCGTTGATCTTGGTGAGAAAGTTGCGGCCGATGATCATCGGCTCCGATTCGGGGTGGTTGATGTTGGACGGGATGATCGCCCGCCCGCGCGCCACCTCGTCGCGGACGAACTCCGGGGTCACATGGTCGGGGATGGAGGCGCCGAAGTCGTCGCCGTCCCGCGCCGCCGCCTCGGCCAGCCGCTGGCGGCCCAGATTCTCGCGGACGGCGATGTACTCCATCTCCGGCGTGACGATGCCGGCGCGGGCGTAGGCCATCTGCGTGACCGCCCGGCCCGGCTTGCCGCGCAGCGGACGGCGCCCGGCGCGGTCGAAGACGGGCACGGCGCGCGTCTCGCCGGCGCGCAGCCCGTCGTCCTCCGGACGGACCTCGCGGCCCTCATAGGCCTCCACGTCGCCGCGCGCCTCGATCCAGGAGCGGCGCAGCTCCGCCAGGCCGCGGCGGATGTCGGTCTGCACGGCGGGGTCGCTGTAGGGGCCGGAGGTGTCGTAGACGCGCACCGGCGGCTCGCCGCCGCCGACATGGATGTCGCGCATGGCCACGCGCAGGTCGGGGAAGCGCTCCCCCGCCACATGGACCTTGCTGGACGACGGCAGCGGGCCGGTCGTCACCGAGAAATGGTCGGAGGGCGCGGGCTTTTGGGAAGCGGGGGGAAGTGAGTCGGGCATCTGCTGTGGATCTCCATCGCACATAGGATCGTTGGAGACCCGGGTGTGACGGAGCGGCAGAACGGACGACCGGAGCGGTCCCCATGGAGGGGTGCGCGATGGGATGCGCGTGACCGTGGCCCGTTTGTTCCTGTCCCTACGCCGGTACGACCCGGATCAGGTTCAAAGGGTTCGGCGCCTTACGGCATCATCTCAGCCCCGTGTTATGGGGCTCCCCTTGGAACGTCGCCATGCTGAACGATCCGCCCCACCCACGTCAACGCTATTCACGGCGAATTCCACCCCACGGATGCAATTGGCGCGACTCTGGTATCCATTATCTGGTATACAAAATCCTATTGCGCAGCCTGAGCCGGGCCGCTATGCTGCATCACAACAAGAAACAAAGCCCCCTCCCGAGTGCCCGGAGCCCGTCCCATGCTCGAATCCCAGATGATCGCCTTCGTCGCCCTGGCCGGCCTGATGGGCCACGGCCTCACCCTGCTGATGCGGGAGGACGACGAGTGGAACGCCGATCCGCAGGACGGGCAGCCGGACGGCCTCTGGTCGTCGGACCGCTTCAACCAGTCCGGCGAAGGCCACAACCGTCCCTTCTTCCTGGAATGAAAGAAGGCCGCCGCGCGGGGTGCGCGCGGCGGCCATAGTCCGAGATGAAGTCTTCCGAGATAAAGCGCCCGAGATACGAAACCTGAGACGACTTTGCGGGCCGATCAGTGGCCGGGCTGCACCGCCAGCCCCCCCGCACCCTGCTGGGCGGCGAGTTCTGCGTTGCGGGCATGGTGCTTGCGCAGCATGGGCCGCAGGACCGCGATGGCGCAGAAGGCTGCGATGAGGTCCATGGTGGCGCAGATGTAGAGCACGGTCGCCCAGGTGCCGGTGGCTTCCATCAGCAGGTTGCCCAGCGGGACCAGCAGGGCCGCGACGCCCTTGGCGCAGTAGAGCACGCCGTAGATCTTCGCCGCATGCTTGGTGCCGAAGGTGTCCGCCGAGGTCGCGCTGAACAGGCTGTACACTTCGCCCCAGGCCAGGAACACCAGACCCGACAGGATCAGGAACATGATCGGGTCGTGGCCGAAGCGGCTGAGCATCAGGATGCCGAGGCCTTCGAAGGTGAAGGCGATGAACATCGTCGCTTCACGGCCGATGTGGTCGGAGACGAAGCCGAACAGCGGACGGGAGATGCCGTTCATCACGCGGTCGAGCATCAGCGCGAAGGGCAGAGCCGCCATGGTGATGCCGAACAGGCTGATCGGGGCTTCCTTCACGCCCAGATCGTGGGCGATCACGCCGAGCTGGGCCACCGCCATCAGACCGCCGGACACGGTGCAGATGAACATGACCATCATGACCCAGAAGACCGGCGTCTGCAGCGCTTCCTTCAGCGTGTAGTCGCGGCGGGACTGCAGGACCTTGGTCGAGGCCTTCACCTGATCCTTCTGCGGGGCGCGCAGGAAGAAGGCGGCGATGATGATGATCGTGCCCTGCAGCAGGCCGAACCAGAAGAAGGTCGCCTGATAGCCCGAGGAGTGAATCATGTTGGCGATCGGCAGGATCGTCACGGCCGAGCCGGCGCCGTAGCCGCCCGCGGTCAGGCCGACGGCGAGGCCGCGCTTGTCCGGGAACCACTTCAGGGCACTGTTGACGCAGGTGGCGTAGACGCAGCCGACGCCGATGCCGCCGATGGCCGAACCGACATAGAGCATGCCGAGCGAGCCGGCGTAGCTGTCGATGATCCAGGAGAGGCCGGTCATCACGCCGCCGAAGGCGACGATGGCGCGGGGGCCGTAACGGTCGATGAAGTAGCCTTCGATGGGGGTCAGCCAGGTCTGGACGACGACGAAGACGGTGAAGGCGGTCTGGATCGAGGCGCGGGTCCAGCCATGGGTGGCCTGGATTTCCGGCACGAACAGCGTCCATGCATACTGGATGTTGGCCGCGGCCACCATGCAGACGATGCCGACGACGATCTGCATCCAGCGCGCGCCGTCGGAGATGGGCGCCTGCGAGCCGCCGGAACTGTTAAAAGCTGGCCTCTGGGATTCTGTCGATCCAACCATCATTCCCTCCCGTGGGATTGCGACGCTTTGATACCGGGCATGAGGGTCCCCTTGGGCGGCCGAGACGGCGCTTGAACGAGCGTCCGCATCGCCGCGTCATGGGCGGCCTTGTTCCGTGCCGATGTGAGTCATGGTTCAATGATGAGCTGGAGAGCCGGTCACGCCGTCCCTGCGTTCTTGGCGCTCCAGATACGGCATATGGTATGCCAGAGATATTATTGTTGGCAACACGAACTTTTGACGTGTCGCGCTTTTCATCCAAAAAATTTTCGGGCCTTCGAAAACCCGACGACCGGCAGGGTCCGATGCCCTTCCCTTCCGCCCAAACGCCGTTCTGTCCGGTGCCTTACGTGAGATAAGGAAAAAAATGGCCGTGCTGTTTCCAGCACGGCCAGTGATTTCGAGAGGCTCGCATAAATGCAGAGCAACAACCCGCCCGATACAAAGGGTGAAGCACCCTGTGCAAGACCAAGATGACTGGTCTGACCACTCGACGCAATGCCTCTTCGGCGGCTTTCCACATTGCGGAAACGGCCACTCGCCCCGCCAAATACACAAAAAAGAAAGCCGCGCCGTTGCCGGCGCGGCCAGTCACTTCGGGGGAACACCACAGCGACGAAAACGGATCAGCCCTTGAAGACCTTGAGCATGGTGGAACCCAGGCTCGCGGGGCTGTCGGCGACGGCGATGCCGACGGACTTCATGAACTCGATCTTGAAGTCCGCGGTGTCGTTGCCGCCGGAGATCACCGCGCCGGCATGGCCCATGCGGCGGCCCGGAGGCGCGGTGCGCCCGGCGATGAAGCCGACGACCGGCTTCCTGGTCCCGGAGTCGCGGATGAACTCCGCGCCCTTGACCTCGGCGTCGCCGCCGATCTCACCGATCATGATGATGCCCTCGGTCTCCGGGTCCTTCAGGAACAGCTCCAGGCTGTCCACGAAGTTGGTCCCGTTGACCGGGTCGCCGCCGATGCCGATGCAGGTCGTCTGGCCGAGCCCCGTCGCGGTGGTCTGCGCCACCGCCTCGTAGGTCAGCGTGCCCGAGCGCGAGACGATGCCGATCTTGCCGCGCTTGTGGATGTGGCCGGGCATGATGCCGATCTTGCACTCGTCGGGCGTGATGATGCCCGGGCAGTTCGGCCCGATCAGCCGGGTCTTGGAGTTGCCCAGCGCCCGCTTGACGCGCACCATGTCGAGCACCGGGATGCCCTCGGTGATGCACACCACCAGCGGGATCTCGGCGTCGATCGCCTCCAGGATGGCGTCCGCCGCGAAGGGCGGCGGCACGTAGATCACCGACGCGTTGGCGCCGGTCTTCTCGACCGCGTCGGCCACCGTGTCGAAGACCGGCAGGTCGAGGTGCCTGGTGCCGCCCTTGCCCGGGGTGACGCCGCCGACCATCTTGGTGCCGTAGGCGATCGCCTGCTCGGAATGGAAGGTGCCCTGGGCTCCGGTGAAGCCCTGGCAGATCACCTTCGTGTTCTTATCGACGAGAACAGCCATCTTACGCGGCCTCCTTCACGGCCTTGACCACCTTTTCGGCGGCGTCGGCGAGGTTGTCGGCCGACAGGATCGGCAAACCGGACTCGGCAAGGATCTTCTTGCCCAGCTCGACGTTCGTGCCTTCCAGACGGACGACCAGCGGAACGTGCAGATGCACCTCGCGGGCGGCCGCGACCACGCCTTCGGCGATGACGTCGCAGCGCATGATGCCGCCGAAGATGTTGACCAGGATTCCGCGGACATTGGGATCGGAGAGGATCAGCTTGAAGGCCGCGGTGACGCGCTCCTTCGTGGCGCCGCCGCCGACATCGAGGAAGTTGGCCGGCTCGCCGCCGTACAGCTTGATGATGTCCATGGTGCCCATCGCCAGACCGGCGCCGTTGACCATGCAGCCGATGTTGCCGTCCAGCTTGACGTAGTTCAGGTCGTGCTTGGCGGCCTCGACTTCCGCCGGGTCCTCTTCGGCGACGTCGCGCAGTTCGGCCACGGTCTTGTGGCGGAACAGGGCGTTGTCGTCGAAGGCCATCTTGGCGTCGAGCGCCAGGATCTCTCCGGCGCCGGTGACGATCAGCGGGTTGATCTCGACGATCGCGCAGTCCAACTCGGTGAAGGCGCGGTACATGGCGGTCAGGAACTTCGCCGCCGCCCCGACCTGCTTGCCTTCGAGGCCGAGCGCGAAGGCGACCTTGCGGGTGTGGTAGCCCTGGATGCCGGTGGCCGGGTCGACGGCGACCTTGACGATCTTCTCCGGCGTGTTGTGGGCGACCTCCTCGATCTCCATGCCGCCTTCGGTGGACGCCATGATGGTGACGCGGCCGGTGGCGCGGTCGACGAGCATGCCGAGATACAGCTCGCGCTTGATGTCGGCGCCTTCCTCGACGTAGAGGCGCTTGACCTCGCGGCCGTCCGGACCGGTCTGCTTGGTGACCAGCACATGGCCCAGCATCTCGCCGGCGTTCTTGCCGACCTCCTCGACGGACTTGACGACGCGGACGCCGCCCTTGCCCTCGGGGTTGTCCTTGAAGCGGCCGGCGCCGCGGCCGCCCGCGTGGATCTGCGACTTCACGACCCACACCGGGCCGCCCAACTCGCGGGCGACGGTCTCGGCCTCCTCGGGAGAGAACGCGACGCCGCCGCGGGGCACCGCGACGCCGTACGTCTTCAGCAGGCCCTTGGCCTGATACTCATGGATGTTCATGGCTGTCTTCGGGTGTTTAAAATGGAAGGGTGCGGGGCGCAGGCCGGCATCGGCGCTGGCGCGTCCCGCGCCGGCACCCTGCGTCCTGTGCTGAATCTTTGGAAAAATACGCGGATGAGCCGGTGGCTCGGCGGAGGCCCGCCATCACGCCCCCGCTCTTCGGGACGGCGTGCGCCGGCGGCCCGGCCTCTCATGGAACGGGCGTCCCGACGGGACGCCCCTGCCACGGCTGTCTTTACTCGGCGGCCATGCGGGGAACGACCAGCCCCAGCGCGCCGCTGTCGCGGACCTCGGAGATGCGCCGCTCGTCGAAGCCGAGCACCTCCCGCAGGATCTCGTCGGTGTGCTCGCCCAGCAGCGGGGAGCGGGTGACCTCGGTCGGGCTGTCCGACAGCTTGATCGGGTTGCCGACCGTCAGGTACTTGCCGCGCGTCGGGTGATCGACTTCGACGATGGTGCCGGTCTCGCGCAGCGACTGGTCCTCCGCCAGCTCCTTCATCGACAGGATGGGGCCGCAGGGGATGTCGTACTTGTTGAGGATCTCCATGACCTCGAACTTCGTCTTGGTCATGGTCCAATCTTCGACGGTCGCGAAGATGTCCTTCAGGCGCGGCAGGCGCGCGGCGGGCGTCGCGTAGTCCGGATCGGTGACCCACTCCGGCTTGCCGATGACGTCGCAGATCTTCGCCCAGACCGGCGCCTGGGTGATGAAGTAGATGTAGGCGTTGGGGTCGGTCTCCCAGCCCTTGCACTTCAGGATCCAGCCCGGCTGGCCGCCGCCCGAGGCGTTGCCGGCGCGCGGCACGGTGTCGCCGAACTCGCCGTTCGGGTACTGCGGGTATTCCTTCAGCGGGCCGCGCTCCAGCCGCTGCTGGTCGCGCAGCTTGACGCGGCAGAGGTTCAGCACGGCGTCCTGCATGGCCGCCAGCACCTTCTGGCCGCGCCCGGTCTGGGTGCGCTGGTAGAGCGCCGTCACGATGCCCAGCGCCAGGTGCAGGCCGGTGCCGCTGTCGCCGATCTGGGCGCCGGTGACCATCGGCGGGCCGTCGTCGAAGCCGGTCGTGGAGGCCGAGCCGCCCGCGCACTGCGCGACGTTCTCATAGACCTTGCAGTCCTCGTAGGGACCGGGGCCGAAGCCCTTGACCGAGGCGACGATGATGCGGGGGTTCAGCTCCTGGATGCGCTCCCAGGTCAGGCCCATGCGGTCGAGCACGCCGGGGGCGAAATTCTCGACCATCACGTCGCAGATGCGCACCAGATCCTCCAGGACGCGCTTGCCGTCCGGGTTCTTGGTGTCCAGCGTGATGGACCGCTTGTTGTGGTTCAGCATGGTGAAATAGAGGCTGTCGGCCTCGGGCACGTCGCGGAGCTGGCCGCGCGTGATGTCGCCCTCGCCCGGACGCTCGACCTTGATGACGTCGGCGCCGAACCACGCCAGAAGCTGGGTGCAGGTCGGACCCGACTGAACATGGGTAAAGTCCAGAACCCGCACACCTTCAAGAGCTTTTCCCATCGTCGTTCCTCCCGGTGGTGCTCTGTGTCTGAAAAGGGCGGCCCCACCCCTCGCTGGCAGGGCCGCCCGGCCTGGAACCGGAGAACCGGCGTCCTTGGTAACGTCCGACCGTCAGGCCTTGGGCCCCTTGCGGACGGCGCTGGTGGGGTTGAGGCTGCCGATGTTGCCGCTCTCCGACCCGGCGTTGGGGTCGATCACCGCGTTGATCAGCGTCGGCTTTCCGCTGTCCATCGCGGCGCTGACCGCGCGGTACAGCTCGTCCGGCGTCGTCACGTTGACGCCCTCGCCGCCGAAGGCCTCCATCATCTTGTCGTAGCGCGAGTCCGGGACGAAGACCATCGGCGACGGGTCCGACCCGCCCGTCGGGTTCACGTCCGTCCCCTTGTAGATGCCGTTGTTGTTGAACACCACGATGCACACCGGCAGCTTGTACCGGCAGATCGTCTCCACCTCCATGCCCGAGAAGCCGAAGGCGCTGTCGCCCTCCACCGCCAGGACCGGCTTGCCCGACTCCACCGCCGCGGCCACCGCGAAGCCCATGCCGATGCCCATCACGCCCCAGGTCCCGACGTCCAGGCGCTTGCGCGGCTGGTGCATGTCGATGATCCCGCGCGCCAGGTCCAGCGTGTTCGCCCCCTCGTTCACCAGCAGCGCCTCGGGGCGCTCCTGCACCACCCGGCGCAGCGCGCCCAGCGCCCCGTGGAAGTTCATCGGCGAGGCGTTGCTCATCAGCTTGGGCGCCATCTTGGCGATGTTCGCCTCCTTGCGCGCCGACACCGCTCCCGTCCACTCCGCCGGCGGAGGCGTCCAGCCCTTCGCCATGCCGGCGGTCAGGGCCGACACGCAGGACCCGATGTCGCCGACCAGCGGCGCCACGATCGCCACGTTGCTGTCCATCTCGCGCGGCTCGATGTCGATCTGGATGAAGGTCTTCGACCCCGGCTCGCCCCAGGTCTTGCCCTTGCCGTGCGACAGCAGCCAGTTCAGACGCGCCCCGACCAGCACCACCACGTCGGCGTCCTTCAGAACCATCGAGCGCGCCGCCCCCGCCGACTGCGGGTGGGTGTCCGGCAGCAGGCCCTTGGCCATGCTCATCGGCAGGAACGGGATGCCGCTCTTCTCGACCAGCTCGCGCACCGCCTCGTCGGCCTGGGCGTAGGCCGCCCCCTTGCCGAGGATGATCAGCGGCCGCTTGGCGCCCTTCAGCACCTCCAGGGCGCGCGCCACCGAGTCCGGCGAGGGCAGCTGCGCCGGGGCGGCGTCGACCACCTTGACCAGCGAGCGCGCGCCCTCGGCGGCGTCCATCACCTGCGAGAACAGCTTGGCCGGCAGGTCGAGGTAGACGCCGCCCGGACGGCCCGACACCGCGGCGCGGATCGCACGGGCCACGGCGATGCCGATGTCCTGGGCGTGCAGCACGCGGAAGGCCGCCTTGCACAAGGGCTTGGCGATGGCCAGCTGGTCCATCTCCTCGTAGTCGCCCTGCTGGAGGTCGACGATCTCGCGCTCCGAGGAGCCGGAGATCAGGATCATCGGGAAGCAGTTGGTGGTGGCGTTGGCCAGCGCGGTCAGGCCGTTGAGGAAGCCCGGCGCCGAGACGGTCATGCACACGCCCGGCTTCTTGGTCAGGAAGCCGGCGATCGCGGCGGCGTTGCCGGCGTTCTGCTCGTGGCGGAAGGAGATGACCCGCAGCCCCTCGCCCTGGGCCATGCGCAGCAGGTCGGAAATCGGGATGCCCGGCACGACGTAGAGGTTCTCGATGCCGTTGAGCTTGAGGGCATCGATGACGAGCTGGAAACCATCCGTCAGCGCCGGTTCCGCATCGGTGGCGGCCGTGGCTTGGTTGTTGAGGACTGTGACGGCTGACATAAGGGTTACTCCTCCCCGACTCTTATTCGGTTCACGATCGGTCAATCGAGAAAATCGCAGTGCTGTTCGACATGGCGGGCCAGCCCCAGCGTGTGCTCGCGCACCCGCCGCTCGGCGAGGTCGGCGTCGCGCCGGGTCAGGGCGTCGATGATGTCGCGGTGCTCGACGATGGACGTCTCGGCCCGGCCGCCGCGGCGCATGGTGACGCGGCGGATGGCCCGCATGTGGATGAAGAAGCGGTCGGTCAGGTCGGCGATGAGCGTGCAGCCCGAGGCCTGGATGATCGACTGGTGGAAGGCGACGTTGGCGTCGGAATATTCCAGCACGTGGTCGGCCAGCTCGCCTTCGGCGAAGCGGTCGAAGGTCGCGTGCAGGTCGGCCATGCCGCGCTCGTCGGCGCGCTCGACGAAGAGGCGGGCGGCCATGCCTTCGAGCGCGGCGCAGACGGTGATCATCTCGATGATCTCCGCCTTGGTCTTGCGGACCACGAAGATGCCGCGCCGGGGCATGGAGCGGATGAAGCCCTCCTGCTCGAGCAGCGCCATCGCCTCGCGCACCGGGGTGCGGCTGACGCCCAGCGCCTCGCAGAGCTGACGCTCGTCGAGGCGGATCTCGCTCGGCCCGCCGTAGATGTCCATCTGGGTGATGGCCTGGCGCAGCGCCTGGTAGGCCTTGGCCTTGAAGCTCATCCCCTGATCCAGGGGTGCGACCGAGAAACTCATCATCTGCATTGGCGTTCCCGTCCCTCTCTCTCCGCCCCCGGAATGATCCGGGAATTCCCCGGTTGACGGGGTTTGGGCCGCGCTTTCATTGCCCCGGAGAGGGAAGCGGCTTGGATTGGTGATACGGTATACCAGATGCCAGTTCATGACAAGCGGATATGTTCGGATCGCGGACTGTTTCTTCGATGAACGACGACGCGCCGGTTCCCCTGGAACGGCGCGGCAATTCTGCGCCCTCAGCGGCCATCTGGCATATCGTATACGGTATCCAGATGATGCATGACTGGTATACCGAATCCATTGTGGTCGAAGCGAACCGCTGGGGGTACAAACGTCCTTGGAACTACACGCATTCCTCCCTGTAGATTCCCCCACCTGACGGCTCCGCGGCTTCCTGCCAGCGGAGCCTTCTTTTTTCTCCGCCTGTAAAATTTGCCCTGCTGTGGAATTTGCCCTGCGGCAAATTGGTATACCGTACACCAGACAGTTTCACCGCACTTCGCGTGTGTGTATGTTGGCTGGGTCAACGAATCAGGCAAACGGAGGAAAGCCATGAAAGCTGCGGACATCATGACCCGTCAGGTGGTCACCATCGGTCCCGACGCCACGGTGACCGAAGCCGCAAAGCGCATGCTGGAGAACCGGATCAGCGGCCTGCCCGTCTGCGATTCGAATGGGCGCCTGCTCGGCGTCATCAGCGAGGGCGACCTGCTGCGCCGGGCGGAGACCGGCACGGTGCGCCGGGCCTCCTGGTGGCTCGCCATGTTCGCGGGCGCGCCGAATCAGGCCGCCGACTACACCAAGTCCCACGGCCGTCATGTGCGCGACGCGATGACGGAATCGCTGATCTCCGTCACGGAGGAAACCCCGCTCGACGAGGTGGTCCGCCTGATGGAGGGCAACCGCATCAAGCGCGTTCCGGTGCTGAACAACGGCAAGCTGGTCGGCATCGTCAGCCGCGCCAACCTGCTCCACGTCCTGGCCAGCATCGCGCCGGACGTCTCGCCCGCCGCCGCGGACGACCGCGTCCTGCGCGACCGGCTTCTGGAGACCCTGCGGGCGCAGCCCTGGGCACCGGAGATCAGCGAAAACATCGTGGTGCGCAACGGCGTCGTGCATCTCTGGGGCAGCGTGCGCACCGAGGCCCAGCGTGACGCCCTGCGCGTCGCCGCGGAGAATACACCCGGCGTCACCCGCGTGGAAAATCACCTGATCATCGTGGATCATGTCGCCGAAGGCGCCGTCGGCTTCTGATCCGGTTGCCGACACGGCAACAAAAAAAGCCCCTTCCCGGTTCGTCCGGGAAGGGGCTTTTCCTTTCAGCCGAGCTTTACTCGGTGGCCTTCACGACCTCTTCGGTGACCTTCTTGGCGTCGCCGAACAGCATCATGGTGTTGGGGCGGAAGAACAGCTCGTTCTCGACGCCGGCGTAGCCGGCGGCCATGCCGCGCTTGATGAAGAACACCGTCTTGGCCTTCTCGACGTCGAGGATCGGCATGCCGTAGATCGGCGACTGCGGATCGGTCTTGGCCGCCGGGTTGGTCACGTCGTTGGCGCCGATCACGAAGGCCACGTCCGCGGTGCTGAAGTCGCGGTTGATGTCCTCCAGTTCGAACACCTCGTCGTAGGGCACGTTGGCCTCGGCCAGCAGCACGTTCATGTGCCCCGGCATGCGCCCCGCCACCGGGTGGATGGCGTACTTGACCTCGACGCCCTCCTTCTTCAGCAGGTCGGCCATCTCGCGCAGCGCGTGCTGGGCCTGGGCCACCGCCATGCCGTAGCCCGGGACGATGATCACCGACTGGGCGTTCTTCATGATGTAGGCCGCGTCCTCCGGCGAGCCGGCCTTGACCGTGCCGCGCTCGCCGCCGCCGGCCGCCGCCGAGGCCGCCCCGCTGTCGCCGCCGAAGCCGCCCAGGATCACGTTGAAGATCGAGCGGTTCATGCCCTTGCACATGATGTAGGACAGGATGGCGCCCGACGAGCCGACCAGCGCGCCCGTGACGATCAGCAGGTTGTTCTGCAGCGTGAAGCCGATGCCCGCCGCCGCCCAGCCGGAGTAGCTGTTCAGCATCGAGATCACCACCGGCATGTCGGCGCCGCCGATCGGCAGGATCAACAGGAAGCCGAGCGCCAGCGCGACCAGAACGATGATCCACATCGCCACGCTGGAGTTGCTCTGCACCAGCCAGACGATGAGCAGGATGGTCAGCACGCCGAGGGCGGCGTTGAGGTGGTGCTGGAAGGGGAAGACCAGCGGCTTGCCGGTGACCAGACCCTGGAGCTTGGCGAAGGCGACGATCGAGCCGGTGAAGGTGATGGCGCCGATGGCGGTGCCCAGCGCCATCTCGACCAGCGAGCCCTTGGCGATGGCGCCGGGCACGCCGATGCCGTAGGCCTCGGGCGAGTAGAAGGCCGACAGCGCCACGAACACCGCGGCCAGACCGACCAGCGAGTGGAAGGCGGCGACGAGCTGCGGCAGCGCGGTCATCTCGATCTTCTTGGCGATGACGTAGCCGATGCCGCCGCCAATCGCGATGCCCAGCACGATCATCCAGTAGGACTGGACGATGGGCAGGGCCAGCGTGGTCAGCACGGCGATGGTCATGCCGGCCATGCCGAAGAAGTTGCCCTGGCGGGAGGTCTCCGGGCTGGACAGGCCGCGCAGCGCCATGATGAAGCAGACCGAGGCGACCAGATAGAGAAGGGCGGACAGGGTTTCCATGGTTACTTGCCCTTCTTCTTGAACATCGACAGCATGCGCTGGGTGACCAGGAAGCCGCCGAAGATGTTGACGCTGGCCAGGATGACGGCGAGGAAGCCCATGATCTTGGAGAAGCCGAACCCAGCGGGGCCGGCGGCGATCAGGGCGCCGACGATGATCACCGAGGACACCGCGTTGGTCACCGCCATCAGCGGCGAGTGCAGCGCCGGCGTCACCCGCCACACCACGTAGTAGCCGACGAAGCAGGCCAGCACGAACACCGTCAGGCCGGTGATGAAGAAGTTGCCGTGGCTCGCCGCGTCCAGGACGGGCGCCGGGATCGGCATCGCGTGGGTCATCTGGGCGACCTGGACCTGAAGCTCCGCCGTCTGGTTGGTCAGGGTGAGGAGCGAGTGGCGGAAGGCCTCAATCTGGCTCGCGGGATCGGGATGTTCCATGGAAGCCGCCTCCTCAGACGGTCTGGACTTCGCGGACCGCGTCCGCGAAGGCGGGATGGACGATCTGCCCGTCGCGGGTGAGCGCGATGGCCTTCACGATCTCGTCGTCCCAGTTCAGCGCGACGCCCTTCTCCTTGTCATGAAGCGACTGGAGGAGCGCCAGCAGGTTCTTGGCGTAGAGCAGCGAGGCGCTCTCGGCGATGCGGCTGGGGTAGTTGGCGTGGCCGACGATCTTCACCCCGTTGTCGGTGACGACCACCTTGCCCAGCTCCGAGCCCTCGACGTTGCCGCCCTGCTCCACCGCCAGATCGATGATCACCGAGCCCGGCTTCATCGAGGCGACATGCTCGCGCGTCACTAGGATCGGCGCCTTGCGTCCGGGGATCAGCGCCGTGGTGATGACGATGTCCTGCTTCTTGATGTGCTCGGCCACCAGCGCCGCCTGCTGGCGCTTGTAGTCGTCCGACATCTCCTTGGCGTAGCCGCCGGAGGTCTCGGCCTGTTTGAACTCCTCGTTCTCCACCGCGACGAAGCTGCCGCCCAGCGACTGCACCTGCTCCTTCACCGCCGGGCGCACGTCGGTCGCCGAGACGATGGCACCCAGCCGCTTGGCCGTGGCGATGGCCTGCAGACCGGCGACGCCGACGCCCATGATGAAGGCGCGGGCCGGCGGCACCGTGCCCGCCGCGGTCATCATCATCGGGTAGGCCCGGCCATACTCGCTGGCCGCGTCGACCACCGCCTTGTAGCCGGCGAGGTTGGCCTGCGAGGACAGCACGTCCATGACCTGGGCGCGGGTGATGCGCGGCATGAACTCCATGGCGAAGGCGTTCACCCCGGCCGCGGCGTAGGCCGCCACGTGGTCGCGGCTGTTGTAGGGGTTGAGGATGGCGAACAGCAGCGCGCCGCGCTTGATCAGCGCCAGCTCGTCGAGGTCCCCCTCCCCGGCCAGCAGCGGGCGCTGCACCTTCAGCACGATGTCGGCGTCGGCCAGCGCCGACGCGGCGTCCGGCGCGATCGTCGCGCCGGCGTCCTGATACACCCGGTCCGGCAGGTTCGAGCCCAGACCGGCGCCGGTCTCGACCACGACGTCGAGACCGAGACCCTTGATCTTCTTGACGGTTTCCGGAGACGCCGCGACGCGATTCTCGCCCGCGCGCCGCTCCCTGGGTATGGCGATTTTCATGGTTGTTGATTGCCTCCCAAAGCAATCGGCAGGACGAGGCGTCAGCGCTCCGGCCTCGACGGCGGGCGGCCTCGGCGGGCGGCCCGCCGGTCAAATTCTCGAATGATGTCGGTGCCGGCCAGCAACGAGGCGTGGTCCGGCGTCAGGCCCGCAGGGCGGCGGAGCGGTCACCCGGGATGGATGCGGGTGACCGCCTCCGGGCCGCCGCCGCCGTCATGGGAAGGCTACCTCGGGGACCGCCCGAGGGCGCCGTCGTCCGTCACTGGGCCGCGGCGACGGGATAGCTGACGACCTCGGCCGGCTCGGCGTCCGGCGGGGCGGAGTCGAGCTGCGCCTTGATGAGATCGCGCACGCTGACCACGCCGACCAGAGAGGCGCCGTCCAGGACGGGGACGTGGCGGACGGTGTGCTCGTCCATCAGCTGGAGCACGTGGCGGACGGAATCGCCGGGCGTGCAGCAGACGGGATGGTTGCTCATCACCGCCGTGACCGGCAAGGACAGGATGCCCGGCCCGCGGTCGGTCAGGCTGCGCACGATGTCGCGCTCGGAAATCACCCCGACGACCGTGTTGCCCTCGGTCCGGCAGACGTCCTTGACCACCAGCGCGCCGGTGTTTTCCGCCTTCAGAAGGCGCAACGCCGTTTCCACGGTTTCGTTGATGCGCACCGTGCCGATGCGCGTCCCCTTCCGGCGGAGAATGTCTTCAACCCTCATGACGCTCCTCCTGTGAAGCGATTGTCCGGCCCCTCGGCGTTGCTTCGCTGCGTCGTTGGGGGCGTTGGTTTTCTGTGTGCGGGGCCGGACGGTGTCCGCCCTACTGGGCGGCGACCGCGGGTGCGGCCTCGGACGCCCGCTGCGGGCGGGTGTAGCAGTCGGCGATCTCGCCGCGCTGGCGGACGAGGGCCAGAACCACGTCGATGGTCGGGGTCGCCACGCCGACCATGCGGCCCATCTCCTGGACCACCGACAGCAGGGCGTCGATCTCCATCGGACGGCCGCGCTCCAGGTCCTGGAGCATCGAGGTCTTGTGGGCGCCGACCGCGCCGGCGCCGTTGATGCGGCGCTCGACATCCACCCGGAAATGGACGCCCAGGCGGTCGCCGATCTCCTTGGCCTCCAGCATCATCGCCTTGGCGACGGCGCGGGTCTCCGGATCGGAGCAGATGACGTCCAGCGTGGCGTGGGTCAGCGCGCTGATCGGGTTGAAGCAGAGGTTGCCCCACAGCTTCAGCCAGATCTCGTCGCGGATGCGGTCGAGCACCGGGGCGCGCAGGCCGCCGGCCTCCATCGCCGCGCTCAGCTTCTTCACGCGGTCGGACTGGCTGCCATCCGGCTCGCCCAGCGAGAACTTGTCGCCGTAGATGTGCTGAATGACGCCGGGCTCGACGACTTCGGTCGCGGGGTAGACGACGCAGCCGATGGCGCGCTCCGGGCTCAGCCCGTTCCACTGGATCCCGCCCGGATCGACCGTGTCGAGCACGCGGCCTTCGAATTCGCCGCCGTTCTTGTAGAAGTACCAGTAGGGGATGCCGTTGACCGCGGTGACCACGGCGGTGTCCTTGCCAAGCAGCGGCTGGATGGCATCGACGACGCTGGGAACGGAGTGGGCCTTGAGACCGATGATGACGTAGTCCTGCGGGCCGAGTTCCGCCGCGTTGTCGGTGCAGCGGGGGTGGACGACCGTTTCTTCCTCTCCGACGATCAGCTTCACGCCGTTCTCACGCATGGCCGTGAGATGGGCGCCGCGCGCCACGAGGCTGACATCCGCGCCGGCCTGGTGGAGACGCACACCCAGATACCCGCCGATGGCCCCGGACCCAAAGATGCAGATCTTCATAACCCGTTTCCTCTCCCCCAATTATCGGCCACGCGCCGCGCAGCCTTTGCAGTAACCCCAATCAATCAGCACACCGAACAAATACGGAGTTTGGTATACCAGATACCAGATGTCAACTGGCAAAATAGACCCTGTCGAGGGAGGGGCATGATCCGGAATCGGGCGAGAATCCTGGGTTTTCCAACGAAAGTTCGAGCATGGAAAACCGGACGCCCGGCCCGTCCGGACGCCCGGTTCGCGGGTCCATCCGGTGTGTGGGATCAGGTGAGCGGAAGGACGAGCTGGAACGCCTTAACCGTCATGCGCTTGCGGTGATAGAAGCGGTGCGCGTCGCCGCGCTGGACGCCGGAGATGATCTCCATCTGGGCGCAGCCCTTCTCGCGCGCCTGGGCGGCGAGCCAATCGAACAGCTTGTCGCCCAGACCGAAGGAACGGTGCTTCGGCGAGGTGACGAGATCCTCAACATACATATAGCGGCCGCGCGACAGCGTCTCGTGAACGCGGAAGCCGCCGCAGCCGGCCACCTCGCCGTCGATGCGCAGGAGGGCCATGGTGTAGCCGTCCTCCATCTGGCGCCGGATCTGGGCGGCGTAGGCGTCGGCGTCCGTCATGTGGGTGCGCAGTTCCTTCACCACCGCGTAGCTGTCGGCGATGTCGGCGTCGGTCTTCGCCAGGGTGATCTCGATGGTGGGCTGGCCCGAAGTGTTTTGAGCGGCGTTCTGTTCGGCGATCCGCTGGTCCATCGTGCGTAACTCCCGTTTTTTTGGTGTTCGAGGGACTCTGTTCGTCTCTCTGGTATTTGGTATACCAGATAATCCGTGCTGGAAGCAACCGACCTTATGGCGCGGCTGCGCAAAGTCCCTCGAAATCACCCGGGCTTCGCCGTTCGCGCCTCGGTCAGGCGCGCATCAGGGCCTGGAGATGGGCGGCACACCCCTCGGCGAGCCCCACCATGTCGTAGCCGCCTTCCAGCACCGTCACGACGCGGCCGTCGCACAGCCGGTCCGCCGCCTCGACCAGCTTGCGGGTGGCCCATTCGAAATCCGGGCCGGTGAAGTTCAGCGACGCCAGCGGGTCGCGGGCGTGGGCGTCGAAACCGGCAGAGATCAGGATCAGCTCCGGCTGGAACTCCTCCAGCGCGGGGAGGATGCGGCGCTCCATCGCCTGACGGAACTCCACCGTTCCGGAATGGGGCGGCAGCGGCGCGTTGACGATGTTGTCGGCGACGCCGGTTTCCCGCATCGAACCGGTGCCGGGATAGAGCGGCGACTGGTGGGTGGAGGCGAAGAACAGGTCGGCGTCGTCCCAGAACATCGCCTGGGTGCCATTGCCGTGGTGCACGTCGTAATCGACCACGGCGACGCGGGTCAGCCCGCGCCGCTTGCGGGCGTGCTCGGCGCCGACCGCCACATTGTTGAAGACGCAGAAGCCCATGGCGCGGGCCGGCTCCGCGTGGTGGCCGCAGGGGCGGACGGCGCAGAAGGCGTTCTTCACCGTCCCGTCGAGCACCGCGTCCACCGCCGCGCAGACCGCGCCGGCAGCCCGCAGGATCGCCGAGCGCGAGGTGGGCGACAGCACGGTGTCGGCGTCCAGCCGGACATGGCCGCTCTCCGGGACCGCGTTCAGCACGGCGTCCACATAGGCCGCATCATGCACCCAGCGGAGCTGCTCGACCTCCGCCTCCGGGGCCTCGAAGCGGGGCAGATCGCGGAACTCGTCGCGGTCCAGAAGCTCCCACACCACGGCGATTCGCTCCGGACGTTCCGGGTGCCCCGGGCCGGTGTCGTGCGCCAGAAAGTCCGGGTGGGTGAAAATGGCGGTGGTCATCGAGTCGTCTCCTCCCCTTTGCCTGTGATTTGAAGCGGATCGATCGCGCGACGGCGCGGAAACGCAGGACCGGGCTCATCGCCCATGACGGGCGAGGATGGTCCTCAACGCCGTTCGTCAGGATCGGCACGCACCCCGAGTCGAAGCGCATCCTTGCCTTATATGTATACCAAATACCACAATGGACCAAATCGCTTTGCCGGCCAATCGTCAGCCCCTCCGCCGTCCAAGCGCCAGAGTCCCCAATCGAGCAAGGGCCATCAACGCCTTCGATGGTGGTAGGCCGGCTCTCCCACGCCAAGTCTGTTTGTTACGCTGACAAACAGCTTGCGCAAGAAACTGTATCTGGCATACCATATCTCTAATGCCAAAAACGCTCATCCCGGGAGCTTAAGCCGCCCACACCAAGCGGCCGGTTCCACGGTCAAGCCAAGGCGATGGAGACGACCCGGCACACCACGGGGAAACCTCCGGTCAGAAAACAAAAACAACCCGACTCAAAAAAGCAAAAGACCGCTTCGCAAAGAGATCGCTTCTAGGAGGAGAGAAATGCACCAAGCCCTCACGGAGGCCCCGAAAGGGCCCCTCGGTGGCCGCTGGTTCCAGCTCGTCATCGGCGTCATCTGCATGTCGATGATCGCGAACCTGCAGTATGGCTGGACCCTGTTCGTCGAGCCCATCGACCAGAAGCATGGCTGGGGCCGTGCGGCCATCCAGGTGGCCTTCACCATCTTCGTCGTCATGGAAACCTGGCTGGTTCCCGTCGAAGGCTGGTTCGTGGACAAGTTCGGCCCGCGCATCGTCGTCCTGATCGGCGGCGTGTTCTGCGCCGCGGCCTGGGCGGTCAACTCGGTGGCCGACTCGCTCGCCATGCTCTATCTGGGCGCGGCTCTGGGCGGCATCGGTGCCGGCGGCGTCTACGGCACCTGCGTGGGCAACGCGCTGAAGTGGTTCCCCGACCGCCGCGGCCTCGCCGCCGGCCTGACCGCCGCCGGTTTCGGCGCCGGCTCGGCCCTCACGGTCGTGCCGATCGCCAACATGATCCACTCCTCGGGCTATGAAGCCACCTTCATGACCTTCGGCATCGGCCAGGGCGCGGTGATCCTCGCGCTGGCGTGGTTCCTGGCGTCGCCGAAGAAGGGCCAGGTTCCGGAGGTCTCCCGCTCGTCGGTGTCGCAGACCCGCGAGAGCTACACCCCGGTCCAGATGCTGAAGACTCCGGTCTTCTGGGTCATGTACGCCATGTTCGTGATGGTGGCGGCGGGCGGCCTGATGGCGACCGCGCAGCTCGGCCCCATCGCCAAGGATTTCCACCTGGACGGCGTGCCCGTCAGCATCATGGGCCTGACCCTGCCGGCGCTGACCTTCGCCCTGTCCATCGACCGCGTGCTGAACGGCGTCACCCGCCCCTTCTTCGGCTGGGTGTCCGACCACATCGGCCGCGAGAACACGATGTTCATCGCCTTCGCCCTGGAATGCGTCGGCATCCTGGCGCTGAACCAGTGGGGCCACAACCCCGTCGCCTTCGTGATCCTGACGGGTCTGGTGTTCTTCGCCTGGGGTGAGATCTACAGCCTGTTCCCGGCGCTGTGCGGCGACTCCTTCGGGTCGAAGTTCGCCACCACCAACGCCGGCCTGCTGTACACCGCCAAGGGCACCGCGTCGCTGGTCGTTCCCTTCGCCAACGTGGCGGTCGCCTCGACCGGCAGCTGGCAGGCGGTGTTCTTCTTCGCCGCCGCGGTCAACGGCATCGCCGCCCTGCTGGCCATCTTCGTCCTGAAGCCGATGCGCGCCCGCCAGATCACCGAGAGCCTGCCGGCCTCGAAGCTGGCGGCGGAGCCGGCCCAGTAAGGCACCGGACGCGCCATCAGCACCCGAACGCGATCGGGCCGGGAGATTTCCCGGCCCGATTTGCTTGTGGGAAAACGAATGTTGCGGAAAAGGTCAGAGCCCGCGCGGGAACGACGCCCAGGACGGGCCGCCCCCGATCTCCTCCTGCGCCTTGTGCGCCTTCTTGACCCGGCGGAGATGGCGGGGCGACCAGGGATCGCGGACCGGCATGCCGGCGGTGGCGACCTCGGCGGTCAGAATCCGCGCCACGATGATGGCGAAGCCCGACAGCAGCATGGACAGAAGAACGATGGCGAGCATGCTTCGATTCCCGGATGAGCCGAAAGCGGACTCAGGCATGCCTGATTCCGCAATGCAGCATACATAGGCCGTTCGGCCAGGGAAATCGAGTCCGCCACCGCAAGCGCGGCGCTTCGCCGCGCTGCGGCATCTCCGTTACAGCATCTCCAGCGGGCGCGGTCCGCGGGGCGGCGGGAAGGCCCGGTCGAGGTCCGCGAGATCCTGCTCGTCGAGCCGCAAATCGGCGGCGGCCCGGTTGTCGCGGACATGGGCGGGGTCCGACGCCTTGGGGATGGCGATCACCCCGTCCTGCCGGAGCAGCCAGGCCAGCCCGACCTGGGCCGGGGTCGCGCCGTGCCGGTCGGCGACGCGGCGAAGCTCCGGATGGCGCAGCATCCGCCCCTGCTCGATCGGCGAATAGGCCATGATCGGGATGCCCCGGCCACGGCACCAGGGCTGCAGGTCATGCTCGATGCCGCGGCGCGTCAGGTTGTAGAGGAGCTGGTTGGTCTGCACGCCCTCCCCGCCCGGCGTGCCGACCAGTTCCTCCATGTCCTGGAGATCCAGGTTGCTGACGCCCCATTGGCCGATCTTGCCGTCGCGCACCAGCGTGTCGAAGGCCGCGATCGTCTCGGAGAAGTCGTGGCTGCCGCGCCAGTGCAGCAGATAGAGGTCGATGCGGTCGGTGCGCAGGCGCTTCAGGCTGCGCTCGCAGGCCGCGACGGTGCCGCGGCGGCTGGCGTTCATCGGCAGCACCTTGCTGACCAGGAACACCTCGTCGCGACGCCCGGCGATGGCCTCGCCGACCACCTCCTCCGCCCCGCCGTCGGCGTACATCTCCGCCGTGTCGACCAGCGTCATGCCGAGGTCGAGGCCGAGCCGGAGCGCCGCGACCTCCCGCACGTGGTCGCGGCTGTCCTCGCCCATGTACCAGGTGCCCTGGCCGAGCACCGGCACGGCGGTTCCCGAAGGAAGGCGTGTCGTCGGAATGGTCATCGATGTCTCCCGTTCCCTTGGCCCCGTCGAAGGGCGTGAGGAACGTTAGTCCACCGAGCCAACCCTGGAAACCGCCCCTTGGCGCTATTTCGGCGGGTGGGAGAGGTCGGCGGCCACGCCCCACCGAACGGGTCGCCCGCCGGACCGGAAGGCTCGTCCTCCGTTCCTCGCAAAAGCGGACAAGCATACCCGCAGCCGGGAGGCGGTCTGGAAACACTCGCCCAAAACGACAAAAGCTCAGCCAAGGGCTGAGCTTTCGAAACCGGTGCCAACCTGTGAGAAGGTGGCGTCCCCAAGGGGATTCGAACCCCTGTCGCCGCCGTGAAAGGGCGGTGTCCTAGGCCTCTAGACGATGGGGACGTCGTTGGCGTGGCGGGATTACTAATGGGATGACGGGCCGAGCGCAAGCGTTTTTTCCAACTCCTTTCTACCCCGTTGGCGTATGCCCCCCATGCACTCTCTCCGCGCCGAATTTGTTTGCATTCACATGGTTTGCGCGGGTGCGGCGTCGTCGATCAGGAGCTGGACTCCCTCCGCCCCGTTCCAGCGGTCGATGCGCAGGACGCCGGCGATGTGGAAGGGCGATCCGCGGCCCATCAGCAGGGCTTTTCCCATCTCGCTGTCCAGCGCGCGGAAGGCGATGGCCTTCAGCCGGGCGCCGTCGCCGCCCTGAAGGATGCAGCGGACGTGATTCGCCCCGACCACGTCGGCCCGCACCACGCGGGCGTCGGTGACGGCGAAGCGCGGCTCCGCGTTGCCGGTGCCGAAGGGGCCGAGCTGGTTCAGGCGGTCCACCAGGGAGGTGTTCGCCGCCCCCACGGACAGCGCGCCGTCCAGCTCCAGCGTCGGCACCAGCGGGGCCGCGGCCACCTGTTCGGCGACGCGGCCGGTCAGGAAGGCCTGCAGGTCGGCCAGCTTGTCCCCCGCCACGGTGAAGCCGGCCGCCATGCGGTGCCCGCCGCCGGCCATCAGCAGCCCCTCCTGCCGCGCCGCGATCACCGCCGCCCCAAGATCGACCCCGCGCACCGAGCGGCCCGAAGCCTTGCCGATCACCGTGCCGTCCGCCCCCTCCTCCAGGGCGATGACGCAGGCGGGGCGGCTGTAGCGCTCCTTCAGGCGGCTGGCGACGATGCCGATCACGCCGGGGTGCCAGCCCTCCCCCGCCACGAAGACCAGCTCGGCCAGTTCGTCGGCGTGCTCCTCCAGCCGGGCCATGGCGTCGGCGAGCACGCCCTGCTCCACCGCGCGGCGCTCGGCGTTGTGGGCCTCCAGCTTCTGGGCCAGCTCCATCGCCTCCATGGGGTCGTCGGTGGAGAGCAGCCGCGCCCCGAGGTCCGACGCGCCGACGCGCCCGCCCGCGTTGACCCGAGGGCCGAGCACGAAGCCGGCGTGGTAGGCGTCGGGCTTCTCCTTCACCCCGGCCACGTCGGACAGGGCGGACAGGCCGGGGTTGGCGCGCCGCGCCATCACCTTCAGCCCCTGCGCCACCAGCGCCCGGTTCAGCCCGGTCAGAGGCACCACGTCGCACACCGTGCCCAGCGCCACGAGGTCGAGCCACTCCATCAGGTTCGGCTCGTTGCGGCCCGCGTAGAAGCCGGCGTTGCGCAGCGCCCGGTTCACCGCCACCACGGTCAGGAAGGTCACCCCCGCCGCGCACAGCGTGCGGTAGGCGCCGTCCTCGTCCAGCCGGTTCGGGTTGACCAGGGCGACGGCGGGCGGCAGGCGCGGTTCGGCCGCGTGATGGTCGAGGACCACCACCTCCAGCCCGGCCTCCGCCGCCGCCTCCAGCGCCGCGAAGGCGGAGATGCCGCAATCCACCGTCACCACCAGCCGCACGCCTTCGGCCTTCAGCCGCAGCAGCGCCGGGCCGTTGGGGCCGTAACCCTCCTTCATGCGGTCGGGAACGTAGATCCGCAGGTCCGCGCCCACCGCCCGGAAGAAGCGCCGCATCAGAGCGGAGGAGGTGGCGCCGTCCACGTCGTAGTCGCCGAAGACGGCCACCGGCTCGCCGTCCATGACGGCGCGGGCGATGCGCTCCGCCGCCGTGTCCATGTCCTTGAAGCGGGAGGGGTCGGGAAGCAGCGCCTTCAGCGTCGGGTTCAGGAAGCCGTCGCACGCCTCCTCCGTCACCCCGCGGGCGGCGAGCACCCGCCCGACGATCTCCGGCAGCCCCCGCCCCTGCGCCAGCCCCCAGGCCAGCCGCTCGTCGTAGGGCCGCGCCTGCCAGCGCTTGCCGGACAGGGAATGGGCGACGTTCAGGAAGGGGGGAACGGTGTCGGTCATGCTGCCCAGAATGCCACGGATCGGAAAGGCCGAAGCCATAGCAGATGGGGAACAAGCGGGCCAGCGGATGGGGCTCTCCCGTTGGCTCAGCCGGCGCCGCGTCCGTACGCAAAGGTGGCAGGCGCCCTTGCCGCACCGCAACTTGAGGCAGGTCATTGCGGGTGGAGGGAGGTCCTGCTCCACTGCGCTCATCACCACGCGGAGGAGGGAACCATGATCACCACGGCGATCTTTCCGGCCCGCTACGTCCAGGGCAACGGCGCCCTCGACAGCTTGGGCGAGGATCTGGCCCGGCTGGGCAAGAAGGTCCTGGCCGTCACCGACAGCTTCGTCCTGAAGACGCTGAAAGGCCGGCTGGTCGACGCCGCCGCCGGGCGCGTCGAACTGAACATCCAGGAATTCCGGGGCGAATGCTCCGACGAGGAGATCGAGCGGCTGACCGCGCTCGCCCGCGCCATGGGCGCCGACGTCGTGGCCGGCATCGGCGGCGGCAAGGCGCTCGACACCGCCAAGGCGGTCGCCCACGCGCTGGACGCGCGCACCGCCATCGTCCCGACGCTCGCCTCCACCGACGCGCCGTGCAGCGCCCTGTCGGTGATCTACACGCCGGAAGGCGCCTTCAAGCGCTACCTCGTGCTGCCGCGCAACCCGGACCTCGTGCTGGTCGACACCGGCGTGGTGGCGGGCGCTCCGGTGCGCTTCCTCGTCTCCGGCATGGGCGACGCCCTGTCCACCTGGTTCGAGGCGGAGGATTGCCGCATCAAGCGCGGCGGCAACATGACCGGGCGGGTCGGCCCGATGACCGCCTTCGCTCTGGCCCGGCTGTGCTACGACACGCTGCTGGAGTATGGCGTGCTCGCCAAGTCGGCCTGCGAGCAGGGCGTGGTCACCCCGGCGCTGGAGCGCATCGTCGAGGCCAACACGCTGCTGAGCGGTCTGGGCTTCGAAAGCGGCGGGCTGGCGGCGGCGCACGCCGTCCACAACGGCCTGACCGCGCTGGAGGAAACGCACCATTACTGGCACGGCGAAAAGGTCGCCTTCGGCACGCTGACGCTGCTGATCCTGACCGACCGGCCGCCGGCGGTTCTGGACGAGGTCTACGGCTTCTGCAAGGCGGTGGGGCTGCCGACGACGCTGGCCGAGATCGGCCTTGCCGGCGTGTCGGACGAGCGGCTTCTGCTGGCGGCGGAACGGGCCTGCGCAGAGGGCGAGACCATCCACAATGAGCCGCACGAGATCACCCCACAGCGCGTCCTGGCCGCCATGAAGGCCGCGGATGCCGAGGGACGGCGGCGGAAGGGTTAAAAGCCCTCGCCCCCCTTGGGAAGAGTGTTGGGAGAGGGTTGGGTGAGGGGGCGTCCGGAGGGCGTCCACGCACTACGATGAGCCTGCGTTTCCGGCCTTTGGCCGCCCCCTCATCCTGACCTTCTCCCCGGAGGGGAGAAGGAACAGGGGATAGCAGGCTCAGGCCATGGCCGGCTTGCGCTGCAGGTTGTGGTGCGCCTCGACGTAGCGCACGGTGCCCGACTTGGAGCGCATGATCACCGAGTGGGTGGTGGCACCGCCGGGGAAGCGGCGGACGCCGCGCAGCATGGCGCCGTCGGTCACGCCGGTCGCGGCGAACATGACGTTGCCGCTGGCCAGCTCGGTCAGGCTGTACTTCTTGTTCAGGTCCTTGACGCCCCAGCGGGCGGCGCGGGCCTTCTCGTCGTCGTTGCGGAACAGCAGACGGCCCTGGAACTGGCCGCCGATGCAGCGCAGCGCCGCCGCGGCCAGAACGCCTTCCGGCGCGCCGCCGGAGCCGACATACATGTCGACGCCGGTGCCGGCCTGGCTGGTGGCGATCACGCCCGACACGTCGCCGTCGTTGATCAGCATGATGCGCGCGCCGGCCTCGCGGACGCGGGCGATCAGCTCGGCGTGGCGCGGACGGTTCAGGATGCAGACCAGCAGCTCCTGCACCTCGGTGCCCTTGGCCTTGGCCAGGGCCTTGAGGTTGTTGGCCGGCGTCTCGTCGAGATCGACGACGCCTTCCGGCAGGCCGGAACCGACGGCGATCTTGTCCATGTAGACGTCGGGCGCGTTCAGGAAGCCGCCCTCGTCCGCCATGGCGATGACGGCCAGCGAGTTCGGGCCGCCGGTGGCGCAGATGGTGGTGCCTTCCAGCGGGTCGAGCGCAATGTCGACCTTCGGCCCGCGGCCGATGCCGGCGCCGACCTTCTCGCCGATGTAGAGCATGGGCGCCTCGTCGCGCTCGCCCTCGCCGATCACGACGGTGCCGTCGATGTAGAGGGTGTTGAGCGCCTGGCGCATGGCGTCGACCGCGGCCTGGTCGGCAAGCTTCTCGTCACCGCGGCCCATCAGCAGCGACGCGGACAGCGCGGCGGCCTCGGTGACGCGGACGGCTTCCAGAGCCAGGTTCCGGTCCATACCGGACAGGTCGACATGAACGGACATGGTTGTTCTCCCCCGAATCGATGCTCGGTTCTTCTATGGTTCGGTCAAAACTGTTCGATGCGGATCATGCGCGGCGGCTCGACCACCGACTCCTTGGCGGCGATGGTGGCAAGCGCGCGCTGCATGGCCGCCTCGTCGGTGTCGTGGGTGGTCAGGACCACCGGCACCGCTTCGCCGGGGGCGCGCCCGCGCTGCAGGAACTGCTCCATGGAGACGTTCTGGTCGCGCATGGCCGCCGCAACATCCGCTATCACGCCGGGACGGTCCACGACCATCAGGCGTACGTAGTACGACCCCCGGCGGGCCTCCATCGGGGACGGCTGGGCCTCGGAAAGCTGGGCCGCCGGCACGCCGAAGGTGGGGGTGGAGCGCCCGCGGGCGATGTCGATCAGGTCGGCGACCACGGCCGACGCCGTCGGCCCCTCGCCGGCGCCGCGGCCGACGAACAGCACGCGGTCCACGAAGTCGCCCTGGGCGATCACGGCGTTGAACACGCCGTCCACCGCCGCGATGGGCGCCGCCTTCGGCACCATGCAGGGGTGCACGCGCTGCTCGATCCCGTGATCGGTGCGCCGGGCGATGCCCAGCAGCTTGATCCGGTAGCCGAGCGCGTCGGCGTAGTCGAAGTCCACCGCGGAGACGTGGCGGATGCCCTCGACATGGACGCTCTTGAAGTCCAACGGCGTGCCGAAGGCCACCGAGGTCAGGATCGCCAGCTTGTGCGCCGCGTCCACGCCGTCGATGTCGAAGCTCGGGTCGGCTTCCGCGTAGCCCAGCTTCTGCGCGTCGGCCAGCACGTCCGCGAAGTCGCGGCCGGTCGTGCGCATCTCCGTCAGGATGTAGTTGCAGGTGCCGTTGAGGATGCCGTGCACCTCCGACACGCGGTTGCCCGCCAGCCCCTCGCGCAGCCCCTTGATGATCGGGATGCCGCCGGCCACCGCCGCCTCGAAGCCGATGGCGAGGCCCGCGGCTTCCGCCTTGGTCGCGAGCGCGGTGCCGTGATGGGCGAGCAGCGCCTTGTTGGCGGTGACGACGTGGCGCCCCCGCTCCAGCGCCAGCTCGACGGTCTCCTTCGCCGGCCCCTCGGATCCGCCGATCAGCTCGACCACCACATCCACGCCGGGATGGGCGGCGAGCGCCACCGGGTCGTCGTACCATTCGACCTTGGACAGGTCGACGCCGCGGTCCTTGCCGCGCGAGCGGGCGCTGACCGCCACCACCTCGATGCGGCGGCCGCAGCGCTGCTCGATCAGGCCGGCCTGCCGCTCCAGAAGCTTCAGAACGCCCGCGCCGACCGTGCCCAGGCCCGCGACGGCGATTTTCAGGGGGCCTGCTTTGTGGGAGTCGGACATCAGACTTTCGCTTTCTCCGGGTCGAGGAGGGCGGCGCGCGCCGCCGGGTCCTTGCTCGCCGCCGCACCGGCGGCGTTGGAGCGGAAGAACTCCTTGATGTTGCGGGTCGCCTGACGGATGCGGTGGACGTTCTCCACCAGCGCCAGACGGACATGGCCGTCGCCGTACTCGCCGAAGCCGATGCCCGGCGCCACGGCGACCTTGGCTTCCTGCAGCAGCAGCTTGGAGAACTCCAGCGAGCCGAGATGGGCGAAGGGCTCCGGGATCGGCGCCCAGGCGAACATCGAGGCCGACGGGCTCGGCACCGTCCAGCCGGCCGAGGCCAGACCCTCGATCATCACGTCGCGGCGCTGGCGGTACATGGTGCGCACCTGCTCCACGCAGTCCTGCGGCCCGTTCAGCGCGGCGGTCGCGGCGACCTGGATCGGCGTGAAGGCGCCGTAGTCGAGGTACGACTTGATGCGGGCCAGCGCGGTGATGAGCTTCTTGTTGCCGGTGGCGAAGCCGATGCGCCAGCCGGCCATCGAATAGGTCTTCGACATCGAGGTGAACTCGACGGCCACCTCGCGCGCCTCCGGGATCTCCAGGATCGAGGGGGGCGGGTCACCGTCGAAGAAGACCTCGGCGTAGGCCAGATCCGACAGGATGTAGATGCCGTGCTTGCGGCAGAACTCGACGATCGGCCGGTAGAAGTCGAGCCCCACCACCTCCGCCGTCGGGTTGGACGGGTAGTTCAGCACCAGCGCCAGCGGCTTCGGCACGCTGTGGCGCACGGCGCGCTCCAGCATGACCATGAAGCTGTCGATGTCGGTGGAGGTGCCGTTGGCCTGCCCCACCGGCAGATGACGCACCGAGGCGCCGGCCAGGATGAAGCCGAAGGGATGGATCGGGTAGCTGGGGTTCGGCACCAGGATGATGTCGCCGGGGCTGGTGATCGCCTGGGCGAGGTTGGCCAGGCCTTCCTTCGACCCGATGGTGACGATGCACTCCGACTCCGGATCGACGTCCACGTTGAAGCGGCGCTTGTAATAGGCCGCGTGCGCCTTGCGCAGGCCGGGGATGCCGCGGGAGTTCGAGTAGCGGTGCGTCTTGGGATCGCGCACGGCCTCGATCAGCTTATCAACGATGTGCTGGGGCGTCGGCTGGTCCGGGTTGCCCATGCCGAGGTCGATGATGTCCTCGCCGGCAGCTCGGGCTCGCGCCTTCATGGCGTTCACTTCGGCGAAGACGTAGGGCGGAAGCCGCTTGATCCGGTGGAATTCTGAATCGCTCATGGACGCTCCGAAGCCTTGTCCGGCCACGCCACGAACCCATATTTGCGGACCGGGACCACTTATCTACCGCCCCGCATCTTCAGAAGCGAGGTAAAATTCGCGTCCGGCCGCATTCCTGCGCTGCCCGAGGCATCCCGGACGCCGAAGCCCGTCTTCAGCCTCCCTTGCGGCCGGACGTCCGGCGCTGGTGCAGCGCCTCCTCGATCTCCTCCCCGCCGGCGCCGACCAGGGCGACGGGGTCCACGGCGACCTCCAGATCCTCCGGCCGGGGCGGCTTGGCCGGGTGGCCGCGCCGGGACGCCGGCACGCGCAGCAGCGCGTAGGACAGCAGCGACAACGAGGCGAGGCCCGGCATGATCGCCGTCGTCGCGGTGTAGGGATCGGCGAACAGGGCGGCCACCGCCGTTCCGGCCAGCCCGCCGCCGATCTGCATGAAGCCGATCAGCGCCGACGCCGCCCCGGCCATGCGGGGGAAGCCGGCCAGGGCGTCGCTGGTGGCCCCGGGCATGACCAGGGCGATGCCGAAGGCCCAGACGGCGGTCGGCCCCATCACGCTCGCCACGGTCGGTTCGCCGGTCAGGGGCGCCAGGGCGAAGCCAAGCCCGCCCACGGCCACGCAGGCCAGCCCGTAGGGGATCAGCCGCATCGCGTCCACCCGGCGCAGCAACCGCCCGGCCAGGGTCGCCCCCAGCGTGTAGGAGCCGGTCTGCAGCAGCATGGCGAAGCCGAAGACGGTCGGGCTCAGCCCCACCCGCTCGATCATCACGAAGGGCAGCAGCGCCGCCATGGTGTAGAGGCCGCCCAGCGTCGTGCCGAGGACCAGCCCCGCCCGCATGAAGCGCCGGTCGGTCAGCAGGGTCCGGTAGTTGCGGATCACCGGGCCGGGCCGGGCCGCCGAGCGGTCGAGCGTCTGGTTTGTCTCCGCCGTGCCCAGCGCGAAGACGGTCAGCACGGCGAGGCCGTAGAGCGTCATCACCACGAAGATGGCGTGCCAGCCCACCGTGCCCAGGATCACCCCGCCCAGCGTCGGCGCCACCGCCGGCACCACGGCGAGCATCAGCCCGATCAGGTTCAGGATGCGCGCCGACCGCTGGCCGGTGAACTGGTCGCGCACGATGGCGCGGGAGATGGCGATCCCCGCCGCCGCCCCGATGCCCTGCAGGGCCCGCCCGACCAGCAGCCATTCGATGCTGCCCGACAGGGCCGCCACCACGCTGCCCAGGACGTAGGTGACGAAGAAGGCCAGGGCGACCGGCCGCCGCCCATAGGCGTCGGACAGCGGCCCGCAGGCGAGCTGGGAAAAGGCGAAGCCGAAGAAATAGACGGAGAGCGTCAGCTTCAACGCCGCCGGGGTGGTCTGGAACGCCTCCACCAGCATCGGCAGGGCCGGCGTGTAGAGCGCGAGGCTGAGCGGCCCCAGCGTGACGATCAGCGTTCCGATGACGGCGGTCCGCGTCTCCGTCATCGCGGGCGCGTCGGTCTGCACGGGGGGGTGGCTCATTGGCCGGCCCCGCCGCGGTCGTCGGCGATCATGCGGTTGCGCAGGCGGCCCAGCATGTCCTTGAGCAGGACGATCTCCTCCGCCGACAGGTCGGCCATCGCCGACTCGCGCTCGGTGCGGAAGGCCTCGAGGACCTGGAGCGCCAGCGGCTCGGCCTGCGGGGTCGGCTGGACGATCTTGGCGCGGCGGTCCGCCGGGTCCGGCTCGCGGACCACCAGCCCGCGCGCCTCCAGCCGGTCGAGGAAGCCGACCAGGGTCATCGGCTCCACCCACATGTGGGTCGCCAGCACCGACTGGCGCGAGCCGGGGTGGCGGCAGACATACACCAGCGCCCGCGCCTCCCCCGCCGTGAGGCCGAGCCGGGCGTCGTCCAGGGCACGGTCGAACCGCGCGCGCAGAAGCCTCGCGCAGTCGATCAGGATCATTCCGAAGGGGGATTCATCAAGCATCCCTTATTGTAAGGGCGCCTTATGATTTCCAGCAACCGCGGGCGGCGCAGGGCGGTTATGCCACGGCACCATGGCCACGCGACGCGCCCTTCACTCGGCGTGAAGCGACGCCGACGCGCCAAATAGTCGCAGTTTGAAAATCTGTTGCGGACCCGCCACCGCAGGACGTAGGTTTTGCCGAATTGGCAGCAGCAATGGGTGCTCCGTGGTCCGCGCCACCGCCTTCGTAACTGCGCATCGACGGGACGAGGACCGGTGCATCCCTTTCCGTCAAAGGGACGCCATCAGAGGCCGAAGGACGCTCCGCATAGGTATACTTACGGATTACTGGCGGCGCCCGCCCTTTGCTACACCCCTGCCCTCAATTGGGCTTTCCGGGGGCGGGCTTCCCGGCGCTTGGCTGTCCAGGCGTGATGTCCGGCGGCGGGGGAACGTCCATGGGGGTCGGCAGCATTTTCTTGGCGGCCTCGCGGTCCTGGGCCAGACGGTCCAGGTCCTGCTGGCGCTGCGCGTCCGTCCGCAGGTCGGTGGGGCGCGGCGGAACGGTGCCGAGATTGGGGTATTCCCGGTTCTCGCCGGACATGCCGCGCACCGGCGCCTCCTGGCTGGGCACGTCGCGGCCGATCACGGCGCCGACCAGCCCGGTGTCGAGCACGTGGTTGCTGCAGGCGGACAATCCCAGGACAACCAGGACGGACAACGCCGGCCCCAGCGGACCCGCCTTCGCCACCATGCCGCGTCGGATACCCGTTTCCATTCTGCGAACCCCACATCCGAACCCATCCCGCCGCTTGAACGGTGGTGGGCGAAATGAAATCTTCATACGAGAAGTGTATGACGGACCCTGGCTCGAACGGACATGGCATAAGCTGTCCGGGATGCCAGGACCGGACCGCACTCCGACCGAACAGACTTCCGGCAGGCACTGTATAAACCGCACAACGTCCCTCCTGAAGCCTAAAACTCGCCTAAAGAAGAAGGACCGCACCAATGGCCGAAAACCAGGCCCCTGACGTCAAGCTTCCCGACCCGGTCGAGATGTCGCGGGCGATGACCCGCATCGCCGAGCAGAGCCAGCGGCTGGTCACCGAATTCCTGTCCCGTCAGGCCTCGGACGGCGTCGGCGCGAAGAACCCCGACCCGATGGGCGTCGGCCATGCGTTCCTGGAGATGACCACGCGCATGATGGCCGACCCGGCCAAGCTGATGAAGGCGCAGATGACGCTGTGGCAGGACTACCTGACCCTGTGGCAGCGCACCACCCAGCGCTTCTTCGGCCAGGACGCCCAGCCGGTCATCGCCCCGGCCAAGGACGACCGCCGCTTCAAGGATTCGGCCTGGGACGAGAACACCCTGTTCGACTTCATCAAGCAGTCCTACCTGCTGTCGGCCCGGTGGATGCAGTCGACGGTCAACGAGGTGGACGGGCTGGACGACCACACGGCCAAGAAGGTCGACTTCTACACCCGCCAGTTCGTCGACGCGATGGCGCCCTCCAACTTCGTCATGACGAACCCGGAGGTGCTGCGCACGACCATCGAGACGGGCGGCGAGAACCTTGTGAAGGGCCTGGAGCATCTGCTGAAGGACCTGGAGCGCGGCAAGGGCGAGCTGCGCATCTCCATGACCGATTACGACGCCTTCCAGGTCGGCAAGAACATCGCCGTCACGCCGGGCAAGGTCGTCTTCCAGACCGATCTGATGCAGCTCATCCAGTACACCCCGACCACGCCGGAGGTGAACAAGCGGCCGCTGATGATCGTGCCGCCCTGGATCAACAAGTACTACATCCTGGATCTGCGCGAGAAGAACAGCTTCATCAAGTGGGCGGTGGACCAGGGCCACAGCGTCTTCGTCCTGTCCTGGGTGAACCCGGATGAGAAGCTGGCCCAGAAGGGCTTCGAAGACTACATGGTCGAAGGCGTTCTGGCCGCGCTGGACGCCATCGAGAAGGTGACCGGCGAGAAGGACGTGAACGCCATCGGCTATTGCCTGGGCGGCACGCTGCTGGCCTCCACCCTGTCCTACATGGCCGCCAAGAAGGACGACCGCATCAAGTCGGCCACCTTCTTCACCACGATGCTGGACTTCACGGAAGCCGGCGAGCTGTCGGTCTTCATCGACGAGGAGCAGCTCACCATGATCGAGAGCCAGATGGCCCAGCAGGGCTACCTGGACGGCTCGAAGATGGCGACCACCTTCAACATGCTGCGCGCCAACGACCTGATCTGGTCGTTCGTGGTGAACAACTACCTGCTCGGCAAGGACCCGTTCCCGTTCGACCTGCTCTACTGGAACAGCGATTCGACCCGCATGCCGGCGGCGATGCACAGCTTCTACCTGCGCAACATGTACCAGAAGAACCTTCTGGCGCAGCCGGGCGGGGTGTCGCTGGGCGGCGTGCCGATCGACCTGCGCAACGTGAAGACCCCGTCCTTCTTCCTGTCGGCCCGCGAGGACCACATCGCGCCGTGGAAGTCCACCTACATGGGCGCCCACCTGTTCTCCGGCCCGGTGAAGTTCGTGCTGGCGGCCTCCGGCCACATCGCCGGCGTGGTGAACCCGCCCGCCGCCGGCAAGTACTGCTACTGGACCAACGCCAAGCTGCCGAAGGCGTCCGACGACTGGCTGGCCTCGTCGGAGCAGACCCCCGGCTCCTGGTGGCCGGAGTGGAACAACTGGGTCTCCACCTTCTCCGACGGCAAGGTCCCGGCGCGCGATCCGGCCAAGGGCGGCCTGCCCGTTCTGGAAGACGCCCCCGGCTCCTACGCCAAGGTGCGCATCGTCTGAGGTCCCGAATCTGGAGGGCGGTCCGCCGCCCTCCGGATGCCCGGACAGACAGGGACGGCCAAAAAGAAAAGGCCCCGGACCGAAGTCCGGGGCCTTTTCCTTTGTCGGCGAAAGCCCCGGACCGAGGTCCGGGGCTCCGTGTCCCGAAAGGGAACCAGCGCCTTACGACGACGGGGCGTTCGCACCGCGCGGCAGGATCTGCGCACGACGGTTGGACGGCTCGCGGACGTTCGGGCCGGTCTGCACCAGGAGCTGGCTCTCGCCCTTGCCCTCGGTGGTGATGGCGCCGGCGGCGATGCCCTTGGAAACGAGGGCCTGCTTCACCGCCTCGGCGCGACGCACCGACAGACGCTGGTTGTAGGCCGGCGAACCCGAGGTATCGGTGTGGCCGACGACATGGACGCGGGCGTTGGCGCCCTTGCCGATGGCGGCGGCCGCATCGCCGATCACGCGATCGGCGGCCGGGGTGACGTTGGCCTTATCCCAGTCGAAGAACACGAGGTATTCGGTCTGGGCGCGGGCGGCCGGGGCCGGGGCAACCGCCGGAGCGGCGGCCGGCGGGCACTTGAAGCTGCCCTGGTGGGTGGCGTAGCCGCCATCCGCCGTGCGGACCGGGGTGTCGTTCCAGCCGATGACCGGATTGCACCACTCGGCGGTGTCGGCGCTCTGGGCCTGAGCCCCGGCGGTCAGGCCGAAAGCGACGACGGCGGCCGGCACGACGGCCATGGTAGCGCGGAAGAAGCTGTTCATTTCTCCACTCCCTTAGAGACACTCTCCCTACCGCTTGGCTCGCGGAGGACGAATCGCACAAACGATAGGACATATCGCGTGCATGTAACGTGACAAAACGCGAAACATGTGGGGTTTGTCCACGTACAAACATACCCTCCGGAAGTCCTACACGTTTCGTGCCGGTGTCACTGTTGCTAGTATGCCACAGTGCTGCGACGCACTAAAGAGGTATTAGCCTTCTCTGTAGATTTGAGCAAGCCGCACGTAGTTCCGGACGTTTACCGGGAAGAAAGATGTGTCCTTTTCCGTAAGTGCACGCACGGGTCTTGCGGGACTTCCGGCCCAAAGTTGCCCGGCGGCCACACGCTTCCCCGGGGTCACCAGGGCCCCGGCGGCCACCATGGCCCCCGACTCGACGTAGGCCCCGTCCATCACGCAGGCCTGCATGCCGATGAAGCAGCCGCTCTCCAGCGTGCAGGCGTGCAGCAGGGCCATGTGGCCGATCGACACGTCGTCGCCGATGTAGGTCCCCTGCCCCGCCGAGGCGACGTGAATGACGGTGCCGTCCTGGATGTTGGTCCGGGCACCGATTCGGATCTCGTTGACGTCGCCGCGGATGGTGCAGCCGAACCAGACGCTGCTGCCCGGCCCGATCTCCACGTCGCCGATGACCGAGGCCGTGGGAGCCACATAGACGCTGGGGTCGATCTTCGGGTGCGTGCCCTGGAAGGGCAGGATCAGGCCGGACATGGCGGGCTGCCTCTCGTCGCTCACGGGAACAGCGGGGCCTGCTCCAGGCCGGTCGTCTCGCCCAGGCCGAACATGACGTTCATGTTCTGGATGGCCTGGCCGGAGGCGCCCTTCACCAGATTGTCGATGACCGACACGATGATGGCGCCGCGCGGGGTGCGGTCGGGGAACACGCCGATCAGCGCCTGGTTGGAGGCGCGGACGTGGCGGGTCGCCGGGGCGATGCCCGCCGCCGTGACGTTCACGAAGGGCTCCGATTCGTAGCGCGCGGTCAGGGTGGCGCGCAGGTCGTCGGCGGTGACCCCGTCGGCCATGCGGACGTAGATCGTCGCCATCATGCCGCGGTTCATCGGGACGAGGTGCGGCGTGAAGCTGACGGTCACCGGACGCCCGGCGGCCAGCCGCAGCTCCTGCTCGATCTCCGGCATGTGGCGGTGGTGGCCGACGCCGTAGGCGTTGAAGCCCTCCGACACCTCGGTGAAGAGGTTCTGCTGCTTGGCGTCGCGCCCGGCGCCGGAGACGCCCGACTTGGCGTCGATCACGATCCCGCCCGGCTCGATCATCTCGTCCATCAGCAGCGGCAGCAGGGCCAGCAGCGAGCAGGTGGGGTAGCAGCCGGGGTTGGCGACCACGCGCGCCTTGCGCACGCCCTGCCGGTTGAACTCGGTCAGGCCGTAGGCGACCTCCTTCTGAAGGTCCACGGCGCGGTGCTCATGCCCGTACCAGGTGGCGTATTCGGCGGGGTCGGACAGGCGGAAGTCGGCGGACAGGTCCACCACCTTGATGTGGCGCGGCAGGCCGGCGATGACCTCCTGCGTGGTGCCGTGCGGCAGGGCGCAGAAAACGGCGTCCAGCTTGTCCCAGGCGACCTCCTCGATCTTCACGAGACCGGGCAGGTTGAACTGGCCCAGATGCGGGAACACCTCCGCCATGGGCTTCCCCGCCTGTCGCTCGGCCGTCAGCGCGCAGATCTCCACGCCGGGATGGCGCAGAAGCATGCGCACCAGCTCGGCGCCGGTGTAACCGGACGCACCGAGAATGCCGACGCGGATGGGGGAAGTGCTGTTGGCCATGGACGCTGTTCCTTTTGACGCACGGGGATGGGCACGGAACGGTGAAGACGAGTGAAACAGACCTGAAACAAGAAAGGGGCGCCCCGTCGGGACGCCCCTCGCTTGTACAGCAGTAACGCGGGTCCGCGGTAGGCTTTAGCGCTTCGAGAACTGGAAGCTGCGGCGGGCCTTGGCCTTGCCGTACTTCTTACGCTCGACGACGCGGGCGTCGCGGGTCAGGAAGCCGGCGGCCTTCAGCGGCGGACGGAGCGCCGGCTCGAAGTAGGTCAGCGCCTTGGAGATGCCGTGACGGACCGCACCGGCCTGGCCGGACAGACCACCGCCGGCCACCGTGACCATCACGTCGAACTGGTCGGCGCGGTCGGTGATGCCGAAGGGCTGGGCAATCATCATGCGCAGCACCGGGCGGGCGAAGTAGACTTCCTGGTCGCGGCCGTTGATGACGATCTTGCCGGAGCCCGGCTTGATCCACACGCGGGCGACGGCGTCCTTGCGCTTGCCGGTGGCGTAGGCGCGGCCCTGGGCGTCCAGCTTCGGGGCGACCACTTCGGCGGAGGCGGCGGCCGGAGCGGCAGCGATGTCCTTCAGGCCGGAAAGGGTGGTGGTAACCTGAGCCATTGGATTACGCGCTCCGCTTATTCTTCGGGTTCATGGCCGCAACGTCGAGAGCGACCGGCTGCTGCGCCTCGTGCGGGTGGGCGGCGCCCTTGTAGACCTTCAGGTGGGTCATCACCTTGCGGCCGAGCGGACCGCGCGGAACCATGCGCTCCACGGCCTTCTCGATCACGCGCTCCGGGTACTTGCCGTCCAGGATCTGGCCCTTGGAACGGCCCTTGATGCCGCCCGGATAACCGGTGTGCCAGTAGAAGATGTCGTCCTGGCGCTTGTTGCCGGTCAGCTTGACCTTCTCCGCGTTGATCACGACGACATGGTCGCCGCAATCCATGTGCGGGGTGAAGGTCGGCTTGTTCTTGCCGCGCAGGATGTTCGCCAGGATGCTGGCAAGCCGGCCGAGAACGAGGCCGTCGGCATCGACGACGTACCACTTCTTCTCGATGTCGGTCGGCTTCAGATTGAAGGTCTTCATCGCCACACTCGTTGACTAAACGTGGATCGGCGGGCCACCGAAACTGGACGTTCAATCCCCGGGGCGCCGAAGCGGCCGGTTTTGTACGCAGGGCACGGGGTCCCTGTCAACGGAAAAATATCCGTTTCATATCAACGCCCTACGATCGCGGTATCATTTTACCGCGAAAGCAAAGCTGTTGATATCATTGACGTTTTCAGGCGCTCTCCGGATCATGGTATCCTGATACCGCGAGCGTTACGGGATCGTGCGGCGGAATCGAGTAGGTGCCGGTGGCGTGCGCCACGGGCTCCGGATCGCCCTCGGAGAACAGCAGGACCTCGCCGTAGGCCAGCCGCTTGCCCATCTTCAGGATCCGGCAATCCGCGGTGATGGCGACCGGCGCCGGGCGGCGCAGGAAGTTGATGGTCATGCTGGTGGTCACCGCCAGTTCCACCCGCCCGATCAGGCTGAGCACCGCCGCGTAGAGCGCCACATCGGCCAGCCCGAACATCGCCGGTCCGGTCACCGTGCCGCCGGGACGGACGAAGCTGTCGTTGTAGGGCAGCTTCATGCGCACGGTTCCGGCGCCGAGCTGTTCGATGGTGATCCCGTAATTGCCGACCAGCGGCACGCCCTCGCGAATCAGGGCTTCCAGTTCCTCGGCGGACACGACCGGCGCGCTCATTCCCTCACCCATGGTTTTTCTTATGGACGCCCAATCATGGCGAACATCGCCCGGCCCGCCAAGCGCGTCGCGCCGCCATGAATTTTACACAATCCCGCAAACCTATCGGGCGTTAAATCTACAATATCAATCAACAAACAGGTTGAGTTGTCCGCCGCCGCACCGTTAGATGGGCGGACCACACGCCCGGTTCCGTGGCGGGGGCGGTCGGGGTACTGTTCCCGCCAACGATCAAAACATCCGGGAGGATTGGACAGCGATGAACGACACCCCACCCGCCGCCGGGCCCCTCGCCAGCGACCACGCGCCGCTGGTTCTCCGCCAGGACCGCGACGGAGTCGCGACCCTGACGCTGAACCGCCCGCAGGCGCGCAACGCCCTGTCCGTCGGGCTGATGGGCGCGCTGCAAGCGGAGCTGGACGCCATCCACCAGGACTCCACGGTCCGCGTCGTCGTGCTGGCCGGGGCCGGACCGGCCTTCTGCGCCGGGCACGACCTGAAGGAGATGCGCGCCAACCCGGACCGCGCGGCCTATGAATCGCTGTTCGTCCAGTGCTCCAGGCTGATGCTGACGGTCAGCCGCATCCGCCAGCCGGTGATCGCCAAGGTGCACGGGATCGCCACGGCGGCGGGTTGCCAGCTCGTCGCCACCTGCGACCTTGCCTATTGCGCCGACACGGCGCGATTCGCCACGCCGGGCGTGAACATCGGCCTGTTCTGCTCCACCCCCATGGTGGCGCTGAGCCGCGCCGTCGGGCGCAAGGCGGCCATGGAAATGCTGCTGCTCGGCGATTTGATCGGCGCCGAGGAGGCGGAGCGCATCGGCCTCGTCAACCACGCGGTGCCGGCCGACCGGCTCGACGCCGTGGTGGCCGAGGCCGCCGGCAAGATCGCCGCGAAGTCGCCGCTGACCCTCGCCATCGGCAAGGAGGCCTTTTACCGCCAGATCGAGCTGGACGTGGAGGAGGCCTACGCCTACGCCGCCCGCGTGATGACCGAGAACATGCTGGCCCGCGACGCCGAGGAGGGCATCGACGCCTTCCTGCAGAAGCGCGCCCCGGTGTGGTGCGGCCAATGAGCGGCCCCGCCCCCTCGCACGACGGCTACAGCGACGACTTCATCCGCCAGCTCCTGGACCGGGTGAAGACCATCGCCCTGGTCGGCGCGTCGAACGACCCGGTGAAGGCCAGCTTCATCGTTCTGAAGTACCTGCGCGACAAGGGCTACCGGGTCATCCCCGTCAACCCGAAGCTGGCCGGCCAGACCATCCTCGGCGAGCGCGTCCACGCCAGCCTGTCGGAGCTGCCGGAGCCGCCGGACATGGTGGACGTCTTCCGCAACGCCGCCGCCGCCGCCGGCGTGACGGACGAGGCCATCGCCATCGGCGCCAAGGTGGTGTGGATGCAGCTCGGCGTGCGCAACGACGAGGCGGCGGCGCGGGCCGAGGCGGCCGGGCTGACCGTGGTCATGAACCGCTGCCCCAAGATCGAACTTCAGCGCCTGTTCCACGAGATCGGGCGCATCGGCGTCAACTCCAACATCCTGACGTCCAAGAAGGCCGCACCGGCCAAATCCTTCAAAAAACTGATGTGAAAAGCAGAGGAAGCCATCATGAGCGAGCAGAAGTCCTTCGGTTTCGAAACCCGCGCCATCCACGCGGGCGCCGCCCCCGACCCCGCCACCGGGGCGCGCCAGACGCCGATCTACCAGACCACCAGCTTCGTCTTCGACGACGTGGACGACGCCGCCTCGCTGTTCAACCTTCAGAAGGTCGGCTTCATCTACTCCCGCCTGACCAACCCGACCGTGTCGGTGCTGGAGGAGCGGCTCGCCAATCTGGAGGGCGGCGCCGGGGCCACGGCCACCTCGTCCGGCCACGCCGCGCAGCTGCTCGCCCTGTTCCCGCTGATGGAGCCGGGCGACGAGATCGTCGCCTCGCGCAAGCTCTACGGCGGCACGCTCAACCAGCTCGGCACCAGCTTCCCGCGCGCCTTCGGCTGGAAGTCCGTCTTCGTGGACACCGACCAGCCGGAGAACGTCCGCGCCGCCATCACCGCGAAGACCAAGGCGATCTTCGTGGAAAGCCTCGCCAACCCCGGCGGCGTGGTCACCGATCTGGAGGCCATCGCCAAGATCGCCGACGAGGCCGGCATTCCGCTGATCGTCGACAACACGCTGGCGACGCCGTACCTGATCAACCCGATCCAGTGGGGCGCCACGCTGGTCGTGCATTCGACCACGAAGTTCCTGTCGGGCAACGGCACCTCGGTCGGCGGCGTGGTCATCGACAGCGGCACCTTCGACTGGGGCAAGTCCGGCAAGTTCCCCGCCCTGTCGGAGCCGGACGCCGGCTATCACGGGCTGAAGTTCCAGGAGACCTTCGGTCATCTGGCCTTCACCATCCACGGCCACGCCGTCGGCCTGCGCGACCTCGGGCCGAGCCAGGCGCCGCTGAACGCCTTCCTGACGCTGAACGGCATCGAGACGCTGCCGCTGCGCATGCAGCGCCACAGCGACAGCGCCCTGAAGGTCGCGCAGTACCTGGAGAGCCATCCGGCGGTGGGCTGGGTCAGCTACGCCGGGCTGGAATCGTCCAAGTACAACACCCTGGCCAAGAAGTACCTGCCCAAGGGGGCCGGCGCCGTGCTGACCTTCGGCGTCAAGGGCGGCTTCGACGCCGGCGTGAAGGTGGTGGAGAACGTCCAGCTCCTCAGCCACCTCGCCAACATCGGCGACAGCCGGTCGCTGATCATCCACCCCTCCTCGACCACGCACCGCCAGCTGTCGCCGGAGGCCCAGGCCCAGGCGGGCGCCGGTCCGGACGTGCTGCGCCTGTCCATCGGGCTGGAGAGCGTCGAGGACATCATCGCCGACCTCGACCGCGCCCTATCGGCCGCCTGATTGGCCGCCGCCTGATGCCGGTTCCCCTCCGTCCGCCGCGGCGTCCGGCCCGGCGGGCGGGGGATACCCCGCAAGAGGTAGGCGTGACGCGAAGGGCTGAGCGCTGGCCGTTCCATTGACCTCCGCAGGTCATAGCACCGACCCTGAGGCGAACAGGGCGGGGAAGCGAGGCATGAGCGGACGGCTCAGGCGGGGAGTGACGGCGGTCGCGTTGCTGGGGCTGGGCGGCTGCGCGGGCGCGCCGGTGGCGATGACCGCCGCCTCCTTCGCCGTGGACGGGCTTCTCTATGTCGGAACCAGCAAGAGCAGCACCGACCATATGCTGTCGGCGATGCTGCAGCAGGATTGCGCGACCCTCCGCGTCCTGAGCCAAGGCTATGTCTGCAAGCCGGTGATCGTGCCGGTGGTCCGCAGCGCGGAGAGCGTGCCGGTCCCCCTTCCGGAGCCGGAACCGTCGCCGTCCCCCGCTCCGCCACCGCCCGCGCCGCTTCCCGTGACCGCGGAGGTGGAGATCGCCGCGCTGCCGCCGATGCCGCGTCCCGTCGAACGGCGCTTCCTCGTGGTGGCGGGCAGCTTTTCCAAGCGTGGACAGGCGGAAGCCCAGCGCGCGCGGCTGGGCCATCCGGAGGCCGACATCGTGACGGCCGACGTGCAGGGCCGGCGCATCCACCGGCTCGTCCTGCCGCCAGAGGACCGCCCGACCGCCTTGCGCCGCTTGGCGGAGATCCGCGCCGCCGGGGTCGGCGACGCGTGGCTCCTGACCTGGAAGGGGAGGACGGTGGTGGCCGACCTGCCCGGCGATGCGCCCTACCCGAGCCTTCCGGACCAAATGTAAGCCGTTACTCCGCCGCCATCGGGGCCGCCGCGGGCTTGGCCGGAGCGTCGCGGTCGCGCGGCAGCAGCAGCGCCGCCGCGAAGGCGACCAGCGCCAGCACCGACAGCGTGGCGTAGAGCATCACGAACTCGCCCGTCCGCTCATAGACCAGGGCGACGAGCTGCACCGCCAGCGGACCGGCGCCGAAGGACAGGATGAACTTGGCGCCGTAGGCCAGCCCGCGGTGCTTCTCCGGCGTGTAGCGGGCGAGCAGCAGGTTCTCCGCCGGGATCTGCACCTGGGAGGCGACGACGACCAGCGCCGCAGCGCCGACCAGCGGCAGGTCGGCGAGGACCGCCACCGCCGCCATCATCGGCACCTGGACCAGCAGGCACAGGGTGTAGATGCGCTTCAGCGGGTACTTGTCCGCCAGATGCCCGCCGATGAGCTGCGGCAGGGCGGCGAACAGATAGACCGCCGTCACCACGCCGCCGACGCCCAGCGTGCTGCCGCCCAGCAGGTCGCTCAGCCGCGCCTCGAACAGCTTGGGCAGCACCACCTGCATGGCGTTGAACATCAGCCCGGCGCAGACCATCGTCACCGACAGCACGAAGAAGGCGCGGATCACGTCGCCGCGCGACGCCTTGGGAATCGGCTTCACGTCGCCCTGGCGATCCTCCACCTTGCCCATGGCGATCAGCAGGGCCAGCACCACGCCCAGCCCCAGGCAGACCGCCCCCGGAATCAGGAAGGCCGAGCGCCAGCCCAGCCACTCGGTCAGGCCGCCGGCCACCACCGCCGCCGAGGCGATGCCGATGGTGCCGAAAATGCCCTGATAGCCCAGCGCCTTGCCGCGGTTGGTGGCGTTCTTGACCATCCAGGCCATGCCCACCGGGTGGTAGATGGAGGAGCCGAGCCCGAGCACCGCCAGCGCCCACAGCAGCGCCTCCGGACCGTCGGTCAGGCCGCAGGCGATGGTCCCCGCCCCGGTCAGCAGGAAGAAGACCGCCATCATCCGGCATTCGCTCCAGCGGTCGCCCAGCCAGCCGGCCAGCGGCGCGCCGACGCCGATCATCAGGGCGCCGAGCGTCCACAGCCGGATCAGCTCGTCGTAGGGCAGCTTCCATTCCCGTTCCAGCGCCAGGACGACCGTCAGGAACAGGGCCGACACGATGTGCATCAGCGCGTGGCCGATCCAGGAAAAGCCGATCGACAGCCGCGCCGATGTGTCGGTCATGGAAATTCTCCGCATCCGGATGATTTGCGCTTGAAAGCAACCCTTGCGAAACTGGCACGCGGGTCGGAGGCGGTCCAATGCGCCGCCGTCATGGCCGGCATGCGGTGGTTCGCCATGCGATGATCCGCATTGGGGGTCAGGCGGTCCCGTCGCGCAGCCAGTCCAGATAGGCCGGGTTGCCGCGCCCCACCGTCAGCTCGACCACGCAGGGCACCTCATAGCTGTGCAGCTCCCTCACCCGCGCGGCGAGCCGGTCGAACAGCTCCGCCCGCGTCTTGGCGATCAGCACGGTCTCGTCGGCCTCCTCGATGGCGTCCTGCCAACGATAGATGGAGGTCATGCCGTCGAAAATGTTGGCGCAGGCGGCCAGCCGTTCCTCGACCAGCGCGCGGCCGATGCGACGGGCCTCGTCCCGCGATCCGGCGGTGATGTAGGCGAAGACGAATTCCATGACCGGAGCCTTTCGATGTAGAGTGCCCGAATCTTGCCACAGGCCGCCAAGCCCCAACAGCCAGGCCGCAACATCTTCGAGGCGACGAACCATGGCCGCACCCCGACGCACCACGTCCCGACGCCGCCCCACCGAGGCGCAGGCGGCGTGGCTGCGCAACGGCCTGGACCAGCCCGGCGGCAAGCTGCCCCTGTTCGACGGCGACGGCCAGCGCGTCAAACGCCAGACCATCGAAAGCTGCCTGAAGTCCGGCTGGGCGGAACGCTGGTTCGACAACCCGCTGAAGCCCGACTGGCTGGTCTGCCGCCTGACCGACACCGGCCGCGCCGCCCTCGCCCCCCGCCCCGCCGCGAAGGAACTCGCCCAGGCGGACTGACCGCCGGACAACACCGACGGCGTACCGCATGGGTGGGGTGTCGCGGCGTGCCGATGCCCGCTAGGATCGCCGCGCTTTTCGCGGCCCAACCGGGCTTTGTTTCGTAACGGTATCAATCTCATGCAGCTTTCCGACCTCGGCCAACGCATTTGCATCCTCGGGCCGTCCAACAGCGGGAAATCCACGCTTGCCGAAGCGATCGCGCGGCAGCACGGTTTTCCAATCGTCCACCTCGACCGGCTGTATCACGCCCCAAACACGGATTGGCAGCCACGGCCGACCGAGGAGTTCATCGCCTTGCACGACGCGGCCATCGCCGGCGAGCGCTGGGTCATGGAGGGAAACTACTCGCGGTGCATTCCGCAGCGTTTCCAGCGGGCGACGGGGCTGATCTACCTGGATGTGCCCATGCCGCTCAGCCTGCTGCGCTATTTCCGCCGGACGCTGTTCGAGCGGGAGCGACGGGGCGCGCTGGAAGGCCGCCGTGACAGCATCAAATGGGACATGATCCGCCACATCGCCGTCGCCACCCCGAGAAACCGGGCGCGGAACCTGCGCACCTTCGATCAGGCCGACCTGCCGAAGATACGGATCAACTCCGCGCGGGACCTGAACGCGTGGTACCGGCGCTGGGGCCTCACGCGATAAGGCCGCAGCGCCGGTTCACGCCGGCACGGCCTTCAGCTGCTGGTCCACCGCCGCCGCCAGTTCACGGGGGGTGACCGGCTTGTGGATCACGGTCAGCCCGTGGGCGGTGGCGTCGAGCAGGCAGTCCGGCCCCGTCTCCCCGGTCAGGATCACCCCCGGCACCCCGGCGCCGTAGCGCTCGCGCACGCGCAGGATCACCTCGGTCCCGATCCGGCCCTCGCGCAGCCGGTAATCGGCGATCACGATGTCGGGGACGCGGGTCTGGGCGGACAGCCGCTCCATGGCCTGGTCCGCGCTGCCCGCCGCCAGCACGGCGTAGCCCCATTCCGTCAGGATCAGCTGAAGCCCCATCAGCACGATGGCGTCATCGTCCACCAGAACGGCGAGGCGGCCCTGCCCCATCCCCGGCGCCGCACTCCCCGCCCCCGCGGCGGCGGCGACCACCGACTCGCCCAGCGGCACCAGCACCCGGAAGGCCGAGCCCTTGCCCACCGCGGAACGCACCTCCACCGGATGGTTGAGCAGCCGCGACAGGCGCCGCACGATGGCGAGGCCGAGGCCGAGGCCCTGGTTGCGGTCCCGCTCCGGGTTGCCGACCTGATGGAACTCCTCGAAGATCCGCTCCAGATGATCGTCGGGAATGCCCATGCCGGTGTCCTGGATGACGATGGAAAGGAAGCGCCCGTCCGTCCGGCACTGCACCCGCACCAGCCCGCTTTCGGTGTAGCGGATGGCGTTCTCCACCAGATTGCGCACCAGCCGGCCCAGCAGCGTGCGGTCGCTGCGCACCCGCCCGGCGCCGACCTCCACCTGCCAGCCGATGCCCTTGCCCGCGGCGACCGGCGCGTAGGCGGCGCGGATCGGGTCCAGCACCTCCGCCACGTCGAAATCCTCGAACACCGGCGTCACCACCCCGGCGTCGAGGCGGGACACGTCGAGAAGGCTGTCCAGCAGCCCCTTCAGCGCGTCCAGTCCCTGCTCCAGATGGGTCAGGATCTTGGTGCCCGCGGCGGACCCGACATGGGCCGACAGGGCGGCGGTGAAGAAGAACAGCGACTGGAGCGGCTGGCGCAGATCGTGGCTGGCCGCGGCCAGGAACTTCGACTTGGCGAGGTTGGCGCGCTCCGCCTCGTCGCGGGCAGAACGCAGTTCGGCCTCCATCGCCTTGCGCTCGGTGATGTCCTCGGCGACGGTGATGCGGTAGGCCGGCTCCGTGCCGGTGATCCGGGCAAGCGAGGAGGTCACCCGCACCCACACCGCCCCGCCGTCCTTGCGGCGGTAGCGCTTCTCCAGGGCGTAACTGGCCAGTTCGCCGGACAGCAGCCGCTCGATCAGCCGTTCCTCCGTTGGCAGATCGGCCGGATCGGTGATGTCGCGGTAGGTCCGCTTCAGCAGCTCCTCGCGCGGGTAGCCGACGATGTCGCAGATCTTGGCGTTGACGTCGAGAATGCGGCCGTCCAACCCCACCCGCTCGATGCCCACCGCCGCCAGTTCGAAGACCGATCGGAAGCGTTCGTCGCTCTGGCGGCGCGCCGTCTCGGCCCGGCGCAGGTCGGAGACCTCCATCACGACGGCGCCGACCGCCGCGACCTCCATCCCCTCGTGGACGGGGAACAGGGCGATCAGCCAATGGCGCGTCACGCCCGGCTCCCTGGGCGTCTCGCCCATCACCTCCCGGTAGGGGATCGGCTCGCCGGTGTCGAACACCCGGTCGATCAGCGGCTCGACGCTGGCGCCGACGACGGGCATCAGGTCCGCCAGCTTGCGGCCCATATGAGCCTCGGCCAGGATGCCGTTGCACTCGGCCAACTGTTCGTTGATGCGGATGTAGCGGCGCTCGCGGTCGAAGAAGGCGAAGCCGACCGGCGCGCTCTGCAGCAGACTGTTCAGCTGCGCCAGCAGAGCGTTCTTTTCCCGGTTGGCGGAATTCAGCGCCGCTTCCCCCCACTTGCGGGCGGTGGTGTCCTGGAAGAAGACGGCCAGCCCGTCCGGCGACGGGAAGGCGCGCACGGCGAACCAGGATTCGAAGGCCGTGCAATAGTCCTCGAACTCGACGGGCGTCTGGTCCCGCATGGCGCGGCGGTAGTTCTCGCCGAAGGCGCTGGCGGCGGTCTCGGGGAAGACCTCCCACAGATCCTGGCCGATCAGGTCGCGCCCGCCGGCGATCAGCGTCCGGGCGCGCTCGTTCATGAAGGTGATGCGCCAGTGGCGGTCCACCTCGAACACGCCGTCGGTGATGCTGCCCAGAACGGCGGCCGTCTTGTGGGCCAGCGCGTTGGCCTGCTCCCGGACCTGCTGCTGGCGGGCCAGCTCCTCGGCCATGCCGTCGAAGGCGCGGGCCAGAGTGCCGAGTTCGGACGACTGGTCGGCCACGCCGCTGCGCGCCGTCAGGTCGCCGCCCTTCCAGCGCTCCGCCGTCGCGACCAGCGCCGCCACGGGCCGCCGCAGGAACCGGCTGGCGCCCCACCAGACGGCGAGCAGGGTCAGCAGCAGAACGGTGGCGATGCCCGTCATCGCCTGGATCATCGTGCCGCGGATCGGCCCCAGCGCCTCGCCCTTGTCCAGGCAGACGACGACCCCGATGCCGTCCACGCTTTGGCCGGTCGGCTGATAGGCGACGATGCGCGGCCGTCCGTCCAGCCCGGTCACCTCGGCGACGCCGGGCGCGTCGCGGGACAACAGCGCGATGACGGACGGGGACAGGGCGCCGCCACCGCCGGTCTGGTTCGGCGCCGTCTGGTTCGGCGCCGTCTGATTCGGCAGGGGCGGCACCTGGGCAACCACCCGGTCGCGGCGGTCCACCAGAGTGATCCGCGCATTGTCGGGCAGCGGCCGCTTCGAGAGGAAATCGGCGATCCAGGAGATGTCGGTCATCGCCGTCACCACGCCGGCCGCCCGGCCCTCGCCGTCCTGGAAGGCCAGCGCCACGGGCATGGCGGAACGCCCGTCGGTCCGCCGGAAGACATGCTCGCCCAGCGTCATCCGACCGCTGTCCAGCGCGTCGCGGAAATAGTCGCGGTCGGCGATGGACATCCCCAGCGCGACGCGGTCGGTCGCGCAACGCACCACCCCGTCCAGCCCGGCGATCACAATGCCGAGATGGCCGGGATACGACGCGCGCAGGTCGTCCATCAGCGCCTGGCAGGCGGGGGAGCCGGGGGCACGCGCCGGATCGGCCTTCACCAGCGTGTTCAGCACCTGCCGCAGCCCGTCGATCATGCGATGCTGCTCCGCCTCGAACAGGGCGGCGACATGCAGGGCGTCCCGCCCCACCTCCGCCTCCCGCGCGGCGCGCAGGGCCAGCTCGTTCTTCACCTCGATGACGGCCGCCGGAATCATCGCCACGAGGACGAGCAGCAACAGGCGGTGAAGAAGGCTCATGCAAGGCGGCTTTCGGAAAATGGTGCCGTGTGACGGTGCGCGAAGCCCGACCTTCCCGTCAACGGGTGCGCGTCGCCTTCCAGGCACCGGAGCGTTCGGCACCGGCGGCGATGCGGCGGTCGGCGATCTCCGATTCGTCCACCTCGGCGATCCCGGCGTGCTTCAGGGCGCGCAGGAGCACGCTGCGGACGGTCGTTCCCTCCTCCTCGGCGCGGCGGCGGACGGCGCGCTTGACGCTCTGCGGCACCATGGCGGCCAGCTGCACGTCGGGTTCGCGTCGGTCCGACGGAGCCGGATTGGCATTGGACGGGATGGTGTGGACGGGTCGGAGGGGGTGGTCGCGCATCGGTCCTGCCGTACATGGTTCGAACGTACGAAACCATCCCCGCTTATAGTTAATTTCTTGTTAACCATAAATCCCGCGGCGGTGCCAGGGGTTTATCCTACGCCGGAATAGCGGTTGACCTGCACAATCCTGCACCGAACAGTGGCCGGCCGGGCCTTCCGGCGCCAGGGCACCGGATCACCGCCCCTTTCGAACGGCCAGAGCAGAGGAGCGACGACGTTGTCAGCACGCCCTTCGAAACGCCGCATCGCCATCATCGGGGCCGGCTTCACCGGCAGCGTCCTCGCCGCGCACCTGATGCGCTGCGCCGATGAGCCGACCAGCCTGCACCTGATCGAACGCACGCCCAGCGTCGGCGCCGGGCTCGCCTACTCCACGCCCAACGCCGCGCATCTGCTGAACGTGCGCGCCTACAACATGAGCGCCTATCCCGACGACCCGCGGCACTTCCTGCGCTGGCTGTGGGCCCGGGACGACGGGGCACAAGAGGATGGGGCGCAAGACGGCGGGGCCGGAGCGGTGCCGCCCAGCGGCCACGCCTTCGTCTCCCGCGCCCGCTACGGCGCCTACATCCAGGACGTCCTGCGGGAGGCCGTGGCCGCCGCCCCGCCCCACGTCTCGCTCACCGTGTCGCAGGCGGAGGCGGTGGACATCGCGTCGGACGCGCGGGGCACCCGGCTGCGGCTGGGCACCGGGACCAGCCTGTCGGTGGACACCGCGGTTCTGTGCGTCGGCAACTTCGCCCCCTCGCCGCCGCCGGTCCCGGCGCCGGAGGTCTACGCCTCCAGCCGCTATGTGGCCTCGCCCTGGGATTGGCCGGCGCTGGCCACCATCGCCCCCGACGCCCCGGTGCTGATCCTGGGGACCGGGCTGACCATGGTCGACACCGTCCTGTCGCTGGAGGACCAGGGGCACCGCGGCCCCATCCTCGCTTTGTCGCGCCGCGGCCTGCTGCCCCAGACGCACCAGGAGGTGCGGCCCTTCAAGAGCTTCATCCACCCGCAGGTGATGCCGCGCACCGTGCTGGACGTGATGATCGCCCTGAAGGCCGATGTCCGCCGCGCGCGGGAGACGGGGTTCGACTGGCGGTCGGCCTTCGACGCGCTGCGCCCCTACCATCACCTGATCTGGAGCCACCTGCCGCTGGAGGAGCGGCGGCGCTTCCTGCGCCACGTCCGCCCCTATTGGGAGGTCCATCGCCACCGCATCGCGCCGGAGGTGGCGGCCCGCATCGCCGCCCTCTGCGCGAACGGCCGCCTGACCATCCGCGCCGGCCGCCTGCAGACGCTGACTCCCGTCCCGAACGGGGTGGAGGCGACGGTCCGCGCCCGCGGGGCGGAGGGAACCGTCTGGACCCGGACGGTGGGGGCCATCGTCAACGCCACCGGCACCGAATGCGATTTCAGCCGGATCGGCCATCCGCTGGTGAAGGCGCTGCTGACGCGCGGCCTGGCGCGGCCCGACCCGCTGCGGCTGGGGCTGGACGTCACGGTGGACGGCGCCCTGATCGGCGAGGACGGTCAGGCGTCGGACCGGCTGTTCGCGCTCGGCCCAATCAGCCGGCCGCCCTTCTGGGAGATGACCGCGGTGCCCGAACTGCGCAGCCAATGCGCCCAGGCCGCCCGGCACATCGCCCAGCTGCGGCGGCCCGCCTACCCTCTGGCGGAGCTGTCGCTGCTGCGCGCGCGGGCGGTGCCATGACCGGATGGGGCTCCCACCCCGCTCACCAGGGTGTGCCGTCGCGGTGCGTGAAGAGATCGGTGACGCTGTCGTAGCGCAGGTCCTCGTCCGGGTAGTGCGCCTCGTCCCCGGCGGTGCGGTCGCCGACCTCCAGATAGGTCGCCGGCTCGTCGGAGCGGTTGACGAGCTGGTGACCGTCCGGCCGTCCGGCCGGGAAGCCGGCGCACATGCCGGGACGCAGCACCGTCTCGCCGGCGTCGGTGACCAGGGTCAGCTCGCCGTCCAGCACATAGACGAACTCGTCCTGGCGGGTGTGCCAGTGCCGCAGGGCGGAGGCGGCGCCCGGCTCCAGCCGCGTCAGGTTGACGCCGAAGCTGGTGATTCCCAGCGGGTTGCCCAGCCGCTTGCGCAGGCGCCCGGCGACCGCCGCGCGGAACGGCTCCGGATAGTCGGTGGCGCCGAGCTTCGCCCCGATGGCGGCGGGGTCGAGCACCGGGGCCTCCGGCGGGACGGCGGATTCGGCGGGCGGAGCGCCGGCGGGGGCCTTGTCTGACAAAGGTGGGTCTCCCTTCACCGTGGATCGATACCGATCTCTGGAATCGGTCCGGAGCCGTCACTGTAGGCCATCGGGCACGGACCGGCCATCCGGCCTGTTAAGCCACCGGCCGGGGACCTCATCGAGGCAAGGCCCAACGAAAGGGGGAAAGGCGCATGGAGACGACGCTCTACATTCCACCGCTCGGCCTTGCGGGGCAATTCGGGGCTCCCGACGGTTTCGAGGCCGTGGTGATCTTCGCCCACGGCACCTCCAGCGGCCGGACGAGCCCGCGCAACGTCCGCGTCGCCGCGCGACTGCGCGAGGCGGGATTCGCCACGCTGCTGATGGACCTGATGACCGAGGGGGAGAAGGCCGACCCGGCCAACCAGTTCGACGTCCACCGCCAGTCCGAGCGCCTGCTGCTGGCCGTCCGCCACCTGCGCGCCACCACCGCGGTGGAGCGCAAGCCCATCGGCTTCTTCGGCGCCGGGTCCGGGGCGGCGTCGGCGCTGATCGCGGCGGGGCGCGCCGCGGAGCATGATGGCATCGGCGCCGTGGTCTGCCGCGGCGGGCGCCCCGATCTGGCGGAGGAGTGGCTGAACGCCGTCGCCGCCCCCACCCTGCTGGTGGTTGGCGGCAAGGACGCCCCGGCGCTGGACCTCAACACCGACGCCTTCGCCCGGCTGCACTGCACCAAGGCGCTGGAGGTGGTGCCGGGGGCCGGCCGCCTGTTCGAGGAGACGGGGAAACTGGATCAGGTGGCCGACTCCGCGCGCTCCTGGTTCACCACCCATCTGCTCAAGGCTGCCAACGGCTGAGCGCGGGTCGACAGCGGGAGCGATGCGGGCTACCTCTGGTTTCCCCACCGCATCGCAGCATCCGGATCGGACCGCCCATGCCCCAGCTCGAAATCCTCAGCCGCCTCCCCGCTGGACCGGCCAAGCCCGTGCCCCTGCTGTTCGTCCACGGCGCCTTCTGCGGCGGCTGGATCTGGGACGAGCATTTCCTGCCCTGGTTCGCCGAGCAGGGGTGGGAGGCCCACGCCGTGTCCCTGCGCGGCCATGGCGCCAGCGAGGGGCGGGAGCGGTTGAACAGCTTCGGCATCGTCGATTACATCGAGGATGTCCTGACCGCCGTGGACGCCTGTTCGGCCCCGCCGGTGCTGATCGGCCATTCCATGGGCGGCATGGTGGTCCAGCGGACGTTGATCCGCCGCCGCTTCCCCGGAGCGGTCCTGATGGCCTCCGCCCCGCCGCACGGCCTGCTGGAATCGACGTTGCGGCTGGCCTGGAGCGACCCCTATGTGTTCCAGCAGATGGGCATGCTGATGACCTTCGCCAACGGCATCGAACCGGAGGCGGTGCGCCGCGCCATGTTCTCCGACCAAGTGCCGCTGGAGCTGGCCAAGCGCTACGAACCGCTGATGCAGGAGGAATCGCAGCGCGTGCTTCTGGACATCGGCGGCTGGATCCCCTTCCCGCTGCTGCCGGCCCGCGGCGTTCCCGTGGCCGTGCTGGGCGCCGAGGAGGACCGGCTGATCCCCAGGGACCAGGTCGCGGCCACCGCCCGCGCCTTCCGGACGGAGCCGGTCTTCTACCCCGCGATGGGGCACTGCATGATGCTCGAACCCGGCTGGGAAGCGGTCGCCCGCCACATCGCGGACTGGGTGGAGACGACCGTGCCGAAGACGGCGGCGCCGAAGAGAACAGCGCCGGCAGCGGTCCCGGACACGGTGCCGGAGACCGGCACGCGCGCCGCCGCCGACTGACCGGCAGGGCGCGCGCCCGTCCCGCCGCTCACTGCGTGCGCAGGGTCCGCAGGAAGCCGCCGATCTCGCCGTTCAGGGCCTCCGACTGCTGGGCCAGTTGCCGGGACGCCTCCAGCACGGCGTAGGCCATCGTGCCGCACTGCCCGGCGGCGGCGGTGACGCCGGAAATGTCGCGCGCCACCTCGCGGGTGACCTCGGCGGCCTGCTGCACGTTGCGGCTGATCGCCTGGGTCGCCGCCCCCTGCTCCTCCACCGCCGACGCGATGATCGTGGCGATGCCGTTCACCTGCTCGATCACCCGCGCCACGCCGCCGATCTCGGCCACCGCCTCGCCGGTCGCGGACTGGACGCCGGCGACCTGGGCGGCGATCTCCTCGGTGGCGCGGGCGGTTTGGCTGGCGAGGCTCTTCACCTCGCCCGCGACCACCGCGAAGCCCTTGCCGGCCTCGCCCGCGCGCGCCGCCTCGATGGTGGCGTTGAGCGCCAGCAGGTTGGTCTGCGCCGCGATGTCGTTGATCAGGCTGACCACGGTGCCGATCCGTCCGACCGCCTCGGCCAGCCCGGTCACCTTGCCGGTCGCCCGCTCCGACGCGGTGGCGGCGTCCCGCGCGATGCGCGAGGCGTCGGCGACGCGGCGGCTGATCTCCCCCACCGAGCCGGACAGCTGCTCCGTCGCCACGGCGACCGTCTGCACGTTGACCGAGGTCTGCTCCGTCGCCGCCGCCACCGTGCCGGCCAGCCGGTCGGTCTGCCCGGCGGCCCGGGTCATCTCCTGGGCCTCGTGCTCCATCGCCTCGGTTTCGTGCGACACCGCCTTCATCACCTCGCCGACGCTCCGCTCGAACCGTTCGGCAAGGCCGGCGAGGGTGCGGCGCTTGTCCTCTTCCGAGCGGCGGAGCGCGGCGGCCTGATCGGCCTCCAGACGCTTCTTCTCCTCGGCGTTGCTCAGGAACACGCGGGCGGCGCTGGCCATCGCGCCGATCTCGTCGCGGCGGCTCGCCTCGGGAAAGGCGACGGAGTGGTCGCCGTCCGCCAAAGCGTGCATGCGGGTGCTGAGGCTGCGGATCGTGGCGCTGAGCCGCACCCCGACCAGCGCGATCAGGCAGACCGCCGGCACGGCCAGAAGACCCGCCACCGCCAGAACCGTCCACAGCGTGCCCAGGAAGGCGCTGCGGATGTCGTCGATGAAGACGCCCGTCCCGATGTAGATTCCCCAGGGCTGGAAAATCTTGATGTAGGACAGCTTCGCCGCCGTCTCGTCGCTGTTCGGGGCGACGTTCCAGAAGTAACCGTAGGTTCCCTCCCCCGTCGTCTTGGCGATCCGCGCCATGTCCATCAGGATCGGCGCGCCCTTGGTGTCCTTCACGCCGGACACGTCCTGCCCCATCAGCTTCGGGCTGGGGTGGGCGAAACCGAAGCCGTCCAGGGTGATCGCGAACAGATACTCCTGCCCGCCGTAGCGCATGCCGAGGAGCGAGCGTTTGAAGCGGGCCTGCGCCTCCTCCCGCGTGATCTGCCCGGCGGCGGCCTCCGCCTCGTAGGCGGCGGCCATGCTGTGGGCGGCCTCGACCATGAAGCGCAGGGACTGGATGCGGTCCGCGTGCATGCGCTGGTAGTTCAGCCAGAGGCCGGCGCCGACAATGGCGGCCGACGCGACGCTCGCCAGAGCCACCAACCCCCAAAGCTTCGAGCGGATGGACAAATTATCGAACATGACAACCCTTCCGACAAATCAGCGCCGATGAGCGGTGGCACGCGGGCCTTCCTCTGCCGGAATGCTATCGAAGCAATCGTGACTTATTTATTAATAGTTTTATTTAGATATTTATAAACAAGATCGAGTATCATTGCATCCACTGCCGAGGTTCTTTTGCCTTCTGCGACGAAAAATTGATGACCCGCAAGGGTTATAAAATAATTCGGGCGCCGGATTTTGATGTCCCGCTCAGGCGCCGGGCGCCGATTTCTGCGTCAGGACGAGGAAGACCTTCTCTTCGAGCTGCTCCGGGGTGAAGGGCTTGGCGATGTAGGCGCTGACATTGTGGGCCAGCGCCCGCTCCACCGCCTTCAGCGTGGCGAGCGCCGTCACCATCAGGAAAGGCAGATCGCGCCGCACCTCGCGCACGCGGCGCAGCACGTCGAGACCGCTGGCCTTCGGCATCATCCAGTCGCAGACGATCAGGTCGTAGGCCCCGTCCCCGGCCAGCCGGAGCAGCGCCTCCTGCCCGTCCGCCGCCGTGTCGATGTGGCCGATGCCGAGGTCGCGCAGCACCGATTCGACGAAGCGCCGCGGCCCCTCCTCGTCGTCGACGACCAGCACGCGGATGGCGCCGAGGTCGATGAAGGGCACGCCGATCACCCCCAGCGCCCCGCGCATCCAGGAGGCGCGGGCCGAACGTTCCTTGCCACCCGTGGCCCCCAGCAGGAAGGAGCGCACGAAGCGTGGCCGGTGCACCTGCCGGTACAGCGCCTTGGCGACCGCCGCCCGGCTCTTGCCGCGGCAGAAGGCGCCGTCGCCGGCCATCCGCACCATCTCCAGCACCGTGTCGGGGTTCGGCTCGTCCTTGCCCTGGAGGGGACTCAGCAGGCGCTGGGTGCGGATGAAGGCGTTCTGGATCTCGTCGATCTGCCCGGCCATGTGCTCGCGGGCGTCCTCGGCGAAGGCGCTGTCGAGCACGAGCTTCTGGACCTCCGCCAGCCCCTTCAGCTTCTCGGTCTTCTCCTTCCAGCAGTCGAGCAGGCGCCCGGCGAAATCCCGCCCGTCGAAGAACTGGGTCAGATAGCCGTTCACCGCCCGCTCGGCGCTGGGCGACAGCGGCATCCTCTGCAGGACGAACAGGATGCGGAGCTTCTGCATCAGCGTCCGCCCCTTGGTGATCTCGGGCAGCGTGTCCTCGTTGACGAGGAGCGCGCTGCGCCGCTGGAGCGCCGCCTCCGTCCGGGCGCCGCCGAAATAGCCCTCCCCCGTGCGCAGCCGCTGGGACACCTGGCTCAGCGCCATGATCTCCCGCTGCACCGCCTCCACCCCGAACAGGTCGCCGGCGCTGGTGATGGTGAAGCGGTCGGGCTTCGACAATTCACGGCGCAGCGCGAAGATCAGGCTGTCGCTCAGCACCGGCATGGCCGTGCGGCGCACCAGCGTCTCCAGACCCCGGAAGACGGGCGGCGCCTCGTCGGGCAGCGGCTTGTCCCCGGCGATCAGCGACACGATCATGTCCACCCGGTCCACGAAGGGCGCGTCCAGGGAACAGGACGCGGTGCCGGTGTCGCTGCGCAGGATCTCGCCGAGCAGCCGGTCGAGCGGCGCCAGCGCGTCGGCGTCCTCCAGACCGTCCGCCAGCTCCAGCAGGAGCCGCGCCTTTTCGGCGAAGCTGCGGCCCTGGTACAGATGCGTGGTCAGCGCCGCGTCGACCAGGAAGCGCCCGGTGAAGGCGTCGCGGGAGGCGATCAGCCGCTCCGCCGTGGCGGCGTAGGTGGCCGGCGTCAGGTCCGGCGGCTGGGCGTCCTTCAGCCGCTCGCGGGTCAGCCGGGCGACCTCGTTGACCAGGGCGGTCAGCGCGCCCTTGCGGTCCATCGCCCGTTCCGCCTGCTGGAGAATGGCGACGAAGGTCGGGATGTTGGACAGGCTCTGCTGGTGGCGGGGGGAGTGCAGAAGTTCGGTCGGGGTCAGCGCGTTCTCGTCGAAATAGCGCTGGCAATGCCGGCCGATGCTGTCGCGGCCCTGCGGGGTGTAGAAGTCCTCCGGGGTCCGGCAGACGGCGGTGTCGCCTCCGCCGTCCGTGTCCAGATCACGACCGCTATCCCGGCCGTCCGCGATGCTCTGGTCCGATGCCATGCCCTAACCCCGTCTCATTCGGCCAGCAGCCCGCGCACCGCCTCGATCAGGCGGTCCGGGGCCACGGGCTTCATGACGATCCGGCGGCCCGGCTGTGCCGTCATGTCCGCCGCCGTTTCATGGGACGCGTAGCCGGTCAGGAAGAGAATGCGCAGGTCGGGATTGCGCTCCGCCAGGGCGCGGGCCAGTTCCAACCCGTTCATGCGGGGCATGGACATGTCGGACACCACGGCGTCGAACAGCCCGCCGCACTCGTCCCAGCGCTCCAGCGCGTCCAGCCCGTCCACCGCCTCCGTCACCGTGCAACCGGCCTCCTCCAGCGCCAGACGGACATAGGTGCGCACGGATTCCTCGTCGTCCACCAGCAGGATGGCCGCCCCCTCGTCCTCGCCCAGCCCCAGCCCGTCGGCCAGAGAACCGGCCTTCACCGGCGCGGGCACCGTGGGCAGATGGATGGAGAAGACGCTGCCGCGCCCGTCCGGTCCGGCCTCCATCTCCACGGCGCCGCCGGCCTGCCGGGCGGTCCCGTAGACCATCCACAGGCCGAGGCCGGTGCCCTTGCCCGGCTCCTTGGTGGTGAAGAAGGGTTCCCAGATTCGGTCGCGCACCGCCTCCGGCACGCCGCAGCCCTCGTCGATGACGCGGATCACGGCGTAGCGCCCGTGCGCCAGCGCGCCGTGGCGCCCGAAGAACGCGCCGTCCGGCAGGGCGCTGTCCAACGCGATGGTCAGCCGTCCGCCGTCCGGCATCGCATCGCGCGCGTTGAGGGCGAGGTTCAGGATGGCCTGGTTCAGCATCACCGGGTTGGCGACGGCGTGGGCGTCCTCGTCGCCGATGCGGATGTCCAGATCGATGCCGGCGCTCATCAGCGGCTTCAGGAAAATCTTCAGGTCGCGCACCAGCGGCGCCAGCGCCACCACCTCCGTCTCGTCGGACGGACGGCGGCGCGAGAAGTCGAGAAGCTGCGCGGTCAGCGCGGCGGCCCGGTCGGACGCCTTGGCGATCTCCCGCACGCAGGTGGTGACGCGCGCCGGATCGTCCGGCGCCCGTTCGGCCAGCCGGGCGAATCCGCCGATGGCGGTCAGCATGTTGTTGAACTCGTGGGCGATGCCGCCGGCCATGCGGCCCACCGCCTCCATCTTCTGCGACTTCTGAAGCTCCGCCTCGGCGCGGCGGCGCTCGGTCACGTCGTTCAGCACCAGGAGAACCGCCGCCTCCCGCTGGTAGACCGCGGGAAAGGCGCCGATCTCCACATGGCGCTGCTCGCCGGACGGGCGGGCGATCGCGCACTCCACCCGTTGCTGCTCGCCCTCCGCGCCCAGCCCGAGCCGCGTGGTCACCGTTTCCGCCTCGACGATGAAGCGGTTGAGGTCCAGCCCCTCCAGCCCGCCGCTGCCGTCCACCCCCAGGATCGACGCCGCCGCGGCGTTGCCGAAGCGGATGGCCCGGCGGTCCCAGAGGACGATGCCGTAAGGCGCCAGCTCGACCAGCTGCCGATAGCGCTTCTCGCTCTCGCTGAGCGCGCTGACGGTGGCCTCCAGCCGCTCCGTCTGACCGGCCAGCTGCTCCTCGCGCCGCTTCAGCTCGGTGATGTCCATCAGGATCTTCACGATGCCGCCGGAGCCGGTGGCGTGCTCGCTGATGCGGTACCAGCGACCGTCGGACAGACGCCCGTCCACCGGATCGGTGTGCAGCAGATGGCGCTTCATCCGCTCGGCGATCCAGTTCGCCATCTCGCGGTCGTCGCCCTCGTAACCACCGCGTTCGGCGGCGGCGCGCAGGATGTCCTCGAAGGCGGTGCCGGGCACCAGCACGTCGGCAAGGTTCGGGTAGGCGCTGCGGTAGCGCTCGTTGCAGAAGATCAGCCGGTCGTCCGGGCTGAACAGAACGAAGCCTTCGGAGATGCTGGACAGCGCGTCGTGCACCACCGACTGCATGAAGCGCGCCTCGACCAGCGCCAGCGTCTCGGCGGTCGTCTCGATGCCGGTGCCCCGGTAGCCGGCGAACCGGCCGTCCGCGTCGGTGAAGGGCTGGGCGCTGATGCGGAAGACGCGGGTGTCGCCCGCCCCGTCGCGCAGCGTGACCTCCAGGTCGCGGAAGGCCCGCCCGGCCTCGATGTCGGCCAGATGGTCCAGCCAGGTGTCGGTGTCCTCGACCAGGGCGCCGAGGTCGAGCAGCGAATCGCCGAACACCGGCGCCGGATCGCCGCCGAGGATCTCCGGCAGGCGTTCGGACACGTAGGTGTAGCGGTGGTCGGGGGCGCTTTCCCAGAACCAGTCGGACGCGGCCTCGGCGAAGTCGCGGAAGCGCTGGCGGCTGGCGGCCAGTTCCTCGTTGGCGGCGCGCAGCAGGCGGGCGGAGCGGTCCAGGGCCGCCGCCGCCGCGCGGGCGCGGCGCACCGACAGCACGGCCAGCGCCGCCATCGCCAGCGTCATCACGCCGAGCGGCAGCATCAGCCGGTCGCGTCCCTCCTCCGGCATCATCACGGCCAGCAGGCCGGCGGCGCCGAGCATCAGGAACAGCAGGTCGGTCAACCCGCCCAGCCCGCGGCGCGGCGCCGCATCCCCGGCCGGCCGGGCGGCACGGACGTCAAGGTCGGTGTCGGTGGGGGGCAGCCCGCCCCGGCCGGAAAGATCCACGGAGCTCCGCTCCATCGTCATGGGTGTACCGCCGCGCAAGGCGCGCTGTGCATAGACCCGTAATAGGAGGGGAGCCGTTAACAGCGGGTTTCGCTGTTCGCCTTCGTACGATCGGATTCTACCGTGAGCATACGATTTCCACCGCTCAGCGCCGGTTCACCAGAACCAGGATCTTCTCTTCGAGCTGTTCTGGAGAAAAAGGCTTGGCGATGTAGGCTGTGACGTCGTGGGCCATGGCCTCCTCCACCGCGATGATGGTGGCGAGCGCGGTGACCATCAGGAAGGGCATGTCGGGCCGCACCGCGCGGACCAGCTTCAGGAACTCCAGCCCCGACAGGCGCGGCATCTTCCAGTCGCAGACGATGAGGTCGAAGGCGCCCTGCCCCTCCTCGAATCGGGTCAGCGCCTCGCGCCCGTCCTGGGCGATGGTCAGCTCGGTGATGCCGAGGTCGCGCAGGATCATCTCGACATAGCCGCGCGCGGCCGGCTCGTCGTCGGCCAGCAGGACGCGCAGCGTGTTCATGGCGCGCATCGGCAGGCCGGCGCCGGCCAGCGTGGCGAAGAAATGGGCGAAGCGCTCGGCCCGCTGCTCCGTCGCGTCCTTGCAGCGGGCGAGGTAGCCGCGCAGGAAGGCGGTGGAGCGGACATGATGCCCGACCAGCTCGCGCGCCGCCGCCACGCATTTCCCCTCGGTGAAGGCGCCCTCGGCGAGCAGGCTGGCGAACTCCATGACCTCGTCGACGTGGGGCGGACGGTCCTTGGCGATGCGGGCGAAGACCTTGTTGGTGCGCAGGAAGGTGTTTTGGATCTCGTCGAGCATGCGGACGTAGCGCTCGCGCAGGCCGTCCGGCAGGGTGGAGCGCTGCACCCGCCGTTGCAGGTCGGCCAGCGCCTTGATGCGGGCGCGCGGCGTGCGCGCCGTCTCGAACAGGCGCTGGGTGAAGTCGCGGGCCTCCAGATGGCGGCGCAGATGGGCGACGATCATGCGCCGGCTGCGCTCCCCCGACACCGCTCCTTCGAAGGCCAGAAGATCGACGATGCGGGCATAGTGGCTCTTGGCGTGCAGCACCGCCTCCAGCCGCGCGCCGGACAGCAGAAGCGCCACCCGCCGGTCGATCAGCCGGGTCGTGCGCTCCCCGCCGATCACCCCGCCCTTCACCGTCAGGCGGGCGGCGAGGAGGCTGATCGCCGACAGCTCGTCCAGCACCGCCGCCACGCTGTTCGGCTCCGCCTTGGTGCCGGACAGCGGCGCGTCGCCGAGCAGGGCGTGGTGAACCCCCGCCTCCAGCCCCAGCCGGGCGGCGCGCGCCTGATGGCGGGCGACGAAGGCGGACAGGCGGTGCAGGACCGCCGGGGCGTCGGGGTGGGACGGCGCCTCGCCCCGCCAGACCATCGCCATGGCGTCGAGCACGCCGCGCAGCCCGTCCGCCCAGCCGAACAGCGCCTCGACCACCAGCCCGTTGGCCAGCATCTCCCCGACGATCTGGTCGAGGATGGCGATGCCCTCGCCGGACAGCCCGTCACCGTCGAGCGACAGGATGCGCACCAGCCGAAGCTCGTGGTTGCGCCCTTCGCCCAACCAGGCGGACAGCCAGCAATCGATGGCGTGGCGCCCGGCGAAGCCCGGCGTCCGCGTCATGCTCTGCGCCACCGTGGCGGCGAACTGCTTGGCGTCGATGGACAGGGCCGCGCCGCTGTGGGCGCGCCGGGCGGTGAAGGCCAGCACCTCCTGCTCCAGCCGCTTCAGCTCCTCCAGCCGCATGGCGGGCGAGCGGCGTCCGGGACGGGCCTGCCGCTGCGCCACCCGCTCCAGCACCTGGGCGCGGCGCGGCCAGTCGAGGAAGGAACGCTGCGGCTCGACCTTGTGCAGGAATTCGGTGGGGGTGATGCCGCGCGCCTCCAGGAACTCCGCCAGTTCCTCCGCGATCAGGAATCGCGCGGCGGGGGCGAAGATCTCCTCGACCCGAACGCAGACGGCGGACTCCGGCGACTCCTCCGGCGCGTCGCCGCTCAGCTCGCCGAGGAGCGCGTCGACGTCGTAGACGCCGATGGGAATGCCGTCGGTCGGGAGCGGGGAAGGCGGCGGTGCGGCGTTCATCGATGCCCCGCCATCAGATCAGCAGCGCGTGGATCGTGTCGGCCAGCTCGTCCGGGTTGATCGGCTTGCGCAGGAAGACGATGCGGCGCCTGTCCGCAATTGGGTCCGCCGGCGGGTCGGCCAGCAGGTCGTCCAGGCTTTCCGTCTCCGGCGGGTAGCCGGACATCAGGACGGTCGGCAGGTCCGGATTCTCCCGGCGCAGCGCGCGCGCCACCGACGCCCCGCCGAGCTGCGGCATCACGAGGTCGGTCACCAGCAGGTCAAAGGCCCCGCCATGGTCGGCGTAGGCGCGCAGGGCCTCGGTGCCATCGGCGGCGCAGACCACCCGCATGCCCATGTCCTCCAGCGTCAGGCGGATGAAGTCGCGCACCTGCGCCTCGTCCTCGACCAGAAGGACGGTGGCGGCCATCGACAGCCCTTCCAATTCCCCGTCCTCCGCGTCGAGGAAGACGGCGTCATCCAAGCCGGGGGCGTCCGCGTCCTGCGGCTCCGCGGCGTCCTCCACCGGAAAGCGGAGCGTGAAGACGGTGCCGCGCCCCAGTTCCGTGTCCACCTCCACGCCTCCGCCGGCCCGCGCGACCGTGGAGTAGACCAGCGCCAGCCCCAGCCCGGTTCCCGCCCCCGGCTCCTTGGTGGTGAAGAAGGGCTCGAAGATGCGGTCGATCACCGCCGGATCGATGCCGCAACCGGTGTCGGCGACGGTGATGGTCACGCCGACATCGTCCGGCCGCTCCACCGCGATGGTGATCGGTCCGCCCTCCGGCATGGCGTCGCGGGCGTTGAGCACGAGGTTGAGCAGCGACTGGTGCAGCAGGGCCGGGTCGATGGTCACCACCGCCCCGCCGCCCGCACCGTCGATCCGCAGCGGGTGGCGTTCGCCCAGCGTGGGGCCGAGGAAGCGGCGCAGATCGTCGATCACCGCGCCGACGCGCACGGGGCGCGCCGCGTCGGTCTGGCCGGGCCGCCCGAAGCTGAGAAGCTGGGCGGTCAGGCCGGAGGCGCGGTCGGTCGCCTTGACGATCTCGGTCAGGCATTGCTCGACCCGCGGCCGGTCCTGCGGGGCGCGGCGGGCCATCTGGGCGAAGCCGCCGATGGCCGTCAGCATGTTGTTGAACTCGTGGGCGATGCCGCCGGCCAACTGGCCGATGGCCTGCATCTTCTGCGCCTGCTGGATCGCCCGCTCCGCCTGCTTGCGGCCGGTGATGTCGGTGAGGACGAGGAACCACGCCGCCTCCCCTTCCACCGCGAACGGGTGGATGCCGACCTCCAGCTCGCGAAGAGCGCCCTGCGCGGTGACGAAACGGGCCTCCACCGGTGGCGGGGCCTCCAGTCCGCCGTCGGGCGGGGGCAGCCAGTCGAACAGGCGCTGCATCCCGTCGAACTCGGTCGCCTCGACCAGGGGGATGCGCAGCATGGCCTCGGGATCGTCGCTGCCCAGGATCAGCGCGGCGGAGCGGTTGGCGAAGCGCACCCGCTGCCCGTCCCAGATCAGGATGCCGTAGGGCGCCATCTCCACGAGCCGGCGGTAGCGCGCCTCGCTGTCGGCCAGTGCCTTCTCGTGGCGCTTCAACTCGGTGATGTCGGTGAGGATCTTGACCACGCCGCCGAAGCGCGTGGCGTGCTCGCTGATGCGGTACCAGCGCCCGTCGCCGAGCCGGTGGTCGGTCGGCGGCCCGCTGCGGGTGTGGCGGTTCAGCCGCTCGGCGATCCAGTCGGACGGATCGCCCAGATCGTCGCCGGCCGCCCCCCGCTCCACCGCGACCCGCAGCAGGTCGGCGAAGCGGACGCCGGGGACCAGATGATCGGACAGCAACGGGTAGGCGGCGCGGTAGCGGTCGTTGCACAGCACCAGCCGCCCGTCGGCGCCGAACAGCACGAAGCCCTCGGACACGCAGCCGATGGCGTCGGACAGCAGGGCACGGAAATGCGCCTCGCCGCCGCCCATCGGCCGGTTTGGCTTCGGGTCGTCCAGGACGGCGTCCAGCCGGTCGCGCAGCGCCCGCAACGGCTCCCGCAGAGGGGCCAGCGCGCCGGGCGGCGCGGCGGACAGCCGCGCGCCCAGGGTGTCGAGGAGTTCCGCAAGCTCTTGGTCGGGCCGGTCCATAACCCGGCATTCAACCATTCCCCCCGGCCCCCCGCCAGTTGATTCCGCGCTCAGCCCTGCTTCGGGAAATGGTGATGGCCGTGGTCGCAGACGCCACGCGAATGCTTGTCGTCGCAGCTTTCGCCGGACGCGGTCAAGCCGATCCAGGCGTGCAGCGCGTTGGGGTCGAACCCGGCCTTGCGGTCCGCCCCGACCTGGAGCAGCGGGCGGCGGATCAGGTCGCGGTCGGCCAGAAGGGCGGCCAGCGCCGACTCCTCGTCCAGCTCGTCCGGCTTCACCGCGCCGGTCTTCACGGCGGCGGCGCGGCGGTTGAACCAGTCCTCGACCGGACGGTCCCCGAAGAAGGGGCGCAGGGTCTCGGCGGTGAGGGGCTCGGCGGCCAGATCGCGTTCCACCAGCGTGTGGCCGGCGGCCTGGAGCTGAAGCTTCTGCTTGGCGTTCGCCGTGCAGCCGGACAGACCGTAAAAGATCACTTCCGTCATGGGGTTGGTGCTCCGCATCGAAACAGGACGAATTAGGTCCAGTCTACCGGCGCAGAGACCGGGGGCGCCGGTGACGGAATGTCGCACCCCCGGATTGTCGAGCGGATCGGCTGTTCGCCAATCACTTGATGCGCTTGAGCGAGTCCTCGACGTAGGCGTTGGTGTAGGTCTTGGACAGGTCGATGTCCGTCGCGGCCACGGCCTTGTCGAAGGCCTTCAGCACCTTGTAGGCGGCCTCCGCCCCCTCCTGGGAGAAGCGGCCGTCGGGCGAGTAGGTCGGCTTCGAATGCTCGAACGCCTGGGCGTAGAGCGTCTGGTTGCCGAGGAAGTATTCCGGCGGCAGGACCTTCAGGACGTCCTCGGTCTTGGCCTGGTCCAGCCACTTCAGCGTCCGCACGAAGACGTCGACCAGCGCCTGGGTGGTCTTCGGATTCTCCTTGATGAAGTCGGGCGTGGTGTAGAGCACCGCCGCCGGGTACGGCCCGCCGTAGGTGTCCAGCGTCCCCTTCTCCGTCCGGGTGTCGGCGATGGTGGTGACGTCGCCGTCGGCCTCCAGCTGGCTGATGACCGGGTCGAGGTTGGCGATGGCGTCGATCTCGCCGCGCTTCACCGCGGCCACCGCGCTGGGGCCGCCGCCGACGCCGATGAAGGACACGTCCTCCGGCGTCATGCCGTGCTGGGTCAGCAGGTAGTTGACCATGAAGTTGGTCGAGGAGCCGGGGGCGGTCACGCCGATCTTCTTGCCCTTCAGCTCCTTGATCGACTTGATCGTGCCGGCCTTGTTGACCGCGGCAAGCACGATGCCCGGATAGCGGCCCAGCAGGGCGACGGCGGTGATCGGCTGGCCCTTGGCCTGCATCTGCACCGTGTGGTCGAAGGCGCCGGTCACGATGTCCGCCGAGCCGCCGACCAGCGCCTGGAGGCTCTTGGCCCCACCGCCGAAGTCGTTGATCTCGACGGTCAGCCCGGCCTCCTTGAAGTAGCCGAGCCGCTCCGCCACCGTCAGCGGCAGGTAATAGAGCAGCGGCTTGCCGCCGACCGCCAGCTTCAGGTCCTTCTTCTCGACCTGCTGGGCGTTCGCCCCGCCGATCCCGAAGGCCAGGACCACCGCCGCGGCGGCGATCACGCTTTTCATACGCATGGCTTCCCTCCCAAGTTTCTTTCCGTCCCAAATTTCTATGCTATGGCGCGGTCATCCCTGCGCGTTGGTCGTCTGCGCCTCCTGCGGGCGCCAGTGCAGAAGGCGTCTCTCGATGACGGTCACCACGGCGTCGATCACCACGACGAAGATCGTCAGAACCAGCATGCCGGAGAAGACGCCGACCGTGTCGAACACCCCTTCCGCCTGATGGATGCGGTAGCCGAGACCGGCGGCGGAGCCGAGATACTCGCCCACTACCGCGCCGACCATGGCGAAGCCGACCGCGGTGTGCAGACTTGAGAACACCCAGGACAGGGCGGACGGCAGATAGACGTGCCGGAACAGGTGCCGGTTGCTCGCCCCCAGCATCTTCGCGTTGGCCAGCACCACCGGGCTGACCTCCTTCACGCCCTGGTAGACGTTGAAGAAGACGATGAAGAAGACCAGCGTCACCCCCAGCGCCACCTTCGACCAGATGCCGAGGCCCAGCCACAGCGCGAAGATCGGCGCCAGCACCACGCGGGGCAGCGCGTTGACCGCCTTGATGTAGGGGTCGAAGACGATGGAGACCAAGGGCGCGCGGGCGAACCAGAAGCCGAAGGCGATGCCCGCGATGGTGCCGATGGCGAAGGCCAGCGCGGTCTCCAGCAGCGTGATCCCGAGATGGTACCAGATCACCCCGGACGCGAAGTCGCTCCAGGTGCGCTCCAGCACCGCCAGCGGCGTGCCGAAGAAGAAGGGGCTCAGGATCTTCGTCGCGGTCAGGACGTGCCAGAGCAGGAAGAATCCGACCAGCACGGCGACCTGCAGCAGCAGGATCACCGGGCGGCTCGGCAGGCGTTTCACACGGGCCACGGCCATGGCGTCCTCACGTCAGCTTGGTTTGGGCGTAGCCCTTCAGCACTTCCTCGCGGAGCTGCCCCCAGATCTCCCGGTGCAGGTCGAGGAAGCGAGGGGTCATGCGGATTTCCGCCACGTCGCGCGGGCGTTCCAAGTCCACCCGGTACTCGCCGATCAGCCGCGCGCCGGGGCCGGCCGACAGCACCAGCACCCGGTCGGACATGGAGATGGCCTCCTCCAGGTCGTGGGTGATGAAGACCACCGATTTGCGGTCCGCCGACCACAGGTCGAGCAGCTCGTTCTCCATCAGCTGACGCGTCTGGATGTCGAGCGCCGAGAAGGGCTCGTCCATCAGCACGATCTTCGGATCGACGATCAGCGTCTGGGCCAGCGCCACCCGCTTGCGCATGCCGCCGGAGAGCTGGTGGGGGTAGCGGTCGCCGAAGCGGTCGAGCCCGACGCGGGCCAGCCAGGGGCGCGCCCGCTCCTCCGCCTCGCGCCGCGGCACGCCGCGGAACTCCAGCCCGGCGGCCACATTCTCCAGCGCCGACTTCCAGGGCATCAGCGCGTCGGCCTGGAACATGTAGCCGGCGTGCGGATTGATGCCGTCAACCGGCTGACCGAAGGCCAGGGCGCGCCCGGCGCTGGGGGCGAGCAGGCCCGCCGCGACGTTCAGGATGGTGGATTTGCCGCTGCCGGTCGGCCCGACGATGGACACGAACTCCCCCGCGGCGACCGACAGGGTCACGCCCTGGACCGCCGTGTAGGTCTGCCCGCGTCCGTCGGGCGATGGAAAGGTGCAGGTCACGCCGTCCAGGCGGAGCGCGGCCTTGTCCGCCCCCTCCGTCCGCAGGGCGGCCGCCACGGCGGCGCTGTCTGACATCGATGCGTTCCATCCCTGATGTTCGTTTTCACGGCATCTTGGCGGAATGAGACGGTGGCGGCAATGGGCGTCGCCAACAATCGTTGTTGCGGACGATGATCCTCAATCCAGCCGCGCGAAGAAGTCCATGATCGCCGGCCCGACCCCTTGCGGCCATTGGTGCGGGTAAAAGCGGCCATTGCGCGTCCGGTCGTCGGCCAGCGGACACCACAGCACCGGATTCTCCTCGCCCTCGGGGCCGTAGCGGCGGCAGTTGAAGCGGTGCGGCTCGTCCGGCTCGCTGCCCGTCGGCAACCCGTCCTGTGCCAGCAGCGCGCGGCGCAGGCGCAGGGCTTCGGACAGCGGCACCTGCTCGTCGCGCGGGTTGTGCAGGACCATGGCGGCGACCGGCCCGCCGCAGTCCTTGGGCCGCGCGGAGCCGCCGCCAAGGCTGGCCAGCCCGCGGATCACCCCGCCCCGCGCACAGGCGAGGCTGTTGGCGAAGGAGCCGCCCAGCGAATGGCCGACCACGAAGACCCGGCCCATGTCCAGGCAGTAGGTCGCCGCCATGCTCTCCAGAACGGCGTCGAACAGCCGGAAATCGCGCAGCCGGTCCGGCGGGTCGCCGGGATCGGACCAGACGTTCAAGCCGCGCGCGTCCTTGAGGCTGGCGGGATAGACGACGATCGCCGGCTCCTCCGCATGCCCCTCCAGGCCGAAGTAGCGCCGCACCTCGGCGTTGCTGTTGGTCCGCCCATGGAAGGCGACGACGAGGCTGTGCGGACGGTCGGGGCGGTAGTCCGCGGGCACGGCCACGATCAGTCCGCGCGCCGCCCCATCCAGGGTCACATGGTCGGGCACCGATGCCGGGGCCGGCGCTCCGCAGCCGCGCGACTTTTGCTGCGGCGCCACATTATTAACCAATTCTGCCGATAAGCCCTGACAGGACCACAGAATCAGCATGGCCGCGGCGCAAAATGCGCAAAATTGTTTCACCATTCACAGCCCGATCGACCGACTCCCTCCATAAACAGCCTGTGGCAAAGGACGTTGCACGTTCGGACAGGCTCCGCGTTAACCATCACGCAAGCATTTCCCGGCACCCTCCTTCGCAGAGCAAGGAGGTTTCGATGCCGGTTCGCGCGACTGCACGCATGATGGTTCTGGGGCTTCTGCTGGCCGTCGGCTCGTCCGGGGCCGCGACCGCCGACAGCCTGTCGGTGAACCGTCCGAACCCGGCGCCGCCGCCCGTCGCCTCGGACTTCCCCGACGCCACGCTGGTCCGCGTCGATCAGCTGGACTCCACCACGCTGCGGCTGGACGGCATCATCACGCCGGGCGTGGAGCAGCGCTTCACCGACGCGCTGCGCAGCGTGCCGGCGGGTCAGCCGGTGGTGGTCGAGCTGTCCAGCCCCGGCGGCTTCACGACCGCGGGCTACCGCATGATCGACCTGATGCTGGCGGAACGGCAGGCCGGCCGCCAAGTCGCCACCCGGGTGGCCGGCGGGCAGTCCTGCGAGAGCATGTGCGTCGGCCTCTATCTGGCCGGCTACCCGCGCTACGCCGCGCCGACCGCGGAATTCATGGTGCACGCCCCGCGCCTGGCCGAGAACGGCCGCATGACGCTGCGCTCCACCGACCAGATGGTGAAGCGTCTGGTCGCGCTCGGCGCCGCCCCCGCCTGGATCGAGCGGGTGCGGGCCGCCGGCGGCTTCTCCGGCAGCCTCGACTACCGCGACAACGCCGATCATCTGGCGGCGGTGGGTGCCAACATCGTCACCCACCTGATCCGCTGACGGTCCTTACGCTTCGCTGTCCACGCTTTACGCTTCGCTTTCCTTGAGGCGCCGCGCGATCTCCGGCATGACCGCCGCGTCCACGTTGGCGAAGGCGAAGCGCAGGTAATCGTCCTGGCCCGGACCGAACATGGAACCGGGCAGGCACAGGATGTTGTGATCGCGCGCCAGCCCCTCGGCCACCTCGTGGGCGCGCCGGCCGGCGAAGGGATGCCGGACATAGGCGAAATAGGCCCCGATGCTGGCGATGCGGTAGCCGGTGCCGCTGGCCTCCATCGCCGACTGGAAGGCATGGACGCGGGCCAGGATGTCGCCGCGCTTCTCCGCCACCCAGCCGTCCAGATTCTCCAGCCCGAACAGCGCCGCCTTCTGCCCGACATGCGGGGCGCAGATGGCGAGGCAATCCATCACCTTGCGCGCCTGGGACAGCAGGCCGGCGTCGGCGATCACCGCGCCGACCCGGTAGCCGGCGAGGCTGTAGACCTTCGAGAAGCTGTAGAGCTGGACCAGCGTGCGCTGCCAGCCGGGCCGCTGGAACAGCCCGTGCGGCGCCCGCCCCTGCCAGTCCGGGAAGTCGCGGTAGGTCTCGTCGAGCAGCAGCTTGACGCCGCGCCGCTCGCACAGCTCGTACAGCGCCGCGATGGCGTCGGGCGAGGCGATGGCGCCGGTCGGGTTGTTGGGGGAAATCAGCACCAGCGCGCGGGTGCCGGCGTCGATCAGCCGTTCCGCCTCCGCCGGGTCGGGGATCAGCCCGTTCTCCTCGCTCAAGCCCAGCGGCCGGGCCTCGATGCCCAGCATGTCCAGCGTCATCTTGTGATTGAAGTACCAGGGGGCGGGCAGGATCACATTGTCGCCGGCCCGCGCCAGCCCCATCACCGCGACGGCGAAGGCCTGGTTGCAGCCGGCGGTGATCAGCACCTCGTTGGCCGCGACGTCCGAACCGTAAAGCGAGCCGGTGCGCCGGGCCAGCGCGGCGGTCAGCGGCGGGATGCCGTCGATGGGGGTGTAGCGCGCGGTGTCCGGCGCCCGCACCTGCTCGGCCAGATGGGCGGTCAGCGCGTCGGCGGGCGGATAGCCGGGCACCGCCTGACAGAGGTCGATCAGCGGCTTGTCCGCGGGAAAGCTGCGGCCTTCCACCCAGCGCCACGCCTCGGCGATGGGCGGGGCCTCCGTGGCGGCGACGAGCGGGTTGACGTCTCTGCGGTCCATTCCCTGATGTCCAGTCTGCGGGGTCCGATTTTTATGGGGCGCCATGGTGGACCGCCCCGCCGGGCTCGCGCAAGGGACCAGAACAGGGGAACGCGCATGGCAGGCCCCGCGGGAGGTCGTCGGGGGTCAGGCGCCGCCCAGCACCGCGTCCGGCTTGCGGCCCACCAGCGACTCATAGACCTCGGGGTCGGTCGCCCCTTCCGATCCGAAGACCAGCACGCGGGCGTCCGGGGCGAGGCCCAGGCTGGCGCGGGTCGCCGGGTCCGCCGCGGCGCAGAGCAGACCGGCCAGACCGGCCACGCCGGACTCCCCGCCCACGATGGGCCTTCCGCCATGCCGTCCCTCGGCCAGCAGGCGCATGGTCGCCACCGCCGCGTCGTCGGGGATGGTCAGGAAATCGTCGGCGCCGCGCTCCAGGATGGCCCAGGCCAGCAGGGACACCTCCCCGCAGGCGAGCCCGGCCATCAGCGTCTCCAGATCGCCCTTGGACGGCGTCGGGCGGCCGTTGACGGCGCTCTGGTAGAGGCAGTCGGCGGCGTGCGGCTCCACCACCACGAAGCGCGGGCGCTGGCGGCCCCAGCTTTCCCACAGATGGCCGCAGACGGCGGCGGGCAAGGCCCCCACCCCGCCCTGCACGAAGACGTGGGTCGGCCGCTCGCTGGCCGGAAGCTGGCCGATCGCCTCCTCCACCATCACGGTGTAGCCCTGCATCACGTCGCGGGGGATGTCCATGTAGCCGGTGTAGGAGGTGTCGGAGACGACGTGCCGGCCATGCTCCCGCGCGTCCACCGCGGCCTGACGCACCGCGTCGTCGTAGTTGCCGGCGACGCGGACGACGCGGGCGTCGAAGGACTCGATCGCCTGCTGCCGCCCCTGCGAGCAGTTTCCGGGAATGTAGATGACGCAGCCGCAGCCGAACACCTGCGCGCCCCAGGCGACGGAGCGGCCATGGTTGCCGTCGGTCGCCGTGGTCACCGTGATGCCGCGGGTCACCTTGGCGTAGCGACCGACCACCAGATCCAGCGCGGTCACCGGCACGCCGGGCACGCGGGCCTGCACCTCGCGCACCAGAAGGCGCAGCACGGCGTAGGCGCCGCCCAGCGCCTTGAAGCTGTGCAGGTTGAAGCGGCTGCTTTCGTCCTTGTACCAGATGCGGTCGATGCCGGCGGCGCGGGCCAGCCCGCCCAGCGAGCGCAGCGGAGTCGGCGCGTAGCCCGGCCAGGCGCCGATCTCGCTCATCGCGTCCTGGAAGGCGGCGCGGCTCAGGATCGCCCGTTCCGCGGACCCGTAGGGCTGGTCCGTGTCGGCGCGCGGATTCGAGAAGAGACGCGGGGTGCCAAGCGGCGGCAGGTCGGACATCGTGTTCGCTCTCCAGACCGCAAGGACGGCCGCAGCCACGAAAGCATTGCCGGCCACGCCGCGTCAAGCCACGCGCGTTGTCCCCGGACAAAGCGCCGCGAGCTGTGCTAACAGCGCCTCCCCCCGCGGTCCGGCCGGAGCGCCGAAGGCGGCGGGGTCCCCGTTCCTGAAGGAGATGGTTCCGTCGTGACGACCGGTTTCAACACCACCGCCGCCGACCAATTGAAGCAGTTCGCCGACCGCATGGAGCGGTTGATGGACGAGATCGACGGCCTGAAGGCCGACCTGAAGGACCTGCGCAGCGAGGTCAAATCCGCCGGCTTCAACATCAAGGCGCTCGACAAGCTGGTCGCCATCCGCCGCAAGGACGCCGGCGAGCAGGAGGCCGAGCTGCTGAACGACCTGATGCTCTACGCCCACGCCACCGGCACGCCGCTGGACATCGTGGTCCCCGAACCGGCGGAGTGACGCCGTAGAATCGTTACGAAGCCGCATCATGAATGTTCCGGGAGCGCAACGTGATGTTTCGCTTCCGGAACATCTCATTGCGCAAGCGGAACGCTTTCGTTGCGAAACCGCACCGAAGCTTTACCGCTTCCACTCGCGGCTGGATTTCACGAAGTCGGTCAGGGTGACGCCGATCTTGTCGTCCACGATGACCACCTCGCCGCGGGCGACGAGCACGCCCTCGACATAGACGTCGGTCGGGTCCTTCAGGTGCCGGTCCAGCTCGACGACGGCGCCGCGGCCCAGCTTCAGCAGATCGCGGACGCGCAGCATGGCGGTTCCGATGACCACCTTGATCTCGACCGGTGCGTCGCCGATGGCGAAGGCGTCGCTGCTCATGTCGTCGGACGAGCCGGCGCCCAGCAGATCGTCGATGTTGGCCATGCCGCACTCCTTCACCCCGGGTCACCGGACCCTTCAACCGACTAGAGTTACCCCACCAGGGGCGCCGGGGCAACGGCGTCCGTCGCGAGGGCCTGCGACAAGGATGGGAAACAACAGCGCAGATTTGGTTTTCCTGCGCCGCCTTGTGTTGATACCCTGCCAGCCCGACGTGAAAACCCGACTTGAAACCCCGACTTGAAACCAGCCGCGAAGGCAGAGCCATGACGACCGATTCACAACGCCCGCTGGTCGACAGCGCTTGGCTGAAAGGCGCCCTCGACCACCCCGACCTCGTGGTTCTGGATGTGCGCACGCCGCCGTCTGGCGGCTTCATCCCCGGTTCGATCCATTCCGACTACGCCAAGGCCGGCTGGCGGGCGACGGTGGACGGCGTTCCGGGGCTGCTGCCCGACGCCGCCTTTCTGGAAAAGTTGATCGGCGGGCTGGGCATCGGCAACGGGGACCACGTCGTGCTGGTCGCCAGCGGCCTGAGCGCCGCCGACATGGGGAACGCGACGCGCGTCTATTGGACCTTCAAGACGCTGGGCCACGACCGCGTGTCGGTGCTGGACGGCGGCTTCGCCGCCTGGAGCGAGGGCGGCAACCCCGTCGCCACGACGGCCGCCACCCGCCCCGCCACCACCTTCACCGCGGCGCCCCGCGAGGACTTGCGCGCGCCCCTGCCTGTGGTCGCGGCGGCGGTGACCGACGGCTCGGTCCCGTTGCTGGACTCCCGCTCCGCCGAGCAGTTCGAGGGCAAGGCCAAGAGCCCGCAGGCCCGCGTTCCGGGCACGCTGCCGGGGGCGGTGCTGATTGAGAATGGCGCCTTCTACTCCGCCGCCGGGAAGCGCTTCCTCTCCGCCGACGCGGTGAAGGCTCTGGCGGATCGGGCCGGGACCGGCGACGCGACGATCGCCTTCTGCAACACCGGCCACCTCGCCTCCGTGGCTTGGTTCGCGCTGAGCGAACTGGCGGGGATCGACGGGGTCCGCCTCTATGACGGGTCGATGTCGGAATGGACCGCCGACCCGGCCCGCCCGGTCAAGAACGGGCCGGCGGCCTAGGTTCTGTTCTCAAAGGCTGTGAGGGTTTGGCTGTGCCCTGTTGAAGGGGGATGGCACGATCTGAACTGAGCGATGAGCAGCTTCAGCATTTGCTGGAGTTGCTTCCGCCGGAACGCCCGTGGACGGGCCGGCCGGCGCGGGACCTGGAGCGCACCGTGCGGGCGATCCTGTGGGTGAACCGCACCGGCTCGCCCTGGCGCGATCTTCCGGCCGAGTACGGTCCCTGGCAGACGGCGGCCAACCGCTTCTACCGCTGGCGCAAGGCCGGGGTATGGGAGCGCGTGTTGGAACTGGTTCAGGCCGAGGCGGATGAGGCCGGCAAGTTGGACTGGAGCCTGCACCAAGTCGACAGCACAGTGGTCCGCGCCCACCAGCACGCCGCCGGCGCAAAAGGGGGCAGTTGAACCAAGCGCTTGGCCGCTCGCGCGGCGGCTTCTCAGCCAAGATCCACCTGCGCGCCGACCGCCACGGCCAACCGCTCGCTTTCGTGCTGAGCCCCGGTCAAGCCGCCGACCAGAGCGCGTTGACGGTGCTGATGGAGGCGGTCGCAGTGCGCCGAGTGGCAGGTGGACGACCGCGGGAAAGACCCGAGCGCGTGGTCGCTGACCGCGCCTACTCCAGCCAAGCCATCCGCCGCTACCTGCGTCGGCGCGGGATCGGGGCGGTGATCCCACAGCCCTCCAGCCAGAAGCCCTGTGCTCTGGTGGATTGGGCCGCCTATCGCTCCCGCAACGCCATCGAGCGCCTGATCAACCGCCTCAAACAGTTCCGTCGCATCGCCACCCGATACGAGAAACTCGCCGCCAACTACCTCGCCATGGTCCACATCGGGGCTATCCGACTATGGCTCAGGGTTTGAGAACAGGACCTAGTCTTCACACGCTCTTGCGGCGCCGGCGGAACCGCCCGAGGTCCGACCGGCGCAGCAAGCCCAGCGCGACCGCCAGAACCGCGTAGACCAGCAAACCGGCAAGGCCCAGCAGCACCAGCCCGCCCAGCCGCTCGAACAGGCCATGGGCGGTCAGCCAGGGCGAGAGCTGGGTCTGCACCAGCCACAGCGTGCCGCCCATGGCGAGCGCCGCGATGGCCATGCGCGGCAGATTGCGCAGCAGCCGGGCGTCGGCCTTGAACAGCCCGCGCCGGGTCAGCAGCCACGCCAGCAGACCGGCGTTGACCCAGGCGGCGACGGAGGTCGCCACCGCCAGCCCGACCTGGGCCAGCGGCCCCATCAGCGCCAGCTTCAGCGCCACGTTGACCGCCGTCGCGGCCAGCGCCACCCGCACCGGGGTCGCCGTGTCGTGGCGGGCGTAGAAGCCGTTGACGAGGCTGCGGATCACCACGAAGGCCGGCAGGCCCAGCGCGTAGGCCTGCAGGGTGGCGGCGGACTGCGCCGCGTCGGTCGGGCCGAAGGCGCCGTGCTGGAACAGCACCGACACGATGGGCAGGCCGGCGACCAGGAAGGCGGCGGCCGCCGGCAGGGTCAGCACCAGCGACAGCTCCACCGCCCGGTTCTGGCTCTCCACCGCGCCCGGCTCGTCCCCGCCCTTGATGCGCCGGGCCATTTCCGGAAGCAGAACGGTCCCCACCGCGATCCCGATGACGCCCAGCGGCAGCTGGTTCAGCCGGTCCGCGTAGTAGAGGTAGGACACCGCCCCGGTCGGCAGCAGCGAGGCGATCAGCGTGTCGACGAACAGGTTGATCTGCGTCAGGCCGGACCCCAGGGCCGCCGGCCCCAGCACGGTCAGGAACCGCTTCACGTCGGGCGTCAGGCGCGGCAGGGCCAGCCGCAACCCCATCCCGGCGCGGCTGGCCTCCCAGTACAGATAGAGGAACTGCGCCAACCCGGCGGCGAAGACGCCCCAGGACAGGGCGTGGCCGACCGTCGGCATCAGCGGGGCGGCCAGCACCATCGCCGCGATCAGGCACAAGTTCAGCAGGATCGGCGCCGCCGCCGCCGCCCCGAACCGCCCCATGCTGTTGAGCACGCCGGCCAGCAGCGATTCCAAGGAGATGAACAGCAGGTAGGGGAAGGTGATGCTGGTGAACAGGACGGCCAGCCGGAACTTCTCCGGCTCGTCGGAGAAGCCCGGCGCGAAGACCGTCATGAACTGCGGCATGATCGCCAGGATGCCGGCCAGGAACAGCAGCTGCACCGCCAGCAGCAGGCTCATCACCTCCTCGGCGAAGCGCTTGGCGGCGGCCTGCCCGTCCTGCACCAGCTTGGCGGAGAACAGCGGCACGAAGGCGGAGTTGAAGGCCCCCTCGGCGAACAGGGCGCGGAAATGGTTGGGCAGCCGGAACGCCACGAAGAAGGCGTCGGCCACCGGCCCGGCGCCGAGCAGCGCGGCGGTCAGAACGTCGCGCAGGAAGCCAAGGACGCGGCTGACCAGCGTCAGCCCGCCGACGGACAGGATGTTGCGGAGCACGGTGCGTACGGGTCCTCTGATGGGCGGCGCCATCCTAGCGTTTTCCCCGCCCGCGTCACGCCTTTCGGCATGCCAGCCCGTGTGGAATTTGAAGGCGGGCGGCGGAAACGGTCTGCTAGGATCGCCGCCCACCCATTGTCCCATCCCTCCACTTCAGACAATCGGAACGTCCATGGCCCAGGGTCTTCCCCTCACCTATCTGGAAGCCGGCGAAGCGAACGGCGGCACCCCCCTGCTGGTCCTGCACGGCCTGTTCGGGTCGGCGCGCAACTGGCAGACCCTGGCGAAGCGCTTCGCGGAGCGGCACCGGGTCTACGCACTGGACCTGCGCAACCACGGCGGCGCCCCCTGGTCGGACGAGATGACCTATCCGGCGATGGCCGCCGACGTGCTGCGCTTCCTCGACGACCGCGGCTTCGCGCGGGCCTCCGTGGTCGGCCATTCCATGGGCGGCAAGGTGGCGATGACTCTGGCGCTGAACCATCCCGACCGGGTGGAGCGTCTGGCCGTGGCCGACATCGCGCCGGTCGCCTACACCCACACCCACGCCCCCTTCGTGGCGGCGATGAAGCAGGCAAAACTGGAAGGCTGCACCCGCCGGTCGGAGGTCGAGGCGCAGCTGGTGGACGCGGTGCCGGAAGCCCCCCTGCGCTCCTTCCTGCTGCAGAATCTCGTTCTGGAACAGGGGACGTTCCACTGGCGGATCAATCTCGACGCCATCGGCGCCCGCATGGGTGACCTGATCGGCTTCCCGGATCTGGGCGACGCCCGGTACGACGGCCCCACCCTGTTCATCGGCGGCACCCGGTCCGACTATATCGTGCCGGAAAACCACGCCGCCATCCGCCGCCACTTCCCCAAGGCCGCCATCGAGATGATCGAGGGCGCCGGCCACTGGCTGCACGCCGAACGCCCGCAGGAGTTCGCCGCGCTGGTCGAAGACTTCGCGTAACTCCGTAAGGACAAAAAGAAACGGGGGCCGCGAAGGCCCCCGTTCCCGCATGCTGGCGATGAATCATCCGCTCAGAGCGCGTCCTGGCGGTGATTCTTTCAGAGCGCGCCCTGGCGGCGATTCTTTCAGAGCGCGCCCTGGCGGGCGCCGGTCTTGGCGGCCGGACCGGCGGACTGGTTGAAGGCGTCGCGCAGGTAGGGCGACAGCGCCTGACGCATCGTGCGCAGCCACTCGTGGATGATGATCAGCGAGCGGGACGCGACCGGCGGGGTCATGCCCAGCTTCACCAGATCCTCGCGGGTCATCTGGGCCACCTCGTCGATGCGATGGCCGGTCAGGCGCGCCCAGGCCGGGGCCGTGCAGGGGGCCATGGAGATGACCTCGACACCCTCGCGCTCCACCATCTCCGCCTTGCGGCGGGCGTATTGGCTGTCGTCGAGCTGCGAGAAGGGGCCGGAGAAGCCGTTCTCGACCAGGACGCGCTTGGCCTTCGGGGCGATGGTGGCAATGCGCTCCAGCGTGTTCATGCCGGTGGACAGCGATGCGAGATCGACGGTGACCGGCACCATGAAGGTCAGCCGCTCGCCCTCGCCGACGTAGTAGTCGAAGCCCGACACCTCGGCCCAGTTGAAGAACCACTGGGAGATGTTGCCGCCGAAGTCGAAGAGGCGGCCGCCGCGCTGCAGCTCCGGACCGATCTGGTCCCAGAATTCGTAGAAGCCGTCACCCGAGCCCATCATGTTCATGAAGTCCTGGGTGATGCGGCGGTGCTCGACCACCTCCGGGCCGAACAGGCGGTTCAGGCGCTCGTTGACCTCATACTCGACGACCTTGAGCTGAAGGCCTTCAAGCATGGCGGTCGCCATCAGGTGATGGGACAGCAGCGTCTTGCCGACGCCACCGCGGTCGTTGAGAACGAAGATGGTGCCCAGCATGCGATCGCCTTTCCAGGGTCTGTTCGTTGTCGAATCTTGAGGTGTTGAAACGTGAGGGGCCGGCGCCCGGAAGTTCTCTGCCTGGGGAGCCGGAGCCTGAATGGAAGGAGTTTCCGGAACCGGAACCGGCTCGACCGCTGGACCGCCGGGTTCGGTGGCCGCTGGGGCCGGTTCCGGAACGGGATCCGGCTCTGGAGCCGAAGGGAGTTCCGGTTCCGGCACGGCGGATTCCCGCGGGCCGTCGGTCGCGCCTTCCACCATGTCCGGTTCGGCCGGTTCCGGCGCAGGCGCCGCATCCTCGTCGTCGGCCGGCTGTCCGGCGGCGAGAGCGGCACGGTGCACCGCGTCCAGCGTTTCGCGCGGGGTCGTGCCGCCGGGATCCTCCCCGTCCACGCCGCCGTCGCGCCCTTCGTTCCCCACGAGGAAGAAGGCGGAGCGCAGGGTGACCGGCGAGATCGGCTGGTTGTCGCGGGCGGTGACGCCCAGCTTCGCCAGCACGTCGGAGATTTCCGCCCAGGACAGGCCGCGCTCGCGCATCAGGCCGATGTCGGCGTAGCTTTCGCGGACGGCCTGCATGGCCGAGCGGTTTCCAGTCGGACGATCGGCAAGGAGCCGTTCCAGTTCCGCGCGATCAATCGACACCGTGTGTACCCGGCTTTGCGTGGTTCTGGGGAGGGGGTGGGTAGGATTTGTGATACCGCAGGATTCCGTTCCCCCCGATGCGGAAAAAATAGTACAAGCGATTGGGGTGCGCAAACGGTTTCCAACCATGTTCAACCGCATTAAACCTGTGACACGGCAACCTTCCTTGGTCTCCGTCAGGATTGCAGGATAGGGCCCGGCGTTTGGCGAAGATGCCCTATGATTTCCGATCGCAGGATCAGCGGACCGCCGACTCCGGGCGGACGCCGGGGACGCCCATCGGCTTCCACGAGCTTCGCCAGGCCTGCGAGATTTCCGCTCTTCGAGAGGACCTGGAACGCGTCCTCCAGGACACCGGCGCCCTGCGCGACAGCATCGAGGACGCGGTGGAGCAGGTGCGCCAGCGCTTCGCCGCCCTGACGGCGGAGGAGCTGGCGAATTCCGAGACGATGGCGCCGCTGCTCCAGTTCGCGGTGTCGACCCTGCTGTCCATCCGCGACGAGGCGCGGCGCATCAACACCCGGACCGGCCCGGTCGACGATGACGACCGCCCCACGCGGACCGTCGCCGACCCGCGCCCCCAACCGGCTCCAGCGACACCGCAGAGCGCGCCGCAAGCGGCCCCGCCCCCCGCCCCCCAGACCGCTCCCCAGACCGCCCCCCAGACCTACGCGCCGCCGCCGTCCGACGAGCCGGCCCCTTCCTTCGCCGCCGAACCGTCGCACGACGATCCGCCCCAGCCGTCTTCGCCCCCGTCCCCGGCGCCGGTTCTGTCGCCCTTCGTCCCACGCTCGCCGGCCCCGGCGCCGCAGCGGCCGGCGGCTCCGGACCCTGCTCCCGACGCGCCTCCGGCTCCCTCCTGGCTTTCGCCCCTGTCCGGGCGCAAGGGCGGCCCAGGGGCCAACGGCACCGCCCCCCGCAGCGGCAATGTGGACTGGCTGAGCCGGCCCAAGCGCTGACCCGTTCCCCCCCTGATCTCGTCGAGCCACATTGTTGCGGGAAGGTCGCACCTCATCCGAACGCACCCACGTCACACCGATTTTCCTTGAACTCCGAAATGGGTGTGGCTACCACTTTATTTGGTAAATGAATCTTTACCAATAACACCTGCGGCGACGCATGGGGGTGGTCATGGCACGGGATGATGTGGACACGCTGGCACGACCGGCGTCCCGCCTGGAATGGCGGCACCGCTGCGGCCCGGCCGCCCAGGCCGACCGGAAAGATTCCACCCGGGGCGACGCTCCGGCGACGGTTCGTCCCCTGCGGTTGCTGATCGTGGAAGACGAATCCTTGGCCGCCGAGGCGGTGGGGATGGCCGCCATGGACCTCGGCCACATCGTCTGCGGCACCGCCCGCACCGAGGAGGAGGCGGTGGCGATCGCCGGTCGCGAGCGCCCCGACGTGGCGCTGATGGACGTCCGGCTGGCCGGCGGCGACGGGATCGAGGCGGCGCGGCGCCTGCGCGCCAACTACGGCATCCGCTCGATCTTCCTCTCCGGCTACGCCAACCACGCGATCATGGCGCGCATCACCGAGACCTATCCCCTGGGCGTGGTCAACAAACCCTATTCGCTCGCCCAATTGAAGCTGGCGCTGGACCTCGCCGCGCGGCGCCTGCACGGCCCGCGCGGCTGACACCCCGCGTCACCGAACAAGGAAAGGGCGGCCTCCCCCATGGGAAGCCGCCCTTTCCTTGTTCGGACGATCGCGGAGCGCGAAGCCCCTTAGGCTTGGCCACTCACTCCTGAATGAACGCCTTCACGTAGGAGTGCGACAGCGGCTGCACCAGATAGTCGAGCGGGGTGCGGGCGGACAGCAGGATGCGCGCCTCCACCGGCATGCCCGGCTTGATCGTCAGGTTGTGGACCTGATGGGAGTCGCTGTCCTTCAGCTTGATCCGCGCGATGTAGGATTCCTGCCGGGTGATCGGGTCCATCACGCGGTCGGCCGAGACGTAGGTCACGGTGCCGTCCAGCGAGCCGACGACGCGGCTGTCATAGGCGGTCAGCTGCACCTTCACCGGCAGATCGACGGTCAGCGACTTGATGTCCTTCGGCTGGACCTTCACCTCGGCCAGCAGGGCGCGGTCGTCCGGGATGATGTCCAGGATCGGCTCGTTGGCGGTGATCGTGCCGCCGGCGGCCCAATGGCTGTGCATCACGACGGTCCCGGCGTCCGGCGCCTTTATGGCGCGGGTCTCCAGCCGGTTGGCGGCGTCGCGGATCTGCTCGGCGAGGCGGATGACGTCGCCGCGGGACTTCTCCAGATCGACCAGAACCTTTTCGCGGAAGTCGTTGCGGCGGCGCAGAAGCTCGCCCTCGGCGTCCACGGCGGCCTGGTTGGCCTGGGCGATGCGGGCCTCAAGCTCGCGGTCGCGGCCCTTGAGCTGCGCCTCCTCCTTCTGCTGCTCGACCAGCTTGGTGCGGGTGGCGTTGCCGCGGGACAGCAGACCCTGGGTGATGCGCAGATCGTCCTCGATGAGCTGGATCTCGCGGGCCAGGAACTTGCGCTGCTCCTGAAGGCTCTTGCCCTCCTCGCGCAGCGTGGCAACGCGCTCCTTGGTCAGCTTGGCCTCGGTGTCGAGCTGGTTGCGGCGGACCTGGAACAGGGTTTCCTGGTTGCCCATCAGCTTCTCCACCGTGCGGTCGCTGCCGCGGCGCCGGATCAGCTCCTCCGGCCACTCGATGGCGGGCTGCTCGAACAGCTCGGCGGTCAGGCGCGCTTCGAGAGCCAGGGTTTCCAGCCAGGAGGTGCTCAGCACCTGGAGCCGGGTCGCCGCCTCCGTGCTGTCCAGGCGCATCAGAACCTGACCGGCCTTCACCTTGTCGCCCTCCTTGACGAGGATCTCCCCGATCTGGGCGGTCTCGGTGTGCTTCACGATCTTGCGGCCGGTCTCCGGGGCCAGCGCGCCGGAGGCCATGACGGCGCTGTGAAGCGGGGCGAGCGCGGCCCAGGCGGTCATCCCGCCGAAGCCCACCGCCAGCACCATGAAGCCGCCGGCCAGAAGCCCGCTGACCCGGGTGTCGGGAACCAGCGCGCGCAGCGCGCCGATCGACGTCATGGTCTTCGTCTTGTAGGTGTTCATGGTGGTGTCGGTCATAACAATCGGTCCTTGATCGCCGGAGGTGCCCCGGAATTGGGCTGGGGTCTGGTCTGGAGGTTCCGGCGTCAGCCGGCGGCGCTCTGCACCGGCGCCGGGCCGATGTTGCGCAGGCGGCTCCAGTTCGGGCCCTGCTGCTCCTGCTGGCGTTGCGGCAGTTCGACCGCCATGCCGTTCTTCAGTACGAAGGTCTTGTCGGAAATGTCGACGAAGGCCGGGGAATGGGTCAGCACGATGGTGGTGACGCCGCGGTTCTTCGCCTCGACGATGAACTCGCGCACCGCCTTGTGGCCGATCTCGTCCATGCCGGCGGACGGCTCGTCGAGAACCATCAGCGACGGGCGGCCGTAGCCGGCGCGGGCCAGGGCGATCAGGCGGGCCGAGGCGCCGGTGATCGGGAACAGCGGGTCGGTCACCTCGGTCTCATAGCCGCCGGGCAGGCTCTCGACCCAGGAGTGGATGCCGGCGCGCTTGGCCGCGTCCTCGACCTTCTCCCGCGTCGTCTCGGTGAAGCGGGCGATGTTCTCGGCGATGGTGCCGGGCAGCAGATCGGCGCCCTGCGCCATGTAGCCGATGCCCTGCTCCGGGGTTTCCGGGTTCAGCGAGGCGACGGCCAGACCGCCAAGCCGCACGGTGCCCGCCGACGGCATCGCCACACCGGCGAGCAGACGGGCCAGGACCGACTTGCCGGAGCGGTTGGGACCGGCGATGCACACCGTCTGGCCCGGCTCCACCGCCAGCGTGACGCTGCGCAGGATCGGCTTCTGGTCGCGGGGGGAGACGAACAGCAGGTTCTCGACGGTCAGGCGCTCGCGCTCCACCGGGATCGTCGGACGCTCCGGCTCCAGGGACAGGCGCTTCAGCAGCGGCAACAGACGGCGGAAAGCCTGGTAGGACTTCTGGATCTGGCCCCAGGCGCCGGCGCTCTGCTCCACCGGGGCGAGGGCGCGGCCGACCAGCATGGAGGTGGCGATCATGCCGCCGAAGGACAGGTGCTGCTCGATCACCAGCAAGGCGCCGACGCCGGTCACCGCGATCTGGATGACCATGCGGACCCACTTGGTGAAGGCACCGATGGCGGCGGCGCGCTCGGTCGAGCGGCCCTGCAGGGCGGAGGTGGTCATGGCGTCGCGGGCCACCGTGTCCAGCGCGCTCGGCCCCATGCGCAGGCCGCGCACCGTCTCCGACCGCGACAGCAGGGAGTCGAACAGGCGCTGCGAGCGGCTGGCCGGGGCCTTGCTGTCCTCGGCGAAGTGGCGCACCGCCCAGTTGCTCAGATAGCCCAGCGCCGTCATGATGACCATCGCGGCGACCAGGATCACGGCGAGCAGCGGGTGGATCAGGTAGATGCCGATGACGTACAGGGGCACCCAGGGCAGGTCCATCAGGGCCGGCAGCGAGGGGCGGCTCATCGCGCCCTTGACCTCCATGAGGTCGCTGACCGGGGCGGTGTCCGGGCGGCCTCGGCCTGAGGCGTCCAGCACGTCGGCGGTCAGCCGGCGGCGCCAGGCGACCTCCAGGGCGTTGCCGGCGCGGGCCAGGATGCGCGCCCGCACCGTTTCCATGGCGGCGCTCAGCGTCAGGGCCATCACGACGATGACCGTCAGCATGACCAGCGTATCGATGTTGCCGGACGGAATAGCGCGGCTAAAGACCTGAAGCGAATAAAGTGGCATCGCCAACATCAGAAGATTGATGGTGGCGCTGAAGACAAATGCACCAACGAGTACCCGGGTGAAATAACGTCCCCCGTGAGCCATTTCTTTTTTGGCCTTTTCAGACCCGCGAGAAAACAGGCGAGGCATTTACAGCCCTCCAATTGTCACCGTTTGAAGCAGTGCCCACTGGATGCAGGCGAGGTCAGTTGGCGCGTTTTTGGTAAATGAAATCTGAAGATTGAGGGACATCACAGGAATGCCACCGAAAACCACCCCCTTTGCGCAGACGACAACGGCTCCTCATGTGAAGGACTGCCGCACGTGCTCCGCCGTAAGGAACGCCGCATGACCGACACGCTGACCATCGACCCCGGCCATCTCGCCCTGCCCGACCTGCGCCGCATCCTGCGCGACCCGCCCGTTCTGGCCCTGGCGCCCGGCTGCCGCGCCGCCATCGACGCTTCGGCCCGCACGGTGGCCGAGGCGGCGGGCGGGGAGCGCGCGGTCTATGGCGTGAACACCGGCTTCGGCCTGCTGGCGAAGAAGCGCATTCCCCCGGAGCAGGTGCGGGAGCTGCAACGGCGGCTGGTGCTGTCGCACAGCGCCGGCACCGGGCCGGACCTGCCGCCGGGCGTGGTTCGGCTGATCCTGGCGCTGAAGGTCAACGCTCTGGCCCGCGGCCATTCCGGCGTGCGCATGGCGGTGATCGAGGCGCTGCTGGCGCTCTACAACCGCGGCGTCCTGCCGGTGGTGCCGGCCAAGGGGTCGGTCGGGGCGTCCGGCGATCTGGCGCCGCTGGCCCATCTGACCGGCGTGCTGATCGGCGAGGGTGAGGCCGATGTGGACGGCCAGCGGCTGCCCGCCGCCGAGGCGCTGGCCCGCGCCGGGCTGGCGCCGCTGGCGCTGGAGGCCAAGGAGGGGCTGGCCCTGCTGAACGGCACGCAGGTGTCCACCGCGCTGGGCCTCGCCGGGCTGGTCGCTGCCGAGGACGGCTTCGCCGCCGCCCTGGTCGCCGGCGCGCTCAGCGTCGATGCCGCGCTGGGCAGCGACGGCCCCTTCGACGCGCGCATCCACGATCTGCGCGGCCAGCCGGGCCAGCGCGACGTCGCCGCGGTCTACCGCTCGCTGCTCCAGGGCAGCGGCATCCGCGATTCCCACCGCGAGGGACACGAGACGGTTCAGGACCCCTACAGCCTGCGCTGCCAGCCGCAGGTGATGGGCGCGGTGCTCGACCATCTGCGCTTCGCCGCGGGCGTCCTGGAGCGCGAGGCCAACGCCGTCTCCGACAACCCGCTGGTCTTCCCGGACAGCGGCGACATCCTGTCGGGCGGCAACTTCCACGCCGAACCGGTGGCGATGGCCGCCGACGTGCTGGCCCTGTCCATCGCCGAGACGGGAGCCCTGTCGGAACGGCGGATCGCGCTGCTGATGGACACCCACCTGTCGGGCCTGCCGCCCTTCCTGGTGGCCGACGGCGGGCTGAACAGCGGCTTCATGATCGCCCAGGTCACCGCGGCGGCGCTGGCCAGCGAGAACAAGCAGATGGCCCACCCGGCCAGCGTGGACAGCCTGCCCACCTCCGCCAACCAGGAGGACCATGTGAGCATGGCGACCCACGCCGCCCGCCGCCTGTCGGACATGGCCGACAATCTGGCGGGGATCGTCGCCGTGGAGCTGCTGAGCGCCGCCCAGGGGATCGACCTGCGGGCGCCGCTGACCTCCTCCCCCGCGCTGGAGCGCGCCCGGGGGCTGCTGCGCGCCCGCGTGGCGGTGTGGACGGAGGACCGCGCGATGGCTCCGGACATCGCGGCGGCGAAACGGCTGGTGAGGGAGGGGGCCTTCCGTCCCTTCGCCGAGGCGCTTCTGCCCTGATCCGCGAGACCGGCTGAGACAAGACCGCGCAGGCGGCTCCGGCCGGTTTTCGTCAATCCGTTGAGGGGCTAAGCTTCAGGCCATCCCACACCAACCGCTTCACTTCGATCCGGAGACCATCATGGAAGGACGCAAAGTCCCCTCGGTCGTGTTCAAGACCCGCGTGCGCGACGAAAGCGTCGGCGGCCCCAACCCGTTCCGCTGGCAGGACGTCAGCAGCGACGCGCTGTTCGCCGGCAAGCGTGTGGTCGTCTTCTCGCTGCCCGGCGCCTTCACCCCGACCTGCTCCAACCAGCAGGTGCCGACCTACGACGCGCTCTATCCGGAGTTCCGCGACCTGGGCGTCGACGAGGTCTATTGCCTCAGCGTCAACGACGCCTTCGTGATGTTCCAGTGGGGCAAGCATCTCGGCGTGAAGAACGTCAAGCTGATCCCCGACGGCTCGGGCCACTTCACCCGCCGCATGGGCATGCTGATCAACAAGGACCATGTCGGCTTCGGCATGCGGAGCTGGCGCTACGCCATGGTGGTGACCGACGGCGTGATCGAGAAGCTGTTCGAGGAGCCGGGCATCAACGACGCCGGCGAGGGCGGCGATCCCTACGGCGAGTCCGCTCCGGAAGCGGTGCTGGCCTATCTGCGGTCGCGCTGAGCCGGTTTCCCGGTTCTTTAGCCCTCTCCCCTCTGGGGAGAGGGTGGCCCCGAGGGCCGGTGAGGGGGTTGCGCATAGCGGTACGTCCGGCACAAGCGCATCCCCCTCACCCTAACCCTCTCCCCAGGGGAAGAGGGGATATAACCACCGAACTCCTCAAGCCGGAACGGCGGTCCCTTCCGCCGGCTCCGCCTCGACGGCCTGCGCCTTGCGGCGCTCATGGGCCGCCCAGGCCCGCTCGTGCAGGTGATAGGCCACCGTGTTGCACAGCGGCTCCACCAGCGCCAGCGCGCCGCCCACCGCGATGCTGCCGGTCATCAGATAGCCGACCGTGAAGGCCACCGTGAAGTGGATGCAGGCAAAGCTGAAGGTCTTGGTCATCGCGGAACTCCCGAACGCCGCCGTTTCTGTTCAGCTTCAGCATGCCCGCCGGGCGGCGACAGGTCCAATCGAACGATTCAAACAGACCGATAGGCGCCCCCTATCGTTCAACGGAAAGGACGGCGGCGGTCGCCCGCCTCCGGCACGCTGCCGCGGCGCAGTCGGGTTCCCGGTGGAACAACCTCGAAGGGCCGGCTGTGCGGTGGCTCCAGCAGCCGCACCTCGGGCCGCTTGAAGAAGGGGATCAACGCCGCTCCCATGACGAACCCGCCGACATGCGCCCAGAAGGCCACCCCGCCGCTGTCGTCGGAGGTCGGGGTGGTGACCCCGCTCAGGATCTGTCCGAGGAACCAGAAGCCCAGCACCAGCACCGCCGGGACGCTGATGACGCGCACGATGATGATGAACCAGAAGAAGACGCCGACATTCGCCCGCGGGTGCAGCACCAGATAGGCGCCGAGCACCCCGCCGATCGCCCCGCTCGCCCCCACCATCGGGACCTCGGAGGTCGGGGCCGCGAAGCTCTGGGCCAGCGCCGCCGCCGTCCCGCACAGCAGGTAGAAGACCACGAAGCGGCCCCGCCCCATGCTGTCCTCGACGTTGTTGCCGAAGATCCAGAGGTACAGCATGTTGCCGGCGATGTGCAGGAAGCCGCCATGCATGAACATGGAGGTGACGACCGACATCCAGGGCGGGACGACCCGCAGCGGCTCCGGCAGTTCGGCGTGGCCGAACAGCACCGCCGGAACGAGGCCGAAGGAATAGACGGCGAGGTTCCCGGCGCGCGCCCCCAGCGAGAGCTGCCACAGGAACACCATCACGCACAGCGCGATCAGCGCCATGGTGACGACCGGCGTCCGCCGCGTCGGATTGTCGTCGTAGATGGGGAGGAACAGCATCGGCGGCGCTTTCGGTTGAGGCGACCCTGGTCTACACGATGGTCCCGCCCTCCGGTTCCGCCAAGACGTACGGGACACACGTACAGCCGGGAGTCGGCAAAGAAAAACCGGCGCCCCTTGCGGAGCGCCGGTTTCTCTGAACAAAGCGGCGATGCGGATCAGGTGCCGGCCATCAGGTGCGGACCATCAGGTACCCTGGGGCTCCGGGTCCATCCCGCCGCTTTCCTTGGTGGTCGGCACCGACGGGCGGCGGCCCGAGGTCGGGGTGGGCTGCTTCGGCGGGGCCGGGGAGAAGCCCTCCCGCTCGTCGTTGCGGATCAGCGGCTCGCCGCGCAGCAGGCGGGCGATGTCCTCACCGCTCAGGGTCTCGTACTCCAGCAGGCCCTTGGCGATGGTGTGGAGCTGGTCGATGTTCTCCGTGAGGATGCGGCGGGCCTCGCCGTACGCCTCGTCCACGATCCGGCGGATTTCCTCGTCCACCGTGCGGGCCGTGGCGTCGGACATGTTCTTGTGCTGGGTGACGGAGTGGCCGAGGAAGACCTCCTGCGTCGGCTCGCCGTAGAGCAGCGGGCCCAGCTTGTCGCTCATGCCCCATTCGGTGACCATGCGGCGCGACATGTCGGTCGCCATCTTGATGTCGCCCGACGCGCCCGTGGTCACGCGGTCCTTGCCGAAGATCAGCTCTTCCGCGATGCGGCCACCCATGGCGACGCGCAGGTCGGCGTGCAGCTTGGCCTGGGACAACGAGATGCGGTCGCCTTCCGGCAGGCGCATCACCATGCCCAGGGCGCGGCCGCGCGGGATGATGGTGGCCTTGTGCACCGGATCGCTGTCCGGCTGGTGGATGGCGACGATGGCGTGACCGGCCTCGTGATAGGCGGTCAGCTTCTTCTCGTCCTCGGTCATGACCATGGAGCGGCGTTCCGCGCCCATCATGACCTTGTCCTTGGCGGCCTCGAACTCGGCCATGCCGACGACGCGCTTGCCGATGCGGGCGGCGAGCAGCGCGGCCTCGTTGACGAGGTTGGCGAGATCGGCGCCCGAGAAGCCCGGCGTGCCGCGCGCGATGACCTTGGCATCGACGTCCGGGGACAGCGGCACCTTGCGCATGTGGACCTTGAGGATCTTCTCGCGGCCCAGCACGTCCGGGTTCGGCACGACGACCTGACGGTCGAAGCGGCCCGGACGCAGCAGTGCGGGGTCGAGCACGTCCGGACGGTTGGTCGCGGCGATGAGGATGACGCCCTCGTTCGCCTCGAAGCCGTCCATCTCGACCAGCAGCTGGTTCAGGGTCTGCTCGCGCTCGTCGTTGCCGCCGCCCAGGCCGGCGCCACGATGGCGGCCCACGGCGTCGATTTCGTCGATGAAGATGATGCAGGGGGCGTTCTTCTTGCCCTGCTCGAACATGTCGCGGACGCGGCTGGCGCCGACACCCACGAACATCTCGACGAAGTCGGAGCCCGAAATGGTGAAGAAGGGCACGTTGGCTTCACCCGCCACGGCGCGCGCGGTCAGGGTCTTGCCGGTGCCCGGCGGGCCGACGAGCAGCACGCCCTTCGGGATCTTGCCGCCCAGACGCTGGAACTTCTGCGGGTCCTTCAGGAACTCGACGATTTCCGCCAGCTCCTGCTTGGCCTCGTCGATGCCGGCGACGTCGTCGAAGGTGACCCGGCCGACCTTCTCCGTCAGCAGGCGCGCGCGGGACTTGCCAAAGCCCATGGCCTTGCCGCCGCCCGACTGCATCTGCCGCATGAAGAAGATCCAGACGCCGATCAGCAGCAGCATCGGGAACCAGGACAGCAGGACGGAGAACAGCGACGGCACGTTGCTGTCGTCCGGAACGGCGCTGATGCGCACGTTCTTCTGCGTCAGCCGCTCGACCAGCCCGGCTTCGGGCGGGACGTAGGTGCTGAAGGACCGGCCGTCGGTGAAGTGGCCGGAGACCTGGTTTCCTTTGATGGTGACGTCGGCCACTTGGCCGCGGTCCACTTCGGCGAGAAGCTCGCTGAACGGAACCGTCGTCTGCGGGCTGCGCGTGGAAGAGCTCTGGAACAGGTTGAACAGGGCCACCAGCAGCAGCCCTATGATGATCCAGAGCGCGAGATTCTTGCCGAAATTGTTCACGTCGAAAGCCTTTCTGCGAACCCTGCGCGGAAAGGTAGGCTGATGCGGGGCCACCCCTCCCGGGCTTACGGGCACGTTCCCAGATTAAATAATGCCGACACGGTCCGAAACAACCGGAAAAGCTGGGCCGGCCAACACCACCCCGGGCGCGTGCAAAGCGACCGCCGACAGGGGGAATCCGGGCCGGGAAAAGCCCAGATGCGGCACCGCCGCCAGCCCGTTTCCGTCCCACAGCGCCGGCAGCGTCTCGCGGACCGGCTCGGGCAGGCCGATGCGGCCCGAATCCGGGCCTGCGGACCCCGCCATTTGCCACCCCTCCCGCCCCAATTTTGCCACGGTGACCGGACCGATCTGCCCCGCGCCCAGCCGAACGGCGAATCGGCGATCCCACCAGACCTCTCCGCCCGGGGTAAGACTCAGCCGTTCGGTGACCCCGACCGGCTCCCGCGCGATCACCAAATGCCCCCGCCTCGGCAGGATGCGGCAGCCGCCCAGCGTCCGTCCCCGGAAGCCGCCACTCGCGATCTCGGCGAACAGACGCTCCGCCGCCTCGTCCTTCGGCGGGTAGGCAGCGCCTCCCGTCGCAGCGATGCAGCGGACCAGCGCGCGCAGGCCAAGCTCCTCCGGCGCCTCCAGCAGAGGCGTCGGGTCCAGCCGCAGCCAGCCCTCCGGATGAACCTCCACGGCCTTGGCCAGCAGAGCGGCGGTTCCCGCCTCCAGGGCGTTGCGGGCGCGGGCGGCCCGTCGGGCGAGGTCGGCCAGACGCGGCGGGTCCAGCCCCTCGGCGGCCAGCGCCTCCCCCGCCGCGCGCAGGCGGGCGCGGGCGAAGCGTGGGTTGCGGTTGGACGGGTCCTCGACCCACTCCTGGCCGAAGGCGCGGCAGGTCGCCACCAGCCGCTCGTGAGGCAGGTCGAGCAGCGGCCGGATCACCCGGACCGCCCCCGCCGCACGCACCGGCGCCATGCCGGCCAGCCCGTCGATGCCGGAGCCGCGGGCGAAGCGCAGAAGCACCGTCTCGGCCTGATCGTCGCGGTGATGGGCGAGCGCCAGATGAAGGATGCCCTCCTCCCGGCAGCGCTCGGCCAGCAGGCGATGGCGCGCCGCGCGGGCCGCCTCCTGGATGCCGGTTGCCGGTTTCTCGCCGTCCCAGCGCAGAACGGCGTGGGCAATGCCGCGGGCCTGGAGCCAACCGCCCACCCGGGCGGCCTCCGCCGCCGACTCCCCGCGCAGGCCATGGTCGACGATCAGCGCGAGGACATCCCCGGCCCGCTCCGCCGCCCAGCGCTGGACGAGCAAGGCCAGCCCGAGGCTGTCCGCCCCGCCGGACACACCGACAGCCACGCGCGGTTTCGCCTCGAAGCCGCCCAGCCGGTCCATGCGGGCCGCGAACTCACCCGCGGAAATTGGCCCAGCCGGGTCGGACGCGTTCACCGCGCCCGTCAGGCGCAGTTCAGGCGGCGGCGCTCGGTGTCGGCGCGGCGCTTCACGCTGGCCGAGGCTTCGGGGAACTTGGTGATCAGCTGGTTGAAGGCCGTGCAGGCGTCCTTCTTCTGGTTCAGCTGCTGCAGCGACATGCCGAGCTTCAGCAGGTTGTCCGCCGCCTTGTTGTTCTTCGGATACTTCTGCACGCCCTCGGCGAAGGCCACGGCGGCGTCCTGGAACTTGTTGCGGACATAATAAGTCTCACCCAGCCAGTACTGGGCGTTGCCGGCGAGCTGGTGGCCCTTGTTCTTCGCCAGGAAGTCGCTGAAGGCCTTTTCCGCCTTGTCGTAGTCGGACTGGCGCAGCAGTTCGAAGGCGTGCTCGTACTGCTTTTCCGGGGTCGAGTTGGCGGGCAGCGGCGCCAGGGCGGCGGTCTGCTTCTCAGCCGGCTTGTCGGCCGCCTTCTCGGGCGCCTTGGCGGCGCTGGGGGCCGCGGCCGGAGCCGCCGCGCTGGGCTTGGCCGGACCACCGAACGGATCGCTGGCCGCCCCGCCGCCCTTGCTCTCCAGCTCCTTCAGGCGGAAGTCGATGTCGCTGTTGACCCGCTCCAGCCGGTCCTTCATCTGCGAGATCTGATAGGTCGCCTCTTCATAGCGCCCGGTCAGCTCCGAGAGGGCGCGCTCCAGCTTCTGCAGCCGCACCTCGAAATCCGCGGCCAGCGAGGGCTGGATCTCGGCGGTCTGCCCCCGCGTGTAGGAATTGCCCGGATAGGCCTGCGCCACCTCGACGCGCCCGCCCAGCGCCTCCACCCCCGACTCCAGCCGGTCCAGACGGTCCTGCAGCGAAACCGTCTGCGCGAGGACGGAACCGCTGCACAGCAGGCCGCCAAGCAGCAGGGCGGCGAAAGAAGTGGTCTTGGTCATGCGTCGAGGGTCCTGTCCGGGCGGGAAAAGCCGTCGTTAAGAGGGTGCCGGTCCAAGCGGGCGAAACTATGGCGGCTGTTTACCAGAAGCGCGCGCCCCTTGCACGGTGGTGATTTGGAAATCTCCCGCGCACCGGGCGCAACCCCAAAAGAGAACACAGAAAAAAAGCCCCTTCCCGGTATCCCGGAAAGGGGCCTTTCCCAAAGGAGAACCCTAAGAGCGCCTTAGGCCTTGAGGATGCCGCGGCCGGCGAAGCGGGCGGCGGTGCCGAGCATCTCCTCGATGCGGATCAGCTGGTTGTACTTGGCCAGACGGTCGGAGCGCGACAGCGAGCCCGTCTTGATCTGGCCGCAGTTGGTGGCGACCGCCAGATCGGCGATGGTGCTGTCCTCGGTCTCGCCCGAACGGTGCGACAGGACCGCCGTGTAGCCGGCCTTGTGCGCCATGTCGACGGCTTCCAGCGTCTCCGACAGCGTGCCGATCTGGTTGACCTTGATCAGGATCGAGTTGCCGACGCCCTTCCTGATGCCGTCCGCCAGACGCGCCGGGTTGGTCACGAACAGGTCGTCGCCGACCAGCTGCACCTTGCCGCCGATGGCGTCGGTCAGCGCCTTCCAGCCCTCCCAGTCGTCCTCGGCCATGCCGTCCTCGATCGAGATGATCGGGTAGCGGCCGACCAGATCGGCCCAGTAGGAGACCATCTGCTCCGGCGCCAGCGACTTGCCCTCGCCGGCCAGCTCGTACTTGCCGTTCTTGAAGAACTCGGTCGAGGCGGCGTCGATGGCCAGCATGACGTCGTCGCCCGGCTTGTAGCCGGCGGCCTCGATCGCCTTCATCACGAAGCCCAGCGCGTCCTCGGTGGAGGCGAGGTTGGGGGCGAAGCCGCCCTCGTCGCCGACGTTGGTGTTGTGGCCGGCGTCCTTGAGCTTCTTCTTGAGCGCCTGGAAGATCTCCGCGCCCATGCGGATGGCCTCGGCGCCGTTCTCGGCGCCGACCGGCATGACCATGAACTCCTGGATGTCGATCGGGTTGTCGGCGTGGGCGCCGCCGTTGATGATGTTCATCATCGGCACCGGCAGCAGGTTGGCAAACGCGCCGCCGACGTAGCGGAACAGCGGCAGCGCCGCCTCTTCCGCCGAGGCCTTGGCGACGGCGAGCGAGACGCCGAGGATGGCGTTGGCGCCGAGCCGGCCCTTGTTGGGGGTGCCGTCCAGCTCGATCATGGCGAGGTCGAGGGCGCGCTGGTTGGAGCCGTCGAGGCCGGCGATGGCGTCGAAGATCTCGCCGTTGACCGACTCCACGGCCTTCAGCACGCCCTTGCCGCCGTAGCGGGACTTGTCGCCGTCGCGCAGCTCCACCGCCTCGTGCGCGCCGGTCGAGGCGCCCGACGGGACGGCGGCGCGGCCGAAGGCGCCGGATTCGAGCAGGACGTCCACCTCGACGGTCGGGTTCCCACGGCTGTCGAGGATCTCGCGGGCGTGGATTTCGGTAATGGCGCTCATGTTTGTCCTTCCTCCGCGTTGCGCGCGTCCACTGGATGATCTTTCCAGGCGGATGATCTTTCCAGGCGAAAAAGAAGCGCGCGGGCTTGATAGCCTTGCGTGCGGGGGGATGCAAGGCCGCTGGGACGCAAAGGCTCGCGGAAGAACGCCCGGACGGCGCAGCACCCTATCCGGTTGTGCAGCGCACCTGCTTCCAAAGTCGCATAGACCACCTTGTCCCGCACCCGTAGCGTTCTAACGTTCGCTAGCGGGGCCCGCCCGCGGCGGGCGGCAACAGCCCCTGGGAATCATCCCAAGGCCAATCCAAGCGCGGAGGACCCAACCATGAAGACCTGGCGCAAGCCCCAGATCGTCGAAATCGCCGTCGGAACCGAAATCAACGCCTACGCCTGCGCCCGTCTCTGAGCGCCGGACCGTTTCCATGCGTGACGACCGCCGCCTGATTCGGGCCGCCTGATTCGGAAGAGCATCCCATGCTGACGATCCTCGTCCTTGGCTCCGCCGCGGGCGGCGGTTTTCCCCAGTGGAACTGCAACTGCGCGGGCTGCCGCCGCGCCCGCTCCGGCGACCCGGCGGCCCGCCCACGCACCCAGTCCTCGCTCGCCGTCAGCGGCGGCGACGGGCGCTGGCTGCTGCTGAACGCCTCTCCGGACATCGGCCAGCAGATCCGCGCCAACCCGGCGCTGCACCCGCGGACCGGCCTGCGCCACAGCCCCATCGCGGCGGCGGTGCTGACCAACGCCGACATCGACCATGTGGCGGGCCTGCTGACTCTGCGCGAATCCCAGCCGCTGGCCGTCTACGCCACCGACCGGGTGCACGGCGTGCTGGAGGCGAACGCCGTCTTCCGCGTGGTCAATCCGGAGCTGGCCCCGCGCCGCGCCATGGCGCTGGACCGGCCCTGGGTTCCCGCCGACGCCGCCGGCATCCCCTTCCCCTTCGAGATCGAGGCCTTCGCCGTGCCCGGCAAGGTCGCGCTCTATCTGGAGGACCCGACCGCCGCCGGCTTCGGCTCGGTGGCGGAGGACACGGTGGCGCTGCGCGTCCGCGACCGAAACGGCGACGGGGAGTTCTTCTACATCCCCGGCTGCTCGTCCATGCCGGACTGGCTGGCCGACCGGCTGCGCGGGGCGCCGCTGGTGCTGTTCGACGGCACCACCTGGACCGACGACGAGATGATCCGCGCCGGCACCGGCAGCAAGACCGGCCAGCGCATGGGCCACATGGCGATGTCCGGCCCGGAGGGCTCCATCGCCGCCTTCGCGGGGCTGGGCGTGCGGCGCAAGGTCTTCGTCCACATCAACAACACCAACCCGGCCCTGCTGGACGACTCGCCCGAACGGGCCGCCGCCACCGCCGAAGGTTGGGAGATCGCCCACGACGGGATGGAGTTCACCCTATGACGTCACTGCTGTCGCGCGAAGGTCTTGAACGTGAGCTGCGCGCCATCGGCGAGCGCCAGTACCACGACCTCCACCCCTTCCACAAACTGCTGCATGGCGGAAAGCTGAAGCGCGGTCAGGTCCAGGCCTGGGCGCTGAACCGCTTCTACTATCAGGTCTGCATCCCCAAGAAGGATCTGGCCCTGATGGCGCGGATGGACGATCCGGCGCTGCGCCGCATCTGGATCCAGCGCGTGCTCGACCATGACGGCTTCGGCGAGAGCCGGCAGCGCGAGGAGGGCAAGGTCGGCGGGATCGAGCGCTGGCTTCGCCTGACCGACGGGCTGGGGCTGGACCGCGACTATGTGACCTCGCTGAGGGGCATCCTGCCGGCGACCCGCTACGCCGTCGATTCCTACGTCAATTTCGTGTCGGGCAAGTCGACGCTGGAGGCCGTCGCCTCCTCGCTGACCGAGCTGTTCGCCCCGGCCATCCACCGCGAGCGCATCGCCGGGTTCGAGGCCTATTACGCCTTCGCCAACGACGCGACCCTCTCCTACTTCCGCAAGCGGCTGGACGAGGCGCCGCGCGACGTCGAGTTCGGGCTCGAATACGTGCTCGACAACGCCCGCACGCCGGAGCAGCAGCAGCAGGTGATCGCCGCCCTGCGCCACAAGGCGGAACTGCTGTGGGCGCAGTTGGACGCGCTGCACCACGCCTATGTGTCCCCCGGCCTGATCCCGCCCGGCGCCTTCGTGCCGGACGACATGGAACCGACGGTCTACCAGCGATGACGGACGGCGTGACCGAGGAGGACCGGGTTCGGCTGGCCCCCGGCGTCATGCTCCGCCAGGACCGGGTGCGCGGCCACTGGCAGCTTCTGGGGCCGGAGCGCGTGCTGATCCTGGACGAGGTGGCGCTGGAGGTGGTGCGGGCCGTCACCACACCATCTCAGGCGGGCCAGCCTCCGGTGACGGTGGGTGCGGCCATCGCGACGCTGGCCGCACAATTCGACGCCCCGCGGGAGGAGATCGCCGCGGATGTGTTGGAAGTGTTGGGCGACATGATCACGAAGGGGTTCCTGACCCGATGACCTTCTGTGGCGCCACGACCGGACTCGAACCGCCGCTGGCCCTGCTGGCGGAACTGACGCACCGCTGCCCGCTGCGCTGCGCCTACTGCTCCAACCCGCTGGCGCTCGACCCGGCCAGCCGGGAGCTGGACACCGCCGCCTGGTGCCGCGTCCTCGACGAGGCGGCGGACCTCGGCATCATCCAAGTGCATTTCTCCGGCGGCGAGCCGACGGCGCGCAAGGACCTGGAGGCGCTGATCGCCCATGCCACCGCGGCCGGGCTCTACGCCAACCTCATCACCTCGGCGGTTCTGCTCGACCGGACACGGCTGGAGCGGCTGCGCGACGCCGGGCTGCAGCATGTGCAGATCGGCTTCCAGGATACGGTGCCGGCCAAGGCCGAGCTGATCAGCGGCTTTCCCGGCGGCCAGCCGAAGAAGCTGGAGGTGGCGCGGGCGGTGACCGACGCCGGCATGGCGCTGACCGTCAACGCCATCGTGCAGCGCCACAACATCGACCGGGTGGACGATTTCATCGACATGGCGCTGGAGCTGAAGGCCGGCCGGATCGAGATCGCCAACGTCCAGTATTACGGCTGGGCGCTGAAGAACCGCGCCGCCCTGATGCCGACCCGCGACCAGCTGATCCGCATGGACGAGCGGGTGCGCGCCCGCCTGCCGGAGCTGAAGGGCCGGCTGGTCGTCGATTACGTGGTGCCCGACTATTATGCCAAGCGCCCCAAGGCCTGCATGGGCGGCTGGGGCCGCAAGTTCCTCAACGTCACGCCCAGCGGCTCGGTCCTGCCCTGCCACGCCGCCGAGACGATCCCCGGCATGACCTTCGACCGGGTGACGGAGCGCCCGCTGGCCGACATCTGGGCCAACTCCGCGGCCTTCCAGCGCTACCGCGGCACCGACTGGATGCCGCAGCCCTGCCGGAGCTGCGATCAGAAGGAGATCGACTGGGGCGGCTGCCGCTGTCAGGCGCTTGCGCTGACGGGAAGCGCCGACAACACCGACCCGGTGTGCGACCTGTCGGAGCATCACGGCCTGTTGGGAGACATCGCCGCGACGGACGGCGGCACGGCCGAGGCCCCGATCATCTACCGCAGCTTCAGCCTGTAAGGGCGGCCCCCATTCCACAGTTTAGGAACGAGGGCCGCTTCCATCTCACTTCTTCGGGGCGGTGGTCGCCGACGCGCTGGTCTTGGAGCCGCCGACCGCGGCGATGCGGCCCTTGATGTCGTCGTAGACGCTCTGCGGGACGATCTTCTTGCTGACCAGCTCGTCCTTCGAGCGGTAGGGGCGGTTCTTCACGATGGCGTCGGACCGCGCCTCGCCGATTCCCGGCAGGGTCTGAAGCTCGTCCTTGCCGGCGGTGTTGAGGTCGATGACCTTGGCCTTCGCCGCCGACGATCCGCTGCTCATGGGCGGGGCCGTGGTGGAACCGCTGGTCCCCGGCGGCATGGCCGGCTTGGCCTGCGGAACAGGGGTGCCCATCGGGGCGGACTGGGTCTTGTTGGGTGTGGAGGGACTGGTCGTCGTCGATTGCGCCAACGCAGGGACTGCGATCAGCGCACCAATGGCGGCGATGGCGCACAGGCGGGGCAGCTTCATGGCTTTCCTCCATCTCTCAGCACGCGGACGCTCCAACCGTCGGCGCGGCGTCCACGATGCGATGGCAACGTCTCCGCCCGCCGGGCGTTCCCGTTCCATGGGCACGCGCATGCGCTGGGCGATTCTTGTCACCACCCTTTTCTGCGCGGGGAGCGCCCTGGCGCAGCACCCGCCTGGGTCGGAACGGGTGGACATGCAACTCGTGCTGGCCATCGACGGCTCCACGAGCATCGACGGTGGTCTGTTCGAATTCCAACTGCAAGGCCACGCCGCGGCCTTCCGCGACCTGAAGCTGGTGGAAGCCATCACGGCGGGCAGCGGTGGCATCGCGGTGACGGTCGCGCTGTGGTCCGACCCGGCGACCTTTCGGATTCTCGTGCCCTGGACGGTGGTGTCCGACCGGTCTTCCGCCACGGGCCTCGCGGCCGCCATCGACGCGGTGCCACGCCGGCCTTTGCAAGGCAGCACCGGAATCGGCGCGGCGCTGCTCAACGCCGCCGACCTCTTCCAGCGCGGCGGCAATGCGGCGCCGCACCGGGTCATCGACATCGTCAGCAACGGCTACAACAACATCGGCATCGCTCCCCAGGCGGCGCGCGAACGCGTGGTCGCCCAGGGGATCACGATCAACGGTCTCGTCATCCTGGACGAGGTGCCCTGGCTCGCGGAGTATTTCGCGACGCAGGTCATCGGCGGGCCGTCCGCCTTCGTCACGGTGGCCGACACGCCGGACGCCTTCCGCCGCGCCATCCTGGACAAGCTGGTCCAGGAGATCACCGACAATGGCAACGCGGGGAACCGCCCCGCGTCCGTCCGAACCGCGGAGGGCGTCCAGCGGTGAGCCGGCTCAGAGCCCCTTGGCCAGACGGTCGAACGCCTGGAGCCGCGCCAGCAGGGCCGGCATCTCCTTCAGCGGGACCATGTTCGGGCCGTCGCTGGGCGCGCAGTCCGGATTCTCGTGGGTTTCCATGAAGACGGCGGCAACCCCTACGGCGATGGCGGCGCGGGCCAGCACCGGAACGAACTCGCGCTGCCCGCCGGAGGTCGTGCCCTGCCCGCCCGGCTGCTGCACGGAATGGGTGGCGTCGAAGACCACCGGGAAGCCCGTCTCCGCCATGATCGGCAGAGCTCGCATGTCCGACACCAGCGTGTTGTAGCCGAAGCTGGCGCCGCGCTCGCACAGCAGGACCTTGTCGTTGCCCGAGGCCACCAGCTTCGCCGCGACGTTCTTCATGTCCCAGGGGGCGAGGAACTGGCCCTTCTTGACGTTGACCGCCCGGCCCGTCCTGGCGGCGGCGATCAGCAGGTCGGTCTGGCGGCACAGAAAGGCGGGGATCTGGAGGACGTCCATCACCTCGGCCACCGGGGCGCACTGGTCGGCCTCGTGCACGTCGGTGATCACCGGGCAGCCGAACCGCTCCTTGATCTCGGCGAAGATCGGCAGCGCCTTGTCCATGCCGAGGCCGCGCGCCGTGCTGATGGAGGTGCGGTTGGCCTTGTCGAAGGAGGATTTGTAGATCAGCCCGATGCCCAGCGCGCCGGTCATCTCCACCAGCGCCGCCGCCGTCTCCAGCGCGTGGTCGCGGCTTTCCATCTGGCACGGCCCGGCGATCAGGGTGAAGGGCCGGTCGTTGGCGATGGTCAGGTTGCCGATCTGGACGGTCTTGGCGGTGGTCATCCCGTGCTCTCCAAAAAGCAATGCGAGGGGACGCATGCCGAAGGCCCCCTCGCGCTGCCCATTCCTTCCCAGATATCGGCGATCCCGGTCAACCGGAATGGCGTCAACCCAGATGCTGCTTGAAGAAGGCTGCCGTGCGTCCGTTGGCAAGCTCCGCCGCCTCGGCGTCGAAATGGGCGCCGCCCGCGCGGGCGAAGGCGTGGTCCATGCCGGGGTAGACGTGGGCGGTGACGTTCGGGTTGCCCTTCACCGCGGCCAGCACCTTTTCCCGCGCCTCCGCCGGGACGAACTGGTCCTTCTCGGCGATGTGCATCAGCAGCGGCTTGGTGATGCTCGCCGCCTCGCCGACCAGACCGTCCAGACCGACGCCGTAATAGCTGACGTTGGCGTCGGAATCGGAGCGCGCCGCCATCATGAAGGCGAGCCGCCCGCCCAGGCAGTAGCCGACCGACCCGGCCTTCCCCGTGCAATCCGGATTCTGGCGCAGCCACGCCAGGGTGGCCTTGAGGTCGTCCACCGCCTTGTCCTGATCCATGCCGTTCATCAGGGCGAAGGCGCGGTTCCACTCCTCCTGGGTCTTGTCGGTGATCTGCACGCCCGGCTCCTGCCGCCAGAACAGGTCCGGGCAGACGGCCAGCCAGCCCTGGGCGGCGAAGCCGTCGCACAGGTCGCGCATGACCTGATTGACCCCGAATATCTCCTGGATGACGACGAGTCCCGGCGCCGGCCCGCCGCCCGCCGGCTTGGCCACATAGGCGGAAAAGCTGCCGCCGTCGCTGGCGGGGATGCTGATATCGGTCATGGTGTCTCCAGCCTCTTGGTTTTTTCCTGGCCCGTAACGCAAAAGCGGCGGCCGTTGGCTCGGCCGCCGCTTTCACTATACCCACGGGAAACCCGGAACCGGAACGCGCGGGGGAGGAAGCGCCTCCCCCGATCGGTCACATCAGACCAGCCGGCTCTGCTCGATCGCCGCCTTGATGAAGGAGGTGAAGAGCGGGTGCGGGTCGAAGGGCTTGGACTTCAGTTCCGGGTGGAACTGCACGCCGATGAACCAGGGATGGTCCGGGATCTCGACAATCTCAGGCAGCTCGCCGTCCGGCGACAGGCCGGAGAACAGCAGGCCGACCTTCTCCAGGCGGTCCTTGTAATAGACGTTCACCTCGTAGCGGTGGCGGTGCCGCTCGGTGATGTCAGTGGCGCCGTAGATCTCCGCGACCTTGCTGCCGGGGACCAGCTTCGCCGGGTAGGTGCCGAGCCGCATGGTGCCGCCGAGGTCGGTGCCCTCCGTGCGCTTCTCCAGGCTGTTGCCGCGCATCCACTCGGTCATCAGGCCGACGACCGGGTTGCCGGGCTTGCCCAGCTCGGTCGAGCCGGCATCGACGATGCCGGCCATGTTGCGGGCCGACTCGATCACCGCCATCTGCATGCCGAAGCAGATGCCGAAGTACGGCACCTTGCGCTCGCGGGCGAACTGGGCGGCGCGGATCTTGCCTTCCGTGCCGCGCGAGCCGAAGCCGCCCGGCACCAGGATGCCGTGGACGTTCTCCAGCCGCTGGACGGCGGTGTCGTCCTCGAAGATCTCCGAGTCGATCCAGTCCAGCTTGACCTTCACGTTGTTGGCGATGCCGCCGTGGGTCAGCGCCTCGGCCAGCGACTTGTAGCTGTCGAGCAGGCTCGTGTACTTGCCGACGACGGCGATGGTCACCTCGCCCTGCGGCTTGCGCACGCGCTCCATGATGCTGGTCCAGCGCGACAGGTCCGGCTTGCCCTCGGTCGGCAGGCCGAAATAGGCCAGCACCTGGGTGTCGAAGCCTTCCTCGTGGTAGCTGACCGGCACCTGATAGATCGAATCGACGTCCAGGGCGGCGATCACGCGCTCCGGCCGGATGTTGCAGAACAGCGCGATCTTGCGGCGCTCGTTGTCCGGGATCGGACGGTCGGCGCGGCAGAGCAGGATGTTGGCCTGGATGCCCATGCCCAGCAGCTCCTTCACGGAATGCTGGGTCGGCTTGGTCTTCAGCTCGCCCGCCGTCGGGATGTAGGGCAGCAGGGTCAGGTGGATGAACAGGGCGTTCTCCGGACCGACCTCATTGCCGAACTGGCGGATGGCCTCCAGGAAGGGGGTCGACTCGATGTCGCCCACCGTGCCGCCGATCTCGCAGAGGATGAAGTCCTCGTCGGTCGTGTCGGCGCGGATGAAGTCCTTGATCTGGTCGGTGACGTGCGGAATCACCTGCACGGTGGCGCCCAGATAGTCGCCGCGGCGCTCCTTGGCGATCACGGTCGAATAGATGCGGCCCGTGGTGATGTTGTCGCCACGGCGCGCGGCCACGCCGGTGAAGCGCTCGTAATGGCCGAGGTCGAGGTCGGTCTCAGCGCCGTCGTCGGTCACATAGACCTCGCCGTGCTGATACGGACTCATCGTGCCGGGGTCCACGTTCAGGTACGGGTCCAGCTTGCGAAGCCGCACCTTGTAGCCGCGCGCCTGGAGAAGCGCCCCAAGCGCCGCCGACGCCAGACCTTTGCCCAGCGAGGAAACGACGCCACCGGTGATGAAGATGTAGCGAGTCATGTCCGTCCGAAGACCTTCAGAGCCTGATCCGTTCCCCGAATTCGGACCGTCCGCCGGGCGCGGCCCGGATCGACGATCCTCAAAAGAAAGAGGCGGCTTCGGGGGAGGCCGCCTCGCGTCGGACGCGGCCGGAGCCGCGTCGCGTTTTGCCGGGCCGCTTTTACTGGGCGACCGGCGGAGCGGGCTGCGCCGGAGCGGCCGGCTGGGCGGGTGCCGCCGGGGCCACGGGCTGGGCCGGCATCGTGTCGATGATCGAGGTCGGCGCCCTGTGCGCGCCCGCCAGGACCGCCAGGACCAGGCTCGTCGCCATGAAGCAGCCCGCCAGGATGCCGGTGGTCCGCGTCAGCAGATTGGCGGTGCCGCGGGTGGACATCATGCCCCCCATATTGCCGCCGCCGATGCCGAGACCGCCGCCTTCCGACCGCTGGATCAGGATGACCCCGACGAGCGCCAGGGCGATCAGCAGGTGAATGACCAGAAGCACCGATTCCATGCAACCCGTTCCCTTGATCCCTTCCCGGAGCGATCCGCAGGGACCGCCCAAACCAACAGCGCGCCACGGACCTTGGCAAGGGCCCGTGGCGCGCGCCCACTGTTTTTAACGCGGTCCTGCGCGATATGCTAGCGGCAACTGGTGGCGATGGCCCAGAAATCGTCCGCCTTCAGCGCGGCCCCGCCGACCAGCGCGCCGTCCACATTCTCCACCGCCATCAGTTCCGCCGCGTTGCCCGGCTTGACCGAGCCGCCGTAGAGGACGCGCACCGCGTCGGGATCGGCGGTCTTGCCGGCCAGCTCCGCCCGGATGTGGGCGTGCATCGCCTTGACGTCGTCGGGCGTGGCGGTCTTGCCGGTGCCGATGGCCCAGACCGGCTCGTAGGCGATGACGGTGTTTGCCGCGGTGGCGCCCTCCGGAATCGAGCCCTTGAGCTGGCTGGCGACGACGGCGTTGGCCTGCCCGGCGTCGCGCTGGGCCTCCGTCTCGCCGACGCAGATGATGGCGATCAGGCCCGCCTTGTGGGCGGCGGCGGCCTTGGCGGCGACCTGCGCGTCGGATTCGGCGTGGTCGGCGCGGCGCTCCGAATGGCCGAGGATGACGTAGCGGCAGCCGGCGTCGGTCAGCATGGCCGGGCTGACGTCGCCGGTGTGCGCGCCGGAGGTCTTGGCGTGGCAGTCCTGCGCGCCCAGCGCCAGCGGGCTGCCGGAGATGGCGTCGCCCACCGGGAACAGCAGCGGGAAGGGCGGGCACACCAGCATGTCGAAGGCGACCGTCCCGGCCCCGGTCAGGCGTCCGGCGAGGTCCGAGGCCAGATCCAGCCCGTCGGCCTTCAGCCCGTTCATCTTCCAGTTCCCGGCAATCAGTTTGCGGCGTGCGGCCATGGCGTTTTCGTCCTCCGGCTCTCGTTTGTTGGTGCGGGTGTTCGTTTTCAAAGTGCGCCCCCTGTCTAGCAAGGAGTGCGGGGCATTTCCACCCGTCCAACGGGTTCTTTCCGATGGGGAATCGCGGGGGAAATGGGGTGTTGCCGGGCTTTCGCGGGGTGCCTATGATGCCGCCCCGGCCGCAGGGCCGCCCTTTGCGCACTCACTTCGGGTCCCATGCTTCAGTTCATCCGCACTTACGCCGGTTCGTGGGTCGTCAAGATCCTGTTCGTGCTCCTCATCGTCAGCTTCGCGGCCTGGGGCATCGGCGACATGATCCGCACAGGCGGGATCTCCAGCACCGTCGCGTCCGTCGGCAAGGTGGACATCGACCGGGCGGAGCTGGACCAGGAGTTCCGCCGCCAGATGGAGCGGCTGCGCCCGATGCTGGGCGGCAACCTGACGACCGAGCAGGCGCGCCAGTTCGGCCTTCTCGACCAGTCGCTGTCGGCGCTGGTGCAGCGCGCCCTCTATGATCAGGCGGCGCGCGACGCCGGGATCTCCGTCGGTCCGGACGTGGTGCGCCAGCGCATCGCCGAGGAGCCGGCCTTCCGCAACGCGCAGAACCAGTTCGACCCGAACCAGTTCCGCAGCGTGCTGCGCAACAACCAGCTCACCGAGGACGGCTACGTCGCCCTGCTGCGCCGCGAGACCGCGCGCGAGCTGGTGGCCGGGGCGGTCGGCGCCGGGGTGACCCCGCCGAAGCCGCTGGTCCAGGACCTCTACCGCTTCCGCGGGGAGCGCCGCGTGGCCGAGGTGGTCACCCTGCCCAACGCCGCCATCGGCGACGTCGGCGTGCCCGACGAGGCGGAGCTGACCCGCTATTACGAGGACCATCAGGTCCGCTTCACCGCGCCGGAATACCGCGCGCTGAGCATCGCCCAGCTCTCCGCCGACGAGATCGCCAAGGACATCCAGATCCCCGACAACGAACTCCGCGCCGCCTACGACGAGCGCGCCGACGAGCTCGGCACCCCGGAGCGCCGCACGGTGGGGATGGTCCTGGCCGACGACGAGGCGAAGGCCAAGCAGATCGCCGAGGCCGCCAAGACCAAGGGCCTGACCGCCGCCGCCAAGGACGCCGGGACCGACGTCATCACGCTCGACAACGTCACCCGCAACGAGCTGCCGGAGATCGGCGACGCCGCCTTCGCGCTGGCCCAGGGTGCGGTCAGCGACGCGGTGCGCAGCGGACTGGGCTGGCACGTCCTGACGGTCACCGCCATCCAGCCGGGCGCCACCAAGAGCTTCGAGGAGGCCCGCGACCAGCTCCTGGCCGAGCTTCGCAAGGAGAAGGCGATGGATTCGCTCTACTCCATCGCCAACCGGGTCGAGGACCAGCTGGCCAGCGGAGCCCCGCTGGAGGAGGTCGCCCAGGCCCAGTCGCTGCCCATCGCCAAGATCGCCGCGGTGGACAGCAGCGGCAAGGCGCCGGACGGCCAGGACGCCGCCCCGGGCCGCGCGAACTTCGCCGCCATGGTGCAGACCGCCTTCCAGCTCGCCTCCGGCGCCACCTCGAACCTGACCGAGGCGCCCAACAACGTCTTCTACGCCGTGCGCGTCGACGGCGTGACGCCCGCCGCCGCCAAGCCGCTGGCCGAGGTGCGCGATCAGGCCGTCGCCGGCTGGCAGGACGACAAGCGCGCCAAGCTGGCCGCCGAGAAGGCCCAGGACATCGCCGCCAAGCTGAAGCAGGGCTCGGAAGCGGCGGCGCAGGACGTCGCCAGCCAGTCCGGCGCCAGCTTCGCCATGACCACGCCCTTCACCCGCGACGCCCGCTCGGTCGAAGGGCTGCCGGGCGAGCTGGTGCGCAAGCTGTTCGAGGTGAAGCCCGGCGAGACGGTGACCGGCGCCACCGCCGACAGCCAGGTCGTCGCCCGCCTGAAGGAGGTCATCCCGGCGGACCCGGCGGCCTCCGACGCCACGCTGGCGACCGTGGAGAGCACCGTCGCCCAGGGGCTGGAAAGCGACATCATGGCCCAGTTCGGCAACGCGCTGCGCAACAGCTACCCGGTCGAGGTGCACCGCAACCGCATCGACCAGTTCTTCGCCAGCGGCAACTAACCACACTCAATCGAGGCCCGTCCCGTGAAGGTTCAGCCGGAATCCGCCGCCTTCCACACCGCTTATGAGGCCGGCAAGCCGCAGGTGGTGTGGACCACCCTGGTCAGCGATCTGGAGACCCCGGTCTCCGCCTACATGAAGCTGGCCGACGGGCGACCCTTCGGCTTCCTCTTCGAATCGGCGGAGCGCGGGGCGGGGTCGCGGCGCGACCGTTATTCGGTGATCGGCTTCAAGCCCGATCTGGTCTGGCGCTGCCGCCGCGACCGGGCGGAGGTGAACCGCAACGCCCTGCACGACCGCGACGCCTACGAGCCCATCGACGCGGCCCCGCTGGAGTCGCTGCGCGCCCTCATCAACGAGAGCCGCATCGACCTGCCGGACGCCCTGCCGCCGATGGCCGCCGGCCTGTTCGGCTACCTGACCTACGACATGGTCCGGCTGATGGAGCGTCTGCCGGACGACAACCCGGACGAGCTGGGCATCCCCGACGCCATCCTGTCGCGGCCGAGCATCGTCGCCATCTTCGACAGCCACACCGATTCGGTGACTCTGGTCACCCCGGTCTGGCCGAAGCCCGGCGTCGACGGCGCCGCCGCCTATGGCGACGCCCGCGAGCGGCTGATGGACGCGGTGGCCGACCTGGAGCGCCCCCTGCCCTACCGGCGGGAGCCGCGGACCAAGGACGGGCTGCCGCTCGCCTGGACCTCCAACACGACGCGCGAGGAGTATCACGCGATCGTGGAGCGGGCGAAGGAGTACATCCGGGCCGGCGACATCTTCCAGGTCGTGCCGTCCCAGCGCATCCGCTTCCCCTTCAAGCCGTCGCCGCTGGCGCTGTACCGCACGCTGCGCCGCCTGAACCCGTCGCCCTTCCTGTTCCACTGCGACTTCGGCGAGCTGTCGGTCGTCGGCTCCAGCCCGGAGATCCTGGTGCGCGTGCGCGACGGCAAGGTGACCGTCCGCCCCATCGCCGGCACCCGCAAGCGCGGCGCCACGGCGGCGGAGGACCAGGCGCTGGCCGAGGACCTGCTGAGCGACCCGAAGGAGCTGGCCGAGCATCTGATGCTGCTCGACCTCGGCCGCAACGACGTGGGCCGCGTGGCGCGCACCGGCACCGTCAAGGTGACGCAGAAGATGATCGTGGAGTTGTACAGCCACGTCATGCACATCGTCTCCAACGTCGAGGGTGACCTCGACCCGAAGCACGACGCGCTGGACGCGCTGATCGCCGGCTTCCCGGCCGGCACCGTGTCGGGGGCGCCGAAGGTCCGCGCCATGCAGATCATCGACGAGCTGGAGAAGGCCCGCCGCGGCGTCTACGCCGGCTGCGTGGGCTATTTCGGCGCGTCGGGCGCCATGGACACCTGCATCGCGCTGCGCACCGCCGTGCTGAAGGACGGCATGATGTATGTCCAGGCCGGCGGCGGCGTGGTCGCGGACAGCGATCCGGAGGCCGAGTATCAGGAGACCGTCAACAAGTCGATGGCCCTGATCCGCGCCGCGGAGGAAACCGTCCGCGAGACCTCCGCCCGGTAAGGACCGAATGCCCCTCGATGCGCTGCTGCTGCCGCTGATCATCAAGATCGCGGCGGCGGCCCTGGTGGTCGTCGCCGCCTCGCTGGCGGCGGAGAAGGCCGGTCCCTTCTACGGCGGCATGATCACCGCCCTGCCCGTCTCCACCGGACCGGCCTTCGTGATGCTCGCGATGGAGCATGGCGACCGCTTCGTCGCCGACGCGGCCCTGTCGGGAATGGTCGGGAACGCGACGATCGTCCTCTATCTGGCCCTTCTCGTGCGGATCGCCCCGCGCTGGGGCATGCCCGCGACCGTTCTCACCAGCTCCGTCTTCTGGATCGTCGTGGCGGCCAGCCTGCGCTCGGCCGTCGCCTGGACGCTGCCGCTGGCGCTGCTGCTGACCCTGGCCTGCTACGGCATCGCCGCCTGGGCGGTGTCCGCCCCGATCCCCCAGGACAGGGCGGTCCGGGTGGCGCGGTCGCGCTGGTACGACATCCCGGCCCGCGCCGGTCTCGTCGGCTTGCTGGTCGCCACGGTGACCACGCTCAGCCACAGCATCGGGCCGGCGGCCACCGGCATCGCCGCCGTGTTCCCCATCGCCCTGACCAGCCTGACGGTGATCCTGCACGGCCGCCTGGGCGGCGGCGTGGTCGCCGCGGCGATGCGCAGCGCGCTGCTGACCAACCCCGGCCTCGCCCTGGCGCTGACCACCGCCCATCTGCTGGCCGAACCCGCCGGACGGTTCGTGGCGCTCGGCGCCGCGCTGGCGGTCTCGCTGTCCTGGGCCGGCGGCCTGCTGGTGTGGCGGCTGCGCCGCCCTCAGCCGGTCTGAGTCGGTTTCAGGCCTGACCGCCGAAGTCGAATCCGGCGCCCTCCACGGCCTTCCTCACCGTTTCCGGGGCGACCCCGCCCTCCACCGCCACGGTGCCGGCGTCGAGGTCCACCGTCACGGCGGCGCCCGGCGCCAGCTTGCCGATGGCGTTGGTGACGGAGCGGGCGCAGCCGCCGCAGGTCATGCCGCCGACCTTGTAGGTGTCAGCCATGGAACTCTCCTCAAGCGGAACCGGCGGTCACCCGCCGGCGTGATGGGCGCGCACGACGGCGCTGACCGGAACCAGGACGAAGCCGCGTTTCTGCACGTCCGGCATCCAGGAGGCCAGTGCGTCGATTGTCGCATCGTGCGGGTGGCCGATGGCGATGGCGTAGCCCTGGCGGCGGGCCACCTGCTCCGTCCTGGCCAGCTGGGCGCGCACCGCCGGCACGGTCATCTCGTTGTCCAGGAAGATGTCGCGCCCGGCGAAGGGCATCTGAAGCTCCCGCGCGATGGTCAGGCCGGCGCTCTTCGCGGTGGTCCGGCTGTCCAGCCACAACAAGCCGCGCCGCGCGATCTCCCCCAGCACGGGCGCCATGGCCGCATGATCGGCGGTGAAGCGGCTGCCCATGTGGTTGTTCACCCCGACATAGCCGTCGAAGCTGTCCAGCGCCGTCTTGGTCCGGCGCAGGATCTCCCCCTTGTCCAGAGACACGCGCAGCGCCTGCGGCCCCGGATCGGCGGAGCCGCTGGGCTCCATGGGGAGATGCAGCATCAGCTCGTGCCCTGCGGCGCGGGCGGCGCGGGCCTGGGCCGGCAGCTCGTGGGCGTAGGGCAGCCACGCCAGCGTCAGCGGCGCCGGCAGCGACACCGCGCGGTTCGAGCGCTTGCGGTCCACGCCCATGTCGTCGATGACGATGGCGATGGCCGGCTTGCCCGGCGGCGCGCGGAAGGGCAGCGCGTTCTTCTTCCACAGCGGCGATCCGGGGGCCACCTTGGGCGGCTCCAGCGGGGCGACGGGGGGCGGCAGCATCGCCACCACCGGCTTCGGCGTCAGGGCCGGCGGCGGGGGCGGCGTGGGAACCGGAACGGGGGCCGGGGCTTCCGTCACCTGCGGAGCCGGAGCCGGCGCGGGCGCGGCGTCGGGCTCGCGCGGGGCCGGCGGCTCCGGCTGGGGCGGAGTCTCCGCGACCTTGGGCGGGGGCGGCTTGACCGGCGCTGCGGCGGGCGGGATGGCCGGGGCGATGACCGGCGCCTCGCGCTCCAGGACGGTCTCCGTCTCCGGCGCGTCGCGCCCGATGATGAAGCGCGCGCCGAGCGCCACCGCGAAGACCGCGATCACCCCGGCCAGCGCCAGCAGGATCGGGGAGACGGCGCGCCCCGGCGCCGCCCGCCCGGATGCGGCGGCCGGCACTTTCGGCGATGGCTTCCGTGCCGCCGCCTTCTGGGGCTTGCGCGGCGATTTTCTGGCCATGGGAAGGAATCTCGAACCCTGGTTTCCGGTTTGCGCGCAAGGTGGCACCCCCGCACCGTCCCTGCAACAGCGGAGCGGGGTGGAGGCGTCCGCCGGCTGGGACTATGCTGTGACCCGCCATGCTCCGCACCCTCATCCTCCTGACGTTTCTCGTCACCGCCGGCCCCGCCCTCGCCAACGAGGTCCGCTGCCCGCCCAGCCTGACCGTGCAGGCCCAGCCGGAGGCGCCCGGCGGCTGGTCGCCCTACCCGGCGAAGGACCAGCACGCCTTCGCGGGCGTCACGCTGGTCGAAGGCGACCGGGCGGCGCGGATGGCCGACCCCGCCCTGGCCGCCGCCCCGGCGGGACTGGAACCGGACCGCAGCCTGCGGCGGGGCCGATCGGAAACCCGGCAATGGGACTTCCCCGCCGCCCGTCGCGACAGCGTCTTCCTGATCTGCCGCTACGGCGGGACGCAGGCCACGCTGGCCATCGACCTGCCGCGCACCGTGCGGCGCTGCCAGATCACCGAGGAGACCGACGCGCGGGGCATCGTCCTGGCCAAGCCCGCGACGCCGCCGCAGTTCCTCTGCCGCTAACCCCTTACCACTGAGTCTCCGCCAGATCGAGGTTCGGACGGGCTGGAAATCCACGGCTCCAGCCGCTAGGGTACCCGCCTTGGAACAAGGCCGGAACGCTGGTCCGGGACGATCGGGCCGTGAACGGCGGGCCGGAAAAGACGGACCGGAAACGACAGGCCGGAAGGATGCCGGGGCGCCCCATGCTGCTGCTCATCGATAATTACGACAGCTTCACCTACAACCTCGTCCATTACCTGGGCGAACTGGGCGCCGAGCTGGACGTCCGCCGCAACGACAGCCTGACGGTGGAGGAGGCCATGGCGCTCCGCCCCGAAGGGATCGTGCTGTCGCCCGGCCCCTGCGACCCGGACAAGGCGGGCATCTGCCTGCCGCTGATCGACGCCGCCGCCAAGGCCGGCGTTCCGCTGATGGGCGTGTGCCTGGGCCATCAGGCCATCGGGCAGGCCTTCGGCGGCACGGTGCTGCGCGCCCCGGTGCCGATGCACGGCAAGGTCGACCGCATGTTCCACCAGGGTCGCGGCGTCCTGAAGGACCTGCCCTCGCCCTTCCGGGCCACCCGCTACCACTCGCTGATCGTCGAGCGCGCCACCCTGCCCGCCTGCCTGGAAGTCACCGGCGAGACGGAGGACGGCCTGATCATGGCGCTGTCCCACCGCGAGCTGCCGATCCACGGCGTGCAGTTCCACCCGGAGAGCATCGAGAGCGAGCACGGGCACAAGATCCTGGAGAATTTCCTGAACACGACCCGCCGGCTGGAGACCGCCGCATGAGCACGCCGTCCGCGCCGCACGGCGACCTGACCGACATGAAGGCCATCCTCGCCAAGGTCGCCGCCGGCAACGCCCTGAGCGAGCCGGAGGCCTCGCTGGCCTTCGACATCATCATGTCGGGCAACGCCACCCCGTCGCAGATGGGCGGCTTCCTGATGGCGCTGCGCGTGCGCGGCGAGACGGTGGACGAGATCACCGGGGCCGCCCGCGTCATGCGCGCCAAGGCCATCCCGGTGGAGGCGCCCGAGGGCACCATCGACACCTGCGGCACCGGCGGCGACGGGTCGGGCACCTACAACATCTCGACGGCGGCGGCGATCGTCATCGCGGCCTGCGGCGTTCCGGTCGCCAAGCACGGCAACCGCGCCATGTCCTCCAAGTCGGGCGCCGCCGACGTGCTGGGCGCGCTGGGCGTCAACCTGGACTGCGACATGGGTCTGGTGCGCAAGGCCCTGTGGGACGCCCGCATCGGCTTCCTGATGGCGCCGCGCCACCACCTCGCCATGCGCAACGTCGGCCCGACCCGCGTCGAGCTGGGCACCCGCACCATCTTCAACCTGCTGGGCCCGCTGTCCAACCCGGCCAGCGCCAAGCGCCAGCTTCTCGGCGTCTACGCGAAGCAGTGGGTGGAGCCGCTGGCCCATGTGCTGAAGCGGCTGGGGTCGGAGGCCGCCTGGATCGTCCATGGCTCCGACGGGCTGGACGAGATCACCACCACCGGCCCGACCACCGTCGCCCAGCTGAAGGACGGCGAGGTCACGGTGTTCGAGATCGAGCCCGAGCAGGCCGGAATCTTCCGCGCCCGGCCGGAGCTTCTGAAGGGCGGCGACTCCCATGTGAACGCCGAGGCCATCCGCGCGCTGTTCGACGGCGCCCAGGGCGCCTACCGCGACATCGTGCTGCTGAACGCCGCCGCCGCGCTGCATGTGGCGGGCAAGGCCGGCGACCTGAAGGAAGGCGTCGAGCAGGCCCGCCACGCCATCGACAGCGGCGCCGCCCGCGCCGTGCTCCAACACCTCGTGTCCATTACCAACGAACCGGTTGCCGCGCCATGAGCGACGTCCTGACCCGCATCTGCGACGACAAGCGCGCGCTGGTCCAAGCCCGCAAGTCCGCCCGCCCGCTGTCCGCGGTGGAGGACGCCGCCAGCAGCGCCGACCCGGCGCGCGGCTTCATCCGCGCCCTGCGCCGCACGGTGGACGGGGGCCGCTACGGCCTGATCGCCGAAATCAAGAAGGCCAGCCCGTCCAAGGGCCTAATCCGCCCGGACTTCGACCCGCCGTCGCTGGCCCGCGCCTACCGCGAGGGCGGCGCCACCTGCCTGTCGGTGCTGACCGACGAGCCCTATTTCCAGGGCTGCGACGACTATCTGCTGGCCGCCCGCGCCGCGGTGGACCTGCCGGTGCTGCGCAAGGACTTCATGGTCGATCCCTACCAGATCGCCGAATCCCGCGCGCTCGGCGCCGACTGCATCCTGATCATCATGGCGGCGCTGAGCGACGCGCAGGCCGCCGAGATCGAGGACGCCGCCATCGCCTGGGGCCTGGACGTGCTGGTCGAGGTGCACAACCGCGAGGAGCTGGACCGCGCGCTGGCGCTGAAGACCCCGCTTCTGGGGGTGAACAACCGGAACCTGAAGACGCTGGCGGTGGACATCGCCACGACGGAGGACCTGGCCGCCCATGTGCCCGCCGACCGGATGCTGGTGGCCGAAAGCGGCCTCTACAGCCCGGCGGACCTGTCGCGCATGGCGGCGGTCGGCGCGCGTTGTTTCCTGGTCGGTGAATCGCTGATGCGGCAGGAGGATGTGACCGCGGCCACCCGCGCCCTGCTCGCCTGACACCAAAGAACAAAGCAATGGGGAGGAGCGACGCCGTGCCGAACGTGACCATTGCCCGTGAAAGCCCGCTCCAGGACGAGGTGGTCCAGCTCATCGAGGAGTTGGACCGCTATCTGGGCGACCTGTACCCGGCCGAGAGCAACCATCTGCTCGACCTGCAGTCGCTGGCGAAGCCCGACATCCGCTTCCTGGTCGCCCGGCGGTCGGGGACCGTGGTCGGCTGCGGCGCCATGCGCATCGACACCGAGGACGGCTATGGCGAGGTCAAGCGGATGTTCGTCCAGCCGACCGCCCGCGGCGGCCAGATCGGGCGCCGCCTTCTGGAGCGCATCGAGGACGAGGCCCGCGCCGCCGGGCTGTCCCTGCTGCGGCTGGAGACCGGCGTCTATCAGGACGAAGCCATCGCGCTTTACCGCAAACAGGGCTTCACCGACCGCGGTCCGTTCGGCCCCTACGGGCCGGACCCGCTGAGCCTGTTCATGGAGAAACCTTTATGACCGACCAGCCCGCAAGCGGCTTCACCCATTTCGACGCCGAAGGCCGCGCGGTGATGGTGGACGTGTCCGGCAAGGCCGACACGGAACGCACGGCGACCGCCCGCGGCTCCGTTCTCATGCAGCCGGAAACGCTGGCCCTCATCCTCCAGGGCGGCGTCAAGAAGGGCGACGTGCTGTCGGTGGCCCGGCTGGCCGGCATCATGGGGGCCAAGCGCACGCCGGACCTGATCCCGCTGTGCCATCCGCTGATGCTGACCTCGGTCAAGGTGGACCTGACCTGCGACCCCGAGCGCAACGCCGTGGACATCACCGCCACCTGCAAGCTGAGGGGCCAGACCGGCGTGGAGATGGAGGCGTTGACCGCCGTGTCGGTGGCGGCGCTGACCGTCTACGACATGTGCAAGGCGGTGGACCGCGGCATGACCATCACCGAGGTGAAGCTGCTCCACAAGGCCGGCGGCAAGAGCGGCGAATGGGGGAGCGCCGCCTGATGCTGCAGGTCGGGGAGGCCCGCGCCCGCATCCTTGCCGCCTTCACCGCCCTGCCGGCGGAGGCGGTGCCGCTGCCCGACGCGCTGGGGCGCGTCCTGGCGGAGCCCGCCGTCGCCCGCCTGACCCAGCCGCCCTTCGCCGCCGCCGCCATGGACGGCTGGGCCGTCCGCGCCGCCGACATCGTCCAGGCGTCGGCGGAGGCGCCCGTCACTCTGCGCCGCATCGGCGAATCCGCCGCCGGCCACGCCTTCGCCGGATCGGTCGGCGCGGGCGAGGCCGTGCGCATCTTCACCGGCGCCCCCGTGCCCGCCGGGGCCGACGCCGTGGTGATGCAGGAGGATTGCGAGGATGCCGGCGACCGCGTGCGCGTCGGACGCGCCGTGCCCTCGGGCCGCTTCATCCGTCCTGCCGGCCTCGATTTCACCGCGGGAGAGGACCTGCTTCCCAAGGGACGCTTGCTGACCGCCCGCGACGTCGCCCTGGCCGCCGCCGCCAACCTGCCCTGGCTGCGCGTCCACCGCCGCCCGCGGGTCGCCGTGCTCGCCACCGGGGACGAGATCGCCCTGCCCGGCGATCCGCTGGGGCCGAGCCAGATCGTCAGCTCCAACGCGCTCGGCCTGTGCGCGCTGGTCGCCAGCCAGGGCGGCGTCGCCCACAATCTCGGCGTGGCGAAGGACGATCCGCAACATCTCGCCGCCATGGCCGCCGGGGCGGCCGGCTGCGACCTGCTGGTGACCACGGGCGGCGCCTCGCAAGGCGAGCACGACCATGTGCGCGACGTGCTGGGCGGGCTGTCGCTGGACTTCTACCGGGTCGCCATGAAGCCCGGTAAGCCGTTGATTTTCGGAACGGCGAACGGCGTGCCGCTGCTCGGCCTGCCCGGCAACCCGGTGTCCACCGGCGTGGCCGCCGTGCTGTTCCTGGTGCCCCTGCTGCGCCGTCTCCAAGGGTTGCCCGCTGAGAACGCGACGCTCACCGTCACGCTCGGCGCGCCGCTGAAGGCCAACGACGACCGCACCGACTTCCTGCGCGCCACCCTGTCCCCCGGACCGGACGGCGGGCCGGTCGCGACCCCCTTCCCGCGCCAGGACAGCGCGATGATGTCCCGGCTGGCCCAGGCCGATGCCCTGATCGTCCGCGAGCCTCACGCCGCCGCCGCCGCCATCGGCGACCGGGTGACGGTGATCCCGTTGAACGGTGGTGCCCTGTCGCTTTAATCCGTTCCGCACCGCGAATCCCTTTGGGAGTCCTGTCCGTCGATTTGCGATTGATTTCATCCGTAGGGCTTGACGGGGGTTAAGAACCAAACTAGAACATGATGGAACGTTTTGCTTTTGTTCCATATCTAGTGCGGAACCGGTCGGGAGGCACAAATGCTCACGCGCAAGCAGCATGAATTGCTGCTTTTCATCAACGAGCGGCTCGGGCAGGGCGGTGTGTCCCCTTCCTTCGACGAAATGAAGGACGCTCTCAACCTGAAGTCCAAGTCGGGCATCCACCGCCTGATCACGGGGCTGGAGGAGCGCGGCTTCATCCGCCGCCTGCCCCACCGCGCCCGCGCGCTTGAGGTGCTGCGCCTGCCGGAGGGGCTGGAGACCGCCCGCACCCGGCCGCCGCGCGCCAAGTTCCAGCCCAACGTCATCAAGGGCGACTTCAGCTTCGCGGGACGGGAGGCGAACCCGGCGTCCGAATCCGTGCAGCTTCCGCTCTACGGCCGGATCGCCGCGGGCACGCCCATCGAGGCGTTGCGCGACGGCTCCGCCTTCGTGGACATTCCCGCCGCCATGCTCGGCATGGGCGACCATTACGCGCTGGAAGTGGCCGGCGATTCCATGGTGGAAGCCGGAATCCTCGACCATGACACGGTGGTCATCCAGCGGTGCGACAGCGCGGAGAACGGCTCCATCGTGGTCGCCCTGGTCGACGACGCCGAGGTCACGCTGAAGCGCCTGCGCCGCAAGGGCAACACCGTGGCGCTTGAACCCGCGAACGCCGCCTACGAGACGCGCATCTTCGGCGCCGACCGGGTTCGGGTGCAGGGCCGCCTCGTCGGTCTGGTGCGGAAATACTGAGCGCAGGACGCACCGGGGCGGCGGTTCAGCGCGCCCCGGTCTTTCCATCGGGAAGCTTTCCGCCCATCGTCCACGGGCGGTCGCCACGCTGGCCGCGCACGCTCTCCACCCGGATCCCCTCGTCCGACAGGTAGAGCGCGTGGGCGCCCTCCCGCCGCAGGCGCCAGCGGTCGATCACCAGCGGCGCCCGGCAGCCGCGCGAGGGGGCAGCGATCACCACCGCATCGGCCAGCGCGCAATCCTCCGGCAATGCGTCCGGCTGGCGCAGCAGCGCCACGGTCTTTCCCTCCACCCGGTAAAGGCATCCCAGGGCGTCGCAGCGCAGCCGCCCGTCCAGGCTCACCCCGGCGAGCGGCCAGACATCCTGACCGGCTTTGCCCTCCGGCTTCTCCATGCCGTCGCGCCGCCTCCAGGTGTCGGCCACCCGCCCGTCGCTGGCGGCTGACAGGCTGAGCAGCCCTTCCGCGCCGCGCACGGCCATCAATTTCCCGTCCTCCGACACCAGAAGGTCGGGCCGCGGCGCGAAGACCGGGACGACCATCCCCCCGACCATCGCGGCCAGCCCCAGCCAGCGCCAGCGCCTTGTCCAGATGGCCAGCCACAGCCCTCCCAGAGTGACCGCCGCGATGGCGGCGTCCGGCATGGCCGGCAGGAACGCGGTGGCGCCGGGCAGCGCCGCGGTCCGCTCCGCCGTTTCGATGACCAGCCGGACGCCCCAGCTCATCGCCGTCACCGCCGGCCCCTCCAGCCCGAAGGGCAGCAGCAGGTAGGAGAGCAGGCTGAAGGGCATGATCCACACCGTCGTGATGGGGATCGCCACCATGTTGGACAGCACGCCGTAGAAGGCGACCTGCTGGAAATGGTAGAGCCCATAGGGAGTCGTCGCGACCGTCGCCACCACACTGGAAAAGGCGATGCCGCCCAGCGCCATCGCTCCCCGGCCGAACCAGCCCATCTCGCGCCGCCGCCGCACCGCCCAGGGCGTGAACCGCTCGAAGGCGGCGATCAGGGCGACGACCGCCGCGAAGGACATCTGGAAGCTCGGCCCCAGCATCCCCTCCGGGTCGTAGAGGACGGTGACGATGCCGGCGAAGGCGACCAGCCGCATGCTGATCGGCGACCGGTCGGCGATGACCGCTCCCATGACCAGCCCGGTCATCAGCACCGACCGCAGCGTCGGCAGGGGCGCTCCCACCAGCAGTGTGTAGAGGATGGCCGACAGGATGCCGGCCAACGCCGCGATCTTCTTGATCGGCCAGCGCAGCGCCACCCAGGGAACCAGCGCCAGCAGCGCCCGCACCACCCAAAAGACGATCCCCGCGGCGATGCCGACATGCAGGCCGGAAATGGACAGGAGATGCGCCAGTCCGCTGTCGCGGAAGGCGTCCATCATCGGCTCGGGAATCGCCGCCGCGTCGCCGTTCAGCAGGGCGGCGGTAACGCTGGCCTCCGCGGAGTCGGGCACGGTGGCGCGCACCCGCTCGGCGATGGCGGCGCGGGCCCGCTCGAAGGCCACGGTCACCCGGCGCCAGCCGCCGGGCGGTGGCGCCTCCTGCGCGACAGGAGCGCCCATGACGAAGCCGACCGCGCCGAATCCTTCGAAATAGGCGCGCCGCTGCAGGTCGAAGGCCCCCGGTTCGGCCGGCGCGGCCGGGGGGTGAAGCATGGCGCGCAGCCGGACCACCGTCCCGGCCTCCGGCGGCGTCACCTTGGCGGGCAGATGCAGGCGCGCCCGTGCCGGTGTCGCTTCGGGGGCCAGCCGCTCCACCGTCAATTCCCCAAGCATCAGCCGCGTGCCGGTGGGCTGCCGCTCGACCGCCAGCACCCGCCCGGTCAGCTGCACCGGCCCGAGTTCCCGGGTCAGCATCGGCGCGGCCACCGCGATGCTGTGGAGCTGCGCCGCGGCGAAGCCCAACGCGACGCTGAGCACCCCCAGCAGCAGGACGAGCGGCGCCAGACGCCGCCGCGCCAGCCACAGCAGAGGCAGACAGCCGGCCGCGGCGCCCGGCCCCAGCCAGAGCGGCGGCTCGGCCGGCAGGCCGAAATACAGCGCCACGCCGGCCCCGGTCCCCACGGGCAGCCACAGCGCCCAGCGCTCCCGCTCCGCGGCGAGACAGTCCACCGCGGCGGCGGAAAGGCGTGCAACGGCACCGCGGCGGACCGGACCGGTGTCGCCGTCCTCCTCGGCCGCCATACCCCCGGCCATGCCCTCTTCAACCCCGTGGGCCATACTGTCGCCTATGCGCGCAAGGCAAATGCCTCCGGCGCCGTTAATGTGTTACACCACCGCACCACCGCAGTCGCACCGCCGCTGCCGCAGCACGGCCGCCGCAGCACTGTAGCAGCGCCGAACCCGGAATTGAGCCACCCATGACCGTCGTCACCCGTTTCGCCCCGTCGCCCACCGGCTTTCTCCACATCGGCGGTGCCCGCACCGCGCTGTTCAACTGGCTGTACGCCCGCCGCAACGGCGGGACGTACCTGTTGCGCATCGAGGACACCGACCGCCAGCGCTCGACGGACGCCGCGGTGGACGCCATCCTCGACGGCCTGTCCTGGCTCGGCCTCGACTGGGACGGCGACGCGGTCAGCCAGTTCGCCCGCAAGGACCGCCACGCCGAAGTGGCGCAGCAGATGCTTGCCGCCGGCCGCGCCTATTACTGCTACGCGAGCCCCGAGGAACTGGAGGAGATGCGCGCCGCCCAGAAGGCCGCGGGCCAGCCGGTGCGCTACGACGGGCGCTGGCGCGACCGCGACCCGTCCGAGGCGCCGGCCGGCGTGAAGCCGGTGATCCGCCTGAAGGCCCCGCAGGAGGGCGAGACGGTCCTGAAGGACCGCGTCCAGGGCGAGGTGACGGTGCAGAACGCCCAGCTCGACGACCTGATCCTGCTGCGCGCCGACGGCACCCCGACCTATCTGCTGGCCGTGGTGGTGGACGACCATGACATGGGCGTCACCCACGTCATCCGCGGCGACGACCATCTGACCAACACCTTCCGCCAGATCCAGATCTACAACGCCATGGGCTGGGACCTGCCGGAATTCGGCCACATCCCGCTGATCCACGGGCCGGACGGCGCCAAGCTGTCGAAGCGCCACGGCGCGCTGGGCGTCGACGCCTACCGCGACATGGGCTACCTGCCCGAGGCGATCCGCAACTATCTGCTGCGGCTCGGCTGGGCGCACGGCGACGACGAGATCATCTCGACCGAACAGGCCGTGGAGTGGTTCAACCTGGAGGGCATCGGGCGCTCCCCCTCGCGCTTCGATTTCGCCAAGCTGGAGAACCTGAACGCCCACTACATGCGGCAGGCCGACGACGCCCGCCTCGTGGGTCTGGCCGCCCCGCGGCTGGAGGCCGAGCTCGGCCGCGCGCTGACCGAGTCGGAACGCGACCTGCTGACCCGCGCCATGAACGGGCTGAAGCAGCGCGCCCGCACCGTGGTCGATCTCGCCCAGAGCGCCCGTTTCTACCTCGCCGCCCGCCCGCTGGCGATGGACGAGAAGGCCGCCGCGCTGTTGGACGAGAAGGGCCGCGGCGTCCTGGCCGACCTCGCCGCCCGCTTCGAGACGGAAGCCGACTTCACCGCCGCCGCGCTGGAGGCCCTGGTGCGCGCCTTCGCCGAGGAGCGGGGCGAGAAGCTGGGCAAGATCGCCCAGCCGCTGCGCGCCGCGCTCACCGGTTCCACCGTGTCGCCGCCGATCTTCGAGGTGGCGGAGCTTCTCGGCCGGGCGGAAACGCTGGCCCGGATGAAGGATGCCGCAACTGCAGCACGGGGATAACTTCCGTGCGTTGATATCCGCCCGGCATAGAACTATGCTGCGCGCATTCGAAAAGGGCGTTAAGCCCCAACCCTAAAGATAAGGACGTGCCGAGATGACCCAAACCGCGGACAAGGCCGATACCTTCACCCTGATCGACAACCGGACTGGCAAGCAGGTCAGCCTGCCCGTGATGAAGGGAAGCACGGGTCCGGACGTGATCGACATCCGCAAGCTCTACGCCGAGACCGGTTGTTTCACCTACGATCCGGGTTTCACTTCGACGGGCAGCTGCGAGTCCAAGATCACCTACATCGACGGTGATGAGGGTGTTCTGCTGCACCGCGGTTATGCCATCGACGACCTTGCCGAGCACGCGACCTTCCCGGAGGTCTGCTTCCTCCTCCTCAACAACCACCTGCCGAACGCCGCCGAGAAGGAAGAGTTCGAGGGCATCCTGCGCGGCCACTCGATGGTCCATGAGCAGCTGACCCGCTTCTACAGCGGCTTCCGCCGCGACGCCCACCCGATGGCGGTTCTCTGCGGCGTCGTCGGCGCGCTGTCGGCCTTCTACCACGACTCGACGGACATCGAGGACCCGGTGCAGCGCAAGATCGCCGCGCACCGCCTGATCGCCAAGATCCCGGCGATCGCCGCGATGGCCTACAAGTACTCGGTCGGCCAGCCGTTCATGTACCCGCGCAACGACCTGTCGTATGCCGAGAACTTCCTCTACATGACCTTCGGCACGCCGTGCGAGCCGTACAAGGTCAATCCGGTCCTGTCCAAGGCCATGGACAAGATCTTCATCCTGCACGCCGACCACGAGCAGAACGCCTCGACCTCGACCGTCCGTCTGGCCGGCTCGTCGGGCGCCAACCCGTTCGCCTGCATCGCCGCCGGCATCGCCTCGCTGTGGGGTCCGGCCCATGGCGGCGCCAACGAGGCCGTGCTGAAGATGCTGGAGGAGATTGGCTCCGTCGATCGCATCCCGGAGATCGTCCGCCGCGCCAAGGACAAGAACGACAACTTCCGCCTGATGGGCTTCGGCCACCGGGTCTACAAGAACTACGACCCGCGCGCCCAGGTCATGCGCAAGACCTGCCATGAGGTTCTGGCCGAGCTGGGCATCAAGGACGAGCCGCTCCTCGACATCGCGATGGAGCTGGAGAAGATCGCCCTCGAGGACCCGTATTTCGTCGAGAAGAAGCTGTACCCGAACGTCGATTTCTACTCGGGCATCATCCTGAAGGCGATGGGCTTCCCGACCAGCATGTTCACCGTGCTGTTCGCCGTGGCGCGCACCGTCGGCTGGATCTCCCAGTGGAAGGAGATGATCGAGGACCCGGTCCAGAAGATCGGCCGTCCGCGTCAGCTCTACACCGGCGCGACCAAGCGGGACTTCATCCCGCTGGCCGAGCGTGGCTAACCGGCCAACAGCGCACATCGGGACGGGCGGCTCCGACGGAGCCGCCCGCAGCCCGGCCGCGTTCATCGTTCCGGCACGGCGGGTCCGTCAGGGCCAGCCGGCCGCGAACGACAACAAGCCGCCGCTCTCGCGGCGGCTTCGCCGCATCGTCTTTTATGCGGTGATTGTGGCGATGATCGCCGCGGTGGTGCTGATCTGACCTTCAGCCCTGGGTGATCGGGATGTGCGGCCCTTCCGCCGCCACGCGCTCCATCCATGCGCGCACCGCCGGATAGCCGGACAGGTCGAACCCGCCCTCCTCCGCGACGTGGCTGTAGGCGTAGAGCGCGATGTCGGCGATGCTGAAACGGTCGCCCACGAAGAACCGCCGCTCCGCCAGATGCCCTTCCATGACGCCCAGCGCGTCGTAGCCGAGCCGGCGCTTGGTCACCAGCCCCAGCTTGCGCTCCTCGGTCATCTCCACATGGTGGGTGATCCAGAAGCGCACGGTCGCGATGTTCGGTTCGTGGCTGTACTGCTCGAAGAACATCCATTGCAGGACGCGCGCGCGTCCCTCGCGGTCGTCGGGCAGATAGGGCGTGCCTTCCGCCAGATACCAGAGGATCGCGTTGGATTCCGGCAGATGCCCGCCGTCCTCCAGCTGCAGGGTCGGGATGCGCCCGTTCGGGTTTCGCGCCAGGAATTCCGGTGTGCGGGTTTCCGCCCGGTCGATGTCCAGCTCGATCCGCTCATAGGGGATGCCGAGCTTGTGCAGCAGCAGCCGGCATTTGTAGCCGTTTCCGGACGAGAGGTTGTCGTAAAGGCGCAGCATGGCGGCGTGTCTCCGCTCCAAATTCATCCGATGACGGATGTAACCACGAAACGGAATCAGCCGCCAGCACGGCCCTTCGGAAGCGGCACACCGAGCCGCTCCAGCCGCGTCCGATCCGCAGCGGCCTCCTCCACCAGCCAGTGCCGGAAGGCGCGAAGCACGCCGCGCCCCCGCCCTTCGGCCGGAGCCGTCAGCACATAACGGTCGCCGCAAGGCACCACGGGTCCGAAGGGGCAAACGAGGCGCCCGGCCTCCAGAGCGTCCAGCACCAGCGATGGGCGCCCCAGCGCGATCCCCTGCCCGGCCATGGCGGCCTGGATCACCATCACCGACTCCGAAAAGCTCAGGTTGCGCGCCCCGCCCAGGTCCACCCCGCTGGCCCCGCGCCACAGGCTCCAGTCCGGGGACGCCTGATAGTGCAGCAGCCTGTGGCGGGACAGGTCGGCCGGGCCGGACAGCCGCCCGGCGAGCGACGGCGCGCAGACCGGGATCAGCGGCTCCTCCGACAGCAGCGTGCCGTCGGGACCGGGATCGCCGCCGCGCACATAGCGGATCACCGCCCAGCCTGCCTCGGCCTCCGACGCGCGGTCGGTGTTGCCCCCCTCGATGTCCAGACGCAGGTCGGGGCGGCCGTCGAGGAAGCGCCCCAGACGCGGCACCAGCCACAGGGCCGCCCAGGTGCGCGGCGCGGCGATGCGCAGCCGGTCCGGTCCGCTGCCGGCGATGCGGTCCCAGCTTTCCTGAAGACGGCCCAGTCCGGCGGTGCAGGCCTGAGCGAGGTCGCGCCCGGCGTCGGTCAGGAGAAGCCCCTGCGGGCTGCGCTCGAACAGGCGGACCTTCAGCCGCTTTTCCAGATCGCCCACCTGACGGCTGATCGCCCCGTGGGTCAGCCCGAGTTCCTCGGCGGCGCGCGTCATGCTGCCGTGCCGGGACGCGGCTTCGAAGGCGGCCAGGGCGGTGAAGGGAAGACGCGGCATCGGCACGGCTGCTGGTTTTCACTGTGAGGATTCCTCACAGCCATGCCGGGGAAAGTCAATTGTGGAGCGCGGAGGCAGCGGGCAGGCTTGAGCGCAGAAACGGACTCAGCGCGGCGCCTTCCATGACGATGACCTTTTCCATCACCGACATTTCCACCCTTGATGACCGTCGTTTGCGAGCGGAACTGGAAGCCCTTCTGGAGGACGCCGTGAACAGCGGCGCCTCGGTCGGCTATCACGCGCCGCTGGCGCCCCACTGGAGGCGGGCCTTCTGGGACGGGGTGGCGGCCCAGCTGTCCGGCGGCGCGCACCGTCTGCTGATCGCGCGGGGACCGGAGGGAGAGTTGCTGGGCAGCGTGCAGTTGGCTCTCTGCACCAAGCCCAACGGCGCGCACCGCGCCGAGGTGCAGAAGCTGCTCGTCTTCACCCGCCATCGCCGGAATGGCGTCGCCCGGCGTCTGATGGCGGCGGTGGAGGACACAGCCCGCGGGCTGGGGCGGTCCCTGCTGGTGCTCGACACGCTGAAGGGGGACAGCGGCGAGCCCTTCTACGCGGCGACGGGCTGGCATCGCGCCGGGGTGATCCCCGGCTACACGGTGGAAGCGGACGGCGCCTACGGCGACACCGTCCTCTTCCACAAGACGCTGTGACGGCTGTTACTTCGTCTCGATCAGCTCGACCTTGTAACCGTCCGGGTCCTCGATGAAGGCGATCACGGTGGTGCCGTGCTTCATCGGACCGGGCGGACGCGGGATCTTGACGCCTTCCTTGGCAAGCTGTTCGCAGGTGGAGTAGATGTCCGGCACGCCCAGCGCGATGTGGCCGTAGGCGGTGCCGATGGCGTAAGGCTCCGCCTGGTCCCAGTTGTGGGTCAGTTCCAGGACGGCGGTGTCCTTCTCGTCGCCGTAGCCGACGAAGGCCAGGGTGAAGCGCCCGCCCTCATAGTCGTTGCGGCGCAGCAGCTTCATGCCGAGCAGCCGCGTGTAGAAGTCCAGCGACTTCTCCAGATCATAGACCCGGAGCATGGTGTGCAGCAGGCGGAATTGGCTCATGGTCTCTTCTCCCAAGCGGGTTCTTGCCAAGCGGATTTTTACGCTCGCGTCTTATCCGGCCTCGTCTTATCCAACCGGCCGGCAGCGACCTCCAACACGACCTGGGCGGCCCGTTCGCTGGGCGGCGTTCCGCCCTGCCCCAGCCAGCGCGCCACCTCCGCCACCCCGTCGATCTGCGTCGCGCGGGCGGCGGGATCGTCGAGCAGGCGGCCCAGCTCGGAGGCCAGCCGGTCGGGCCGGCAGTCCTCCTGAAGCAGTTCCGGCACCAGCATGCGGTCGAGCATCAGATTGACCAGATTGACGTATTTGACGCGGATCAGCCGCCGGTACAAGGCCACCGTCACCGGGTTGAGGCGGTAGGCGATCACCGTCGGCAGGCGGGCCAGCGCCAGCTCGAGCGCCACCGTGCCGGACGCCGCCAGCGCGGCCTCCGCCGCCGCGAAGGCATCGTATTTCGGGGCGTCGCCCTCGACGAGAATGGTGGGCATCGGCCAGCCCGCCACCTCCGCCGCGACGCGGTCGCGCACCGTCGCCACGGTCGGCACCACGGCGACCAGCCCCGGATGGGTCGGCAGCAAGCGCTCCAGCGTGGCGCGGAACTCGGGCAGCAGGCGCGACACCTCGCCCTTCCGGCTGCCCGGCAGGACGGCGACGATCCGCGCCTCCGGCGCCAGCCCGTGGGTGGCGCGGAAGCGCTGCGCGTCGCCATGCGCAGCGCCGCTCTCCACCACCGAGTGGCCGACGAAGGTGCAGGGAAGCCCCTCCTTCTCGAAATAGGGCGGCTCGAAGGGCAGGATGGCCAGCAGATGATCGTAGATCGCCGCGTATTTGGCGGCGCGCTTCGGCTTCCAGGCCCAGACGGTGGGCGCCACGTAATGGATCAGCGGGATGCCCGGCGCCTGCGCCTTGACCCGCTTGGACACCCGCACCGTGAAGCCCGGCGAATCGATGCCGACCACCGCGTCGGGCCGCAGCCGCAGGATCTCGGCGACCGTCTGGTCGATGCGGCGCAGCAGGTTCGGCAGATGGGGGAGCAGCTCGAACACGCCGAACAGCGTCAGCTCGCCCATCGGGAACAGGCTGTCCAGCCCTTCCGCGACCATCTTCTCGCCGCCGATGCCGGCGAAGCGCACCCGTCCGCCGGTCAGCCGCTTGCAGGCGGCCATCAGCCGAGCGCCCAGCGCGTCGCCGGAGGGTTCCCCGGCGATCAGGAAAATCAGCGGATCGCTCACGGCCGAGGCTCCGACGAAACGGTGATGCCGACGACGAACAGGCCCAGCCGGTCGGCGGTTTCCGCGACAGCGGCGCGGTCCACCAGAAGGCTGCCGCCCGCCTCCACCGCGATACCGCGCAGGCCGGCGCGGGCGGCGTTCTCCACGGTCGTCACCCCCATGGTGGGGAGGTCCAGGCGGCGGTCCTGCTGCGGCTTCTTGACCTTGACCAGCACCCCGCCCGGACCGGGCCGCGCGACGGCGGCGCAGCGGGACAGCATGGCGTCGGTGCCCTCGATGGCTTCGACGGCGAGCACGATTCCCTGCTGCACCACGGCGCCCTGCCCGACGTCCAGCGCGCCGAGCGCGCGGGCGACCTCGACGGCGCGGGCAATGTCTCGCTCCGCCTCGGGGTCCGGACGCAGCCGGCCCACCGGCCCCGCCGGCGTCAGAAGCTCGCCGAGGAGCTCGTGCAGCCCGACGACGCGGAACCCCTCCCCTTCGAGTTCCCGCGCGACGGAGCGCAGAAGCCCGTCGTCGCCCAAGGCGCGGGTGCCGACCTTGGCGAGGAACTTCGTGGTGTACCAGTCGGGAAGCAGCTCGGTGAAGGACGGCCGGCGCACCGGCCCGGCGAAGACCAGCTCCCCAACCTTTTCCTTCTTCAGCCGGTCGATGATGCTGCCGGCGGCGCCGAAGCGGCTCCACAGATGGGGAAGGCCCTCGACGGTGGCGGGGTCGGTGTGGCCGTCGAAGGCGACGACGAAGACCTCGCGACCCTGGCCGCGCACCGCGGCGGCGATGCGGGCCGGCAAGCTGCCGCCGCCCGCGAGGATGCCGAGCTTGGGAAGAGGCTGCGACATGGCCGGGACTCTCCCAGAGAACAGAACGGAAAGAAAACGGAGCGCGGCCGCCCCTTCTCAGCCCTCGCGCGGCTGGCAGAGCGACCGGGAGGCCCGCGCGAAGGTCAGCACGTCGGCGACCAGCGTCTGCTGCCCCATGTCGCGCCCGACCTCCTCCATGCGCTCGGCGAAAGTGCCCTCGTTGCCGAACAGCAGGCGGTAGGCGGCGCGCAGGGCGTGGATCTCGTCCTTCTGGAAGCCGCGGCGTTCCAGCCCGACGAGGTTCAGGCCGGCCAGCCGGGCGCGGTCGCCCATGACGAGACCATAGGGAATCACGTCCTTCTCCACGCCGGACATGCCGCCGATCATGGCGTGCGACCCGATGCGGACGAACTGGCGGACCGCCGACAACCCGCCGATGGTGACGAAATCGCCCAGCTCCACATGGCCGGCCAGCGTGGCGTTGTTCGCCAGAACCGCGTTGTTGCCGACCACGCAGTCGTGGGCGACGTGGACGCCGACCATGAACAGGCCGTTGTCACCGATCCGCGTGACCATGCCGCCACCCTCGGTGCCGGGGCTCATGGTGACATGCTCGCGGATCTGGTTGTTGCGTCCGATGATCAGCTCGGACGGCTCGCCCTTGAACTTCAGGTCCTGCGGGCGATGGCCGATGGACGCGAAGGGGTAGATGACCGAGTCCTCGCCGATGCGCGTGCGGCCCTCGACCACCACATGGGAGGTCAGCCGCACGCGGTCACCGAGTTGGACATCCGGCCCGACCACACAGAAGGGACCAATGGAAACGTCTTCGCCCAGCCTGGCGGCCGGATCGACGACCGCCGTCGGGTGAATGGAAACGCTCATTTCTCGTCCAGGATCATGGCGGAATAGACGGCTTCGGCGACCAGGACACCGTTGACCTTGGCCTCGCCCTTGAACTTCCACACGTTGGCGCGCTGGCGCTGCTTGCTCACATGGATGTGGATGGTGTCGCCGGGCGTGACCGGGCGGCGGAACCGCGCCTCGTCCACGGTCATGAAATAGACCAGCTTGCCCTCGGACTCCTTGCCCAGCGTGGCGACCACCAGCACGGCGGAGGTCTGGGCCATCGCCTCGATGATCATCACCCCCGGCATCACCGGGCGCGAGGGGAAGTGACCCTGGAAGAACGGCTCGTTGATGGTGACGTTCTTCACGCCGGTGGCGCTTTCGCCCAGCGTGATGTCGATCACCCGGTCGATCATCAGAATCGGATAGCGATGCGGGATCATTTCCATGATCCGCATGATGTCGAGGTCGGCTATCTTCTTGTTGTCCGCCGTCACATCCATGGTCCCGGCCGCCCGCCTTTCAAAATCCACGAAAACGCCCCGCGCCGCGCCTTCGGCGGCACGGGACGCTGCCCCTTGTGCCCCATTTCCGGGGATTTGGCAATGCCGACGCCGCCGGGTTTCCCGCCCCCCTTTGCGTCCGGCGCATACGAAAAAGCCGCCGCGCTCTCCTGGGAAAGCGTGGCGGCTCATCCGCTGATGCCTTGCGGCCGCTCGCGCCTTACGGCTTGGGAACGGTCAGCGCGACCTGGGGCAGCTTCTTGTTCACCCGCTCCAGCACCACGTCGGTGACGTCGAGCTGGGTGTCGACCAGGACGAACTGCTGGCGGGCGAGGACCAGGTTGGCGCCGCGCTCGCGCGCGACGTCGGCCACGATCTCGACCATGTTCTTGTGGACGACGGCCATCGCCTCGTTCAGCGCGTTCTCCAGGGCGCGCTTGCGGCTCTGCACCGTCTTCTGCACCTCGCCGACCTGCTTCTCGAAGTCGCGGCGCTTGTTGGCCAGGGCGTCGGGAGCCAGCACGGTCTGCTGCTTGCGCAGTTCCTCCTCGGACTTGCGCAGCTTGTCCTCCAGCGAGGCGATTTCCTTCTGGTAGGTCTCGCGCAGCGATTCGAAGGACTTCGACACGCCCTTGGAGGCGTTCGACTCCTGCATGATCTTCTGGACGTCGACCACGGCGATGACCGGCGCCTTGAGGTTGTCGGTCGGCTTGTCCTGGGCGAAGGACGGCGTCGCCATCGCGACGCCCGCCATCACCGCACCGGCGGCGACCAGCGCCCTGAGCTTGCTGAACTGCATGTTAGAACCTGGTTCCAAAGCTGAAGCGGAAGATCTCTTTCTTGTCGTAATCTTCCTTGATAATCGGGACCGCAAAGTCAAGTCGGATCGGCCCGAAGGGCGAGCGCCAGGACAAGCCGGTGCCGACCGACAGGCGGACCGATTCGTCGTCGGGGACGAGCGGGTCGTTGATGTCGACCTTGCCCAGCGTGCCGACGTCGGAGAAGGCGTGGCCCTTCAGCCCGAATTCCTCGGGCAGGCCGACCGGGAAGCTCATCTCCACCGAACCGCGGTAGTAGCGGGTGCCGCCCAGGGCGTCGCCGGTGCGCAGGTCGCGCGGGCCGATGCCGGCGGTGTTGAAGCCGCGCAGCGTGTCGCCACCCAGGAAGAAGCGGTCGGACAGGAAGACGTCCTTGCCGATGCCGACGATGTAGCCGACCTCGCCCGTGGTGCTGAGCACCCAGCTGTCGTCGAACAGCGGCAGGTAATAGCCGGCCCCGAGACGGTTGCGCAGGAAGCGGGCGTTGCCGCCCACGCCGGCGAAGTCGTTCGTCAGGCGGACGTAATAGCCTTCCGTCGGGTTCAGGCGGCTGTTGCGGCGGTCGTAGGTCAGCTCCTGTCCGATCAGCGACGTCGTGCGCGCGCCCTTCTGGTCCTGGATGTACCGGGACGCCGTGCTGGGAACGCTGGTGATGTCGGTGTTCTGGAGCTGGTAGTAGACGCGCTGGCGCAGGTTCTCCGTCAGCGGATAGCCCATGCGCAGGGCCATGCCGGTGCTCTTCTCGTCGAAGGAGCTTTCGTCCTGGTAGTCGCGGGTGATGCGGAACAGGTCGAAGCCGGCGGACAGGTCGCGGTCGAGGAAATAGGGTTCCGTGAAGGAGACGTCGTATTCCTGGCGGCTGCCCGACACGGTGGCGCCGAAGCGCAGGTCCTGGCCGCGGCCCAGCAGGTTGCGCTCGCGGATCGAGAAGTCGGCCAGCGGACCGTCCGAGGTCGAGTAACCGGCACCGATGGAGATTTCACCGGTGGACTGCTCGGTCACCTCGACGTTCATCACCGTGCGGTCGGGCGCCGTGCCTTCCGCGGTGGTGATGTTGACGCGCTCGAAATAGCCCAGATCCTTGATGCGCTGTTCGGAGCGGCGCAGCTTGGTCGTGCTGAACGGATCGCCTTCGGACAGCAGCATCTCGCGCCGGACCACCTTGTCCAGCGTGCGGACGTTGCCCGTCACGTCGATGCGCTCCACGAAGACGCGCGGTCCCTCGACGATGTCGTAGACGATGTCGATGGTCTGGTTCTCGCGGTTGCGCGAGATTCGCGGACGGACGTCCACGAAGGCGTATTGCAGGTCGCCGACCGCGTTGGACAGCTTGGTGATGGTGTTCTCCACCTCCTGCGCGTTGTACCAGTCGCCCTCGCGCGTGCTCAGCACGCTGCGCAGCTGCTCCGGGTCCAACGCCTTCAGCGAGGTGCTGATGTCCATCTTGCCGAACTTGTAGCGCTCGCCCTCGTCCACCGTGAAGGTGATGACGAAGTCCTCGCGGTCCGGCGTCAGTTCCGCCACGGCGGACACGACGCGGAAGTCGGCGTAGCCTTCCTTGAGGTAATAGCGGCGCAGCAGGTCGCGGTCGTAGTTCAGGCGGTCGGGGTCGTAGTTGTCGTCCGACGTCATGAAGCGCCACCAGGCGCTTTCCCGCGTCTGGATCGCCTCGCGCAGCGTCCCGTCGGAGAACTTCTCGTTGCCGATGAAGGTGATGCTGCGCACGCCGGTGCGCACACCCTCGTTGATCTCGAACACCAGATCGACGCGGTTCTGGTCGAGCTGGATGATCTTCGGCTCGACGGTCGCGGCGAAGCGGCCCTGGCGGCGGTAGATGTCCAGGATGCGCTGCACGTCGCTCTGAACGCGGGTGCGGGTGTAGACGACGCGGGGACGGAGCTGGATTTCCTTCTCCAGATTCTCCTTCTCGATGCGCCGGTTCCCCTCGAAGGCGATGCGGTTGATGATCGGGTTTTCCGCCACCTGCACCACCAGCGCATCGCCGTCGCGCTTCAGCACGACGTCGGCGAACAGACCCGTGTTGAACAGGGCCTTCAGCGACTGGTCGATGCGGTCGGGATCGAAGGGATCGCCGGGCGCCACCGCGAGGTAGGAGCGGACCGTCGTCGGCTCGATGCGCTGGACGCCTTCCACCCGGATATCCCGGATGGTGCCGCCCGAGAACATCTGCGCCACCAGCGTCCCGTCACCGAAGGCGGCGGATTTCGCCGCACCCGGTTTGGGCGCGCCCGCCTGGGCCCAGGCTGCGTGGGAAAGGGCAAGAGAAACCGTCGTCATGGCGCAACCGGCCATCAGGCCGAACGCCAGAACCCTGCTCGACACCCGCAAAGCTCGCTCCCTGGCTTTGGGGGCATCTCTCAGGAAATGAGCCCCCTAAAGAAATCCACCACGCGAAGCTGAACGAGATCGTTCCACGTGGCGAAAACCATGAGCGTTAATACCAAAGCAAGCCCGATGCGGAAACCGTATTCTTGCGCTTTAGGTCCGAGAGGACGCCCACGGAGTCCTTCAAGGGCGTAAAACATCAGATGGCCGCCGTCAAGCAGCGGAACCGGAAACAAATTGATCATGCCGAGGTTCACGGACAGGAAGGTCATGAACCAGATCAGCGGGTACCAGCCGGATTGCGCGACCTCGCCGGACATCTGGGCGATGCGCAGCGGCCCGCCCAGCTCCTCGGTGCCGCGCGAGCCCTCGATCATCTGGCCGAGCGCCACGAAGGTGCCGGACACCATGCCGACGACCTCGCGGCCCGCCTGCCACAGGGCGGTCAGCGGGTCGTGGCGCTTGGTCTCCGCCCCGCCGCGCATGATTCCGAGCTGGCCGATGCGGTGGGTGTTGCCGAGTCGGTCGGTGACCTCGCGCACGTCCGGAGTCGCCGTCAGATTGACCGAGCGTCCGTCGCGCTGCACCACCATCTCCAGCGGCGCGCCGGGCTGCATCGAGACGATCTGCCGGATTTCCTCGAATCGCTGGATGCCGCTGCCGTTGATCGAGACGATCAGGTCGCCCGGCTGAAGACCGGCGCGCTCCGCGGCGCTGCCCGGCTGCACGCCGCCGACGTCCGGCGGGGTGAAGGACTGGCCGGCGGTGGCGAAGAGGATGGTCAGGGCGACGATGGCGAACAGGAAATTCGCGATGGGTCCCGCCGCCACGATGGCCGCCCGCTGGCCGAGCCGCTTGTGGTGGAAGGACACCGCCTGCTCCTCGGCGCTCATGCTCTGCGTGTGGGCGCCGGGCGTGCTCGCCGGGTCGGCGTCGCCGAACATCTTCACATAGCCGCCGAGCGGGATGGCGCTGAACTTCCAGCGCGTTCCGGAGCGGTCGGTCCAGCCGAACAGCTCCGGGCCGAAGCCGATGGAGAACACCTCGATGCGCACGCCGTTGCGGCGCGCCACGAGGTAGTGACCGAGTTCGTGCACAAACACGAGCACGGTGAGGACCAGCAGAAAAGACAGAAGCGTGGTCCCGAAGCCGCCCATGACGTCCATCACATCCTTTGTGTCCCGGAGCGGCCCCTTCGTGGTCCGCGCCCGGAAAAAGACTCAGCGTGCCAGAGCCGCAACCCGGTCCGCCGCGGCGCGGCGCGCCTCGGCGTCGGTGTCGCGCACCGCGCCCAGGTCGCGGAGCGGCCGGTACGGCAGCGTGCCCAACACCCCCTCGACGATCCGTTCGATGTCGAGAAAGCCGATCCGGCGGTCGAGAAACGCCTGCACGGCCACCTCGTTGGCAGCACTGAGAATAGTAGGAGCGCCCCCACCGCTTTGCAAGGCGGCCCGGGCCAGCCGCAGGGCCGGGAAACGCTCGGGGTCCGGCGCCTCGAAGGTCAGGGTTGCGGCCTTGACGAGGTCCAGCCGTTCGGCGGGCGTGGAGATGCGCGCCGGCCAGCCGAGCGCGTAGGCGATCGGCGTGCGCATGTCCGGCGTGCCGAGCTGCGCCAGCACCGAACCGTCCACATACTCGACCAGCGAATGCACGACCGATTGCGGGTGGACCAGCACGTCGATCTTCCCTTCGGGGACGCCGAAGAGGAAATGCGCCTCGATGATCTCCAGCCCCTTGTTCATCATGGTGGCGCTGTCGATGGAGATCTTGGCGCCCATGTCCCAGGTCGGGTGGGCGACCGCCTGTTCGCGCGTCGCCGCCGCCATGAAGGCGCGGTCCTTCGTCCGGAAGGGTCCGCCGGAGGCCGTCAGGATCAGGCGCTGGACGCTGTCCAGCCGGTCGAAGTCGAAGACCTGGTAGATCGCCGAATGCTCGCTGTCCACCGGCAGCAGGTTGGCGCCGTGGCGGCGCACCTCCTCCATCATCAGGGCGCCGGCGCAGACCAGCACCTCCTTGTTGGCGAAGGCGACGCAGGCGCCGCGGCGGACGGCGGCCAGCGTGGGCTCCAGCCCGGCGGCGCCGACGATGGCGGCCATCACCCAGTCGGCGGGACGCTCCGCGGCCTCGGCCACGGCCTGCGGACCGGCGGCGGCCTCCACGCCGGTTCCGGCCAGGGCCTCCTTGAGGTCGGCGTAGGCGGCGGGGTCGGCGACCACGGCCAGTTTGGGGCGGAGCTGCCGCGCCTGCTCCGCGAGGAGGGCGACGTTGCGGTTGGCGGTCAGCGCCTCCACCGGGAAGCGCTCCGGATCGCGGGCGACGAGGTCCACCGTCTGCGTGCCGACCGATCCGGTCGAACCGAAGATCGTCACGCGGCGCGGCGCGTCCCCCGCCCCTTCAGCCTTCACAACCATAACCCCGTCACCACCATGCGATTGCCGTGCCGATGGTCGCGTGGAACAGGGCCAGCACCGGGGCAGCGGCGAGCAGCCCGTCGATGCGGTCCAGGATTCCCCCGTGACCAGGAATGAGATGGCCGCTGTCCTTCACGTTGTAACGGCGCTTGACCGCGGATTCGAAGAGGTCGCCCGCTTGCGCCACCACGGCCAGGACGGCGCCCACCGCAAGAGCCAGCAGCGGCCGCTGCGCGCCGGCCGCCAGAGCCACCCCCCACCCCACCAGGGCGGAGGAGGCCATGCCGCCGATCAGGCCGGCCCAGGTCTTCTTGGGGCTGATGCGCGGGGCGAGCTTCGGCCCGCCGATCGTGCGTCCGGCGGCGTAGGCGCCGATATCGGTCGCCCAGACGCCCAGCATGGTGAAGAGGAACAGCGCGAGGCCGGAGTCCGGATCGTCGCGCAGCCACATCAGCCCGGCCAGACCGGCCACGATGTAGAGGATGCCGCCACCGGACAGGCCGCGGTCCGGCCCGCCCGAGGCCACCGCGACGCCGGCCGTGGCCAGGATGGCGACGACGACGGCCGCCCACGGCCCGGCGGCGATCTGCGCGGCCAGCGCCAGCAGGACGCCGCCCACCGATAACGCGATGGCCGCGCCCTTGCGGCGGCAGGGAACGAGGTTGCCCCACTCCACGGCGGAGGCCACGGCGCCGAGCGCGATCAGGACATGGAACACCCATCCGCCCGCCCAGACGGCCGCCAGGACGAGCGGCGCGAGAACGAGCGCCGAAATGGCGCGCGTCTTCAGGTCGCCGGATTTAGCGGGTGCCGGTGGTTGCGCCGAAGCGACGTTCCCGTCGGTGGAACTCTTCAATCGCCGCCTCCAGGTCACGCTTGGAAAAATCGGGCCAGAGCGTGTCCACGAAGACCAGCTCGGCATACGCCGCCTGCCAGAGCAGGAAATTGCTGATGCGCTTCTCGCCGCTGGTGCGGACGATCAGGTCGGGGTCCGGGATGTCGGCGGTGAACAGGCGTTCGGACAGCCGGTCCTCGGTGATGTCCGCGGGGTCGAGCGTCCCCGCCTTCACCTCCTCGGCCAGACGCCGCGCCGCCAGCGTGATCTCCTGGCGGGAGCCGTAGCTCAACGCCACCACGAGGGTCAGCTTGCGGTTGTCGCGCGTGAGGTTCTCGGCGTTCTCGATCAGGCCGACGATGTCCTTGGACAGGCGGGCCCGGTCGCCGATGACGCGCAGGCGCACGCCGTTCCGGTGGAGGTCGGCAATCTCGCTGCGCAGGTAGAAGCGCAGGAGCTGCATGAGGTCGGACACCTCCTCCTCCGGCCGACGCCAGTTCTCGGACGAGAAGCTGAAGATCGTCAGATAGCCGATCCCCAGCTCGCCCGCGGCTTCGACCGTCCGGCGGACGGCGTCCACGCCCTTTTTATGGCCGGCGGTGCGGGGCAGCCCTCTGGACTTCGCCCAGCGCCCGTTGCCGTCCATGATCACGGCCACGTGCGCGGGCGGGCGCAGGGGGCGGCTGTCTTCCGCGTCGCGCATGCCGTCAGACCTGCATGATGTCCTTTTCTTTCGCCGCAAGCGCATCGTCGACCAGCTTGATGTACTGGTCGGTGAGCGCCTGGACCTTCTCGCCGAGCCCCTTGTGCTCGTCCTGCGAGATGTCGCCGGCCTTCTCGGCCTTCTTCAGGCCGTCCATGCCGTCGCGGCGCACGTTGCGCACGGCGACGCGCGCCTGCTCGGCGTATTTGTGGGCGACCTTGGCGAGTTCCTTGCGGCGCTCCTGCGTCAGGTCGGGCAGCGGCACGCGGATCGACTGGCCTTCCGTCTGCGGGTTCAGGCCGAGGCCCGAATCGCGGATGCCCTTCTCGACGGCCTTGACCATGCCGCGGTCCCACACCTGCACGACGATCAGGCGCGGCTCCGGCACGCTGACCGTGCCCACCTCCTTGAGGTGCATGCGGGCGCCGTAGGCCTCGACGGTCACGGGCTCAAGCAGGCTGGCGGAGGCGCGGCCGGTGCGCAGACCGCTCAACTCCTTGCGAAACGCCTCAAGCGCTCCTTCCATGCGGCGCTTGAGATCCGATGCGTCGGGCGCAGCCACGGGCTCACTCCGTTTCTTCGTTGATGATCGTAAACTTGCCCCGGCCCTGCATCACCTCGGCGAAGGCGCCGGGGGTGTGGATCGAGAACACGAGTATGGGGATGTGGCTCTCGCGCGCCAAGGAGATCGCGGAGGCGTCCATCACCTGAAGGTCCTTGGCCAGGACCTCCAGATAGCCGAGGCGCTCGTAACGCTCCGCGTCCTTCACCTTCTTCGGGTCGGCGGTGTAGACGCCGTCCACCTGCGTGCCCTTCAGCAGAGCGTCGCAGCCCATCTCCGATGCGCGCAGCGCGGCGGCGGTGTCGGTGGTGAAGAAGGGATTGCCGGTGCCGGCGGCGAAGATCACCACGCGGCCCTTTTCCATGTGCCGGATGGCGCGGCGCCGGATGTAGGGCTCGCACACCGACGACATGGGAATGGCCGACTGCACGCGGGTCACCACACCCATCCGCTCCAGAGCGCTCTGCATCGACAGGGCGTTCATCACGGTGGCGAGCATCCCGATGTAGTCGGCCGAGGCGCGCTCCATGCCGCTCGCCGCACCCTTCACGCCGCGGAAGATGTTGCCCCCGCCGATGACCAGGCTCACCTGGACGCCCAGCTCGATCACCGCCTTCACCTCGTTGGCGACGCGGTTGACGACGTCCGGGTCGAGGCCGTAGTCGCGCTGACCCATCAACGCCTCGCCCGACACCTTCAGCAGGACTCGTTTGAAGCGGATGCCGTCAGCCGGCTCGGTGGTCCCGGTGGTCTGGGCCATGGGGGGCTTTCTCCCGGTTGGTGTGAAGAGTGCGTGCGGCGGGCTGCCGGTTCCTTACTTCTGGCCGGCGGCGGCGGCGACTTCGGCGGCGAAATCGCTCTCCGCCTTCTCGATGCCCTCGCCCAGCGCGAAGCGGACGAAGCCCGTCACCTTGACCGGGGCGCCGACGTCCTTGGCGGCGTTCTCCACCACCTTGCGGACCTTGGTCTCGCCGTCGATCACGTAGGTCTGCTCCAGCAGCACCACTTCCTCGTAGTACTTGCGGATGCGGCCTTCGAGCATCTTCTCGACGATGTTCTCCGGCTTGCCCGAGGCGCGGGCCTGCTCGGCGAGCACGTTGCGCTCACGCTCCAGGGCGGAGGTGTCGACGTCGGCGATGTCCAGGGCGTCCGGACGGGCGGCGGCGATGTGCATGGCGATCTGCTTGCCCAGATCGTTCAGCTTCGCGGCGTCGCCGGTCGACTCCAGGGCGACCAGAACGCCGATCTTGCCGAGGCCCGGCGCGATGGCCGAGTGGACGTAGGACACGACGACGCCCGCCGGGACCGACAGCTTGGCCGAGCGGCGGATGTTCATGTTTTCGCCGATGGTGGCGATCAGGTTGGTCAGCTCTTCCTGGACCGTGCGGCCGGCGTCCGGATAGGCGGTGCCCTTCAGGCCCTCGACGTCGCCCGAACCCGACAGGGTCAGCTCGGCGGCCTTCAGGGAGAAGGCCTGGAACTTGTCGTTGCGCGCGACGAAGTCGGTCTCGGCGTTCACCTCGACGACGGCGCCCGCGGTGCCGGCGGTGGCGACGGCGACCAGACCCTCGGCGGCGACGCGGCCGGACTTCTTGGCGGCGGCGGCGAGGCCCTTCTTGCGCAGCCAGTCAACGGCGCCCTCGAGGTCGCCCTGGGTCTCGGCCAGCGCCTTCTTGCAGTCCATCATGCCCGCGCCGGTCTTCTCGCGCAGTTCCTTGACGAGCGCGGCGGTAATCTCGGCCATGGTATCGCCCTCTTCCTTCCGAACAGATCCAAGCGGATCGGGTTGATCCAAACAACTCATAAAAAAGGCAGCCGGGCCATAGGTCATAAGGCCCGGCTGCCCCGCATCACCGGGATCAGGCCTGGGCTTGCTCAGCCGGCGCGGCCTCTTCCGCTTCGGCTTCCGGCAGCTGCTCGGCCGGAGCCTCCTCGCTGGAGCCGACGTCGATGCCGGCGGCGCTCATCTCGGCCTGCAGGCCGTCGAGCACGGCGCCGTTCACCAGCTCGCAGTACAGGTCGATGGCGCGCAGCGCGTCGTCGTTGCCCGGGATCGGGAAGGCCACGCCGTCCGGATCGGAGTTGCTGTCGATCACCGCGATGACCGGGATGCCCAGCTTGTTGGCTTCCTTGACCGCGATCGACTCCTTGTTGGTGTCGATGATGAAGAGGACGTCCGGCAGGCCGCCCATCTCCTTGATGCCGCCCAGCGCGCGCTCCAGCTTGTCGCGCTCGCGGGTCAGCTCGAGGATTTCGCGCTTGGTCAGGCCCGAGGTGTCGCCGCCCAGACGCTCTTCCATCTCGCGCAGGCGCTTGATCGACTGGGAGATGGTCTTCCAGTTGGTCAGCATGCCGCCGAGCCAGCGGTGGTTGACGTAGTACTGGCCGCACTTCGACGCGGCCTCGGCCACCTTCTCCTGGGCCTGGCGCTTGGTGCCGACGAACAGGACGCGGCCGCCGCCGGCGACGACGTCACGGACGGCCTGCAGGGCGCGGTGCAGCGCCGGGACCGTCTGCTCCAGGTCGATGATGTGCACGCCGTTGCGCACGCCGAAGATGTACGGACCCATCTTCGGGTTCCAGCGGCGGGTGTGGTGACCGAAGTGGACGCCGGCTTCGAGCAGCTGGCGCATGGTGAAAGACGGAATAGCCATTTGGAAAAGTCCTTTTCCGGTTGCTCCGCCGCGGGCACTGTCCGTTTGACAGGACACCGGATCGGGCCATCGGGGTAAAGCCGAGGGACCGCCAGCCCGCGTGAGGTTTTGACGACGGCGCTTACATAGCCCGCCGCAACCGCTTTGGCAACACCGGTTTGCCAATTGGTTGGGGCCAATTGCGGAGCTGCGCGCCCCGCTTCGTCATGGCAAGCGCGGTCTCTACAGTTCCACCACCTCGACCACCCCCGGCACCGCCTTCAGGGCGGCGCGGCTCTGGTTGGTGATGTTGAAGGAGCCGGGGAGCTGGATCTCCACTTCCTTCAGCGGGTCGATCTCGACCAGCAGGTGGATCTTGCCCTTGCCGCGGGCCAGCCGCTCCAGCATGCCGCGGATGCTCTCCACCGGCGCGTTGTCGCGCACCACCACCTTCAGCCCGTCCGAGACCTGGGCGACGGCGTCCTCCAGCGGCTTCACCTCCTGGCAGGTCAGGCGGATGTCCTCGCCGTTCATCTGGACGTCCACGGTCATCAGCACCGGGCGCCCGGCCTCCAGCAGGTCGCGGTTGGTCGCCAGCACCTCGGAGAAGACCGTCACCTCATAGCCGCCGCTGGAGTCGGACAGTTCCACGAAGGCGAAGCGGTTGCCCGACTTCGCGGTCTTCTCCTTGCGGCTGACCACGATGCCGGCGACGCTGCGCCGGGTCGAGCCGCCGCCGGTCACCGCCGCGGCGAGGTCCGCCGACCGCACCACCCTCATGCGGGCCAGCGGCCCGGCGAAGGCGTCCAGCGGGTGGGCCGACAGGTAGAAGCCGATGGCGCCGAACTCGTGCTTCAGCTTCTCCAGCGGCTCCCACTCCTTCACCTTGGGCAGGTCCGGCTCCTTCAGCCCGCCGCCCGCGCCGCCGAACAGGTTGCCGATGCCGCTGTCGCGCTCCGCCGCCTCGGCCTGGGCGTAGCGGATCAGCGTCTCCAGCGCCGCGTGCACCTGAGCGCGGTTCGGGTTGATGCCGTCGAAGGCGCCGGCGCAGGTCAGGTTTTCGAGCTGGCGCTTGTTGATGGTCTTCAGGTCGAGGCGGCGGGCGAAGTCGAACAGGCTCTTGTAAGGGCCGTTCTTGCGCCGCTCCTCCACCACCGCCTTCATGGCGGGCAGGCCGACGCCCTTCACCGCGGCCAGCGCGTAGCGCACCGCCTTGCCGCCGTCGGGCAGCGCCTCCACCCCGAAGATGCTGTCGGACCTGTTGATGTCCGGAGTCAGCAGCTTGATCTTCAGCCGCACCAGCTCCTGCCGGAAGACGTTCAGCTTGTCGGTGTTGCCGAGGTCGAGCGTCATCGACGCCGCCATGAACTCCACCGGGTGGTTCGCCTTCAGATAGGCGGTGTGGTAGGCGACCAGGGCGTAGGCGGCGGCGTGGCTCTTGTTGAAGCCGTAGCCGGCGAACTTGGCCACCTGATCGAAGATCATGCTGGCCTGATCGGGGTCCACGCCCTTGTCCTTGGCGCCGACGACGAACTTGTCGCGCTCCTTGTCCATCTCCTCCTTGATCTTCTTGCCCATGGCGCGGCGCAGAAGATCGGCGCCGCCCAGCGAATAGCCGGACAGCACCTGGGCGATCTGCATGACCTGCTCCTGGTAGATCATGATCCCGAAGGTCTCCTTCAGGATCGGCTCCAGGGCCGGATTCATGTAGTCGGGCAGTTCCTCCCCGTTCTTCACCTTGATGTATTTGGGGATGTTGTCCATCGGGCCCGGACGGTAGAGCGACACCAGCGCGATGATGTCCTCCAGCCGGTTCGGCTTCAGCCGGCGCAGCACGTCGCGCATGCCCGAGCTTTCCAGCTGGAACACGCCGGTCGATTCGGCGCGCCCCAGAATCTCATAGCTTCGGGGATCGTCCAGCGTGACGGTGGTCAGGTCCGGCTTTTCCGGGATCAGGTCCACCGCCGTCTTCAGCACGGTCAGCGTCTTCAGGCCGAGGAAGTCAAACTTCACCAGCCCGGCCTGCTCGACGAACTTCATGTTGAACTGGGTGACCGGCATGTCCGACCGCGGATCGCGGTACAGCGGCACCAGATCGTGCAGCGGCCGGTCGCCGATCACCACGCCCGCCGCGTGGGTCGAGGCGTGGCGGTACAGCCCCTCCAGCTTCAGCGCGATGTTGACGAGGCGCGCCACCGTCTCGTCGCCGTCGCGGGCCTGGCGCAGCATCTCCTCGCTGTCCAGCGCCTGCTGGAGCGTCACCGGGTTGGCCGGGTTGTTCGGCACCAGCTTGCAGATCTTGTCCACCTGCCCGTAGGGCATCTGGAGCACGCGCCCGACGTCGCGCAGCACGGCGCGGGCCTGCAGCTTACCGAAGGTGATGATCTGGGCGACGCGGTCGTAGCCGTACTTGTCCTGGACGTAGCGGATCACCTCTTCGCGGCGGTCCTGGCAGAAGTCCACGTCGAAGTCGGGCATCGACACGCGTTCGGGATTCAGGAAGCGCTCGAACAGCAGGCCGAAGCGCAGCGGGTCCAGATCGGTGATGGTCAGCGCCCAGGCGACGACCGAGCCGGCGCCCGACCCGCGGCCTGGCCCCACCGGGATGTCGTGCGACTTGGCCCACTTGATGAAGTCCGACACAATCAGGAAGTAGCCGGGGAACTTCATCGACACGATGACGTCCAGCTCGAACTCCAGCCGCTCGAAATAGGTCTTGCGGGTCTCTTCGCGCTGCTCCGGCGTCATGTCCGGGGTGTAGACGACGCTGTTCAGCCGCATCTCCAGCCCCTCGCGGGACTGGGCGCGCAGTTCCTCCCCCTCGTCGCGGCCGCCCTCGCAGGGGAAGGGCGGCAGGATGGGCTTGATCGGCTTCAGCAGGAAGGAGCAGCGCCGGGCGATGGCGACCGTGTTGTCCACCGCCTCCGGCAGGTCCTTGAACAGCTCCCGCATCTCCTCGGCCGACTTGAAGCGGTGGTCGGGGGTGAGGCGGCGGCGCTCGGTCTGGCTGATGTAGGCGCCCTCGGCGATGCAGAGCAGCGCGTCGTGCGCCTCGTACATGTCCTCGGTCGCGAAATAGCAGTCGTTGGTGGCGACCAGCGGCAGGTCGTGAGCGTAGGCGAGGTCGATCAACGCCGGCTCGATGGCGTCCTCGATCACCGCGAAATGGTCGCGGTGGCGCTGAAGCTCGACGTAGAGCCGCCCGGGGAACAGCCGCTTCAGCCGCTCCAGCACGTCGAGCGCCAGATCCTTCTGCCCCTCGCCCAACAGCCGCCCGACCGAGCCGGCGGGACCGCCGGTCAGCGCGATCAGCCCGGCGGAATGGCCCTCCAGCGCGTCCAGCGGGATCTGCGGCCCGGCCATCGGGTCCGATTCCAGGAAGGCCCTGGAGACCAGCTTCATCAGGTTCCGGTAACCCTCGTCGGTCTGGCAGAGCAGCACGAGCTGGTCGGGGACCGACGCCGCCTTGCCCGGCAGGCCCGGCTTGCCGTTGGCCGGACCGACTCGGGTGATGCCCAGAACCGTGCCGATGATCGGCTGCACGCCCGAATCCGCGGCGGCCAGCGCGAACTCCAGCGCGCCGAACAGGTTGCCGGTGTCGGTCACGGCGACCGCCGGCATGTCCTTCTTCTGGCAGAGCTTGACCAGCTCCTTCACCTTGATGGCGCCCTCGGACAGGGAATAGGCGGAGTGGACGCGCAGATGGATGAAGTCGGCGTGAGGCATGGCGGAGACGGGCACCGGTTCCAGCGGAGGGGGACGTTACCCCTAGTCGTCGCGCATCCCGTCCCGCACTGCAAGGGACCAAGCGCGGGCCCGGCCATGCGGCGATGCGCCGGCCCGACCAAGGGTAAGGGAAGATTCCCCGATCGTGGGTGTTCGTGCTATCGAAAGAGGCAGAGCCACGATCCGAGAATGACCCGTTCCATGCGCCGAATCCGCTCCAGCGCCGTCCTGGCGGTGCTGGCGGCCACGCTCCTCACGGCTTGCCAGACCACCGGCGCCCCCGCACCGTCCGCGGAGCAGACCCACCGGCCGCCGCCGCCCGAAACGACGCCCTCCTCTCCCCTGTCCGACGCGCCGGGGCGCGTCGTCGCGCAGAACAAGGGCTGGGTCGTGCGGGCCCATCCGGCGACCAAGACCGGCTCGGCCTATTGCTACGCCACGCGGACCGACGATTCCTCACCCCTCTCCTTCCGGGCGACGGCGAAGGGGGCGGCCATGCTGGTCAACGCCGACCAGCACGCCCAGGCCAAGGGCGCGGAAAGCCGCCTGACCGCCATCTTCCCCGACGGCGAGACCATGGCGCTGGAGGCCAGCCCCCTTCCCGACGGCGGCGTGGTGGTGCCGGTCGAGCTGCCGAAATACGAGGATCTGTTCGAACCCTTCATGCGGTCGCGCGCGGTGACCCTGCAACGGGACGGCGGCGGGACGGACATCGGCGACGTCAATCTGGGCGGCTCCTCCTGGGCTCTGGCCGCCCTGGACGAGTGCCGCATCCTGCACACGGACAAGTAAGCGGATCCGTGGGGGTCTGACCCGCGATGGGCGCATCGGGCACCGCGTTGACCGACGGGGCGTGCGCCTCTAGCCTCCCTTTCCATGCGCACCGCTCACATTGGCCTTGCCGTCGCCGTCGCGGCGATCTGGGGCTTCAACTTCGTCGCCATCAAGGTCGGACTCGCGGATTTTCCGCCGATCCTGTTCTGCGCCCTGCGTTTCGCGCTGGCGGCGCTGCCGCTTGTGGTGCTGGGGGTTCGCGGCGGTCCGCCGGTGCCCTGGCGCTTCATCCTGGGCATCGGGATGGTGCTGGGGGTGGTGAAGTTCTCGCTGCTGTTCGTCGGGATGGACATCGGTATGCCGGCCGGGCTGTCGTCTCTGGTGTTGCAGTCGCAGGCCTTCTTCACCGCCCTGTTCGCCGCGCTGGTGCTGGGGGAGCGGCCCGGGCCGAAGCAGGTGCTGGGCATGGCCGTGGCCTTCGCCGGGATCGGCCTGATCGCGACGGAGATGCCGGCGGGCGCCTCGCTGCTCGGGCTTGCACTGGTCATGGCCGCCGCCGCGGCCTGGGGCGTGTCGAACCTGCTGATGAAGCAGGCCAAGGCGCCGGACCTGTTCCGCATGATGCTGTGGGTCAGCGTGGTGCCGCCGATCCCGCTGCTGCTGCTGTCTCTGGGGATGGAGGGGCCGGACCGGGCGTGGCAGGCCCTGACCCATCTGACTCCGCTGGGCGTCGGGGCGGTGGCCTACATCGCCTTCGGGGCGACGCTGTTCGGCTTCGCCGCCTGGGGCTTCCTGCTGCGGCATTATCCGGCGAGCCTGGTGGCGCCCTTCTCGCTGCTGGTGCCGATCTTCGGCATAAGTTCCAGCGCGCTGTTCCTGGGCGAGAGCTTCACGCCGCTGAAGATGGCCGGCGCGCTTCTCGTCCTCGCCGGGCTGGCGGTGGCCGTGCTGAAGCTGCCCTCCGCACGGCCCGCCACCCGCCGGCTCTGAGTTGGGCCTGAGGGGTCAGGTCAGGTTCTTCTTCAGGAACTCCACGGACCGCCCCCAGGCGAGGTCCGCCGCTTCCTTGTTGTAGCGCTCCGCCGACGTGTCGTTGTGGAAGGCGTGGTTCACGTTCTCATACATGAAGAGTTCGTAGGACTTGCCGCCCTTCTTCAGGGCCTCCTCATAGGCCGGGACCTTGGCGTTCACGTTGTTGTCCAGCCCGGCGTAATGGAGCTGGAGCGGCGCCTTGATCGTGGTGACCAGCGCCGGGTCGGGCGACGGACCGTAGAAGACGACGCCCGCCTTGAGATCCGGCGCCTTGATGGCCAGCCGGTTGATCATGCCGCCGCCCCAGCAGAAGCCGATGGCTCCCACCTTGGCGTTGGAGTAGCGGTAGGCCATGAGGTCGCTCATCGACGCGATCAGGTTGTTCACCGTCTTGTCGGGGTCGAGCTGGCCGATCATCTCGCGGGCACGGTCGGGGTCCTGGGGGGTGCCGCCGAGCGGGGACAGCAGGTCCGGAGCCATGGCGACGAAGCCGGCCACCGCCAGCCGCCGCGTCACGTCCTCAATGTAAGGGTTCAGCCCACGGTTCTCATGGACCACCACCACCGACGGCGCCTGCTCGGCCAGCTTCGGGCGGGCCCGGTAAGCCTGAACGTCGCCGGTCGCGCCCTGGAAGGTGACGCGGTCCGTGGCGATTCGGCTGTCGTCCTCCGGGACCTCGGCGGCCAGGGCGTAGTTCGGCTCGATCTGGGAGAGGATCGCCGGAATGGCCGCCGCGCTGCCCGCCAGCACCGCCAGCCGCTCCAGGAAGACGCGGCGCGGCAGCGGCCGGTGGGTGTACTCGTCGTACAGGTCGATGATCTTCTGATCCATGGACTCCGGTCCCTCCTTGTTGAGTTGCGCGAAGTCTGCCCCAGGACGCACCGATCACCAATCCGCCGAACGGCGATGCCACTCTTACGCGGTTTGGCCGAGCACGCGGCCGCGCCGGGAAATCCGATCAAACCCTCGCGTGTTCCACGAGGACACCGTCGCTCATTTCCAGCACCCGGTCCATGCGGTTGGCAAGCTCCAGGTTGTGGGTGGCGATCAGCGCGCCGACACGCGCCTGCCGGACGATCGAGGTCAGCATGGCGAAGACCCCCTCCGCCGTGTGCGGGTCGAGGTTGCCCGTCGGCTCGTCGGCGATCAGCAGGCCCGGCCCGTTGGCCAGCGCGCGGGCGATGGCGACCCGCTGCTGCTCGCCGCCCGAGAGGCGGGCCGGACGGTGCCCGGCGCGCGGCTCCAGCCCGACCATGCGCAGCAGTTCCAGGGCGCGCTCGCGGGCGGTGCGCTTCGGCACGCCGTTGATCATCTGCGGCAGCACGATGTTCTCCAGGGCGGAGAATTCCGGCAGCAGGTGATGGAACTGGTACACGAAGCCGACCGAGCGGCGGCGCACCTCGGTCCGCTTGCCGTCGTCCAGGGCGGACACGTCGGTCCCGGCGATCCGCACGGTGCCGGCCGTCGGCCGTTCCAGCAGGCCGGCGATGTGCAGCAGGGTCGATTTGCCGGCGCCCGACGGGCCGACCAGCGCGACCAGTTCGCCGGCATGGACGGTCAGCTCCGCCCCGCGCAGCACCTGAAGCTCCGTTCCCGCCTGCTCGAAGGTGCGGACGATACCCGACAGTTCCAGCATCGGCTCACTCATAGCGCAGGGCCTCCACCGGATCGAGACGGGCCGCCCGCCAGGACGGGTAGACGGTGGCGGCGAAGGACAGGCCCAGCGCCATCAGGGTGACCTGGACCACCTCCGACCAGTCGATCTTCGCCGGCAATTGCGACAGGAAGTAAATCTCGGCGTTGAACAGGTTGGTGCCGGTCAGCGCCTGGATGCCCTGCCGGATCGTTTCGATGTTCAGCGCGAAGGACACGCCCAGGGCCACGCCCAGCAGCGTCCCCGCCACGCCCACCGAGGCGCCGGACAGGAAGAAGATGCGCATGATCATGCCGCGGGTCGCGCCCATGGTGCGCAGGATGGCGATGTCCCGCCCCTTGTCCTTCACCAGCATGATCAGGCTGGAGATGATGTTGAAGGCCGCCACCGTGATGATCAGCGACAGGATCAGGAACATCACGTTGCGCTCGACTTGGAGCGCCGTGAAGAAGCTGGCGTTCGACTGCTGCCAGTCGACCACGCGCCCCACCCCGGCCACCGCCGACTGGATGGCGTCGCGCGCCGCGCGGATCTGCGTCGGGTCGCTGACGAAGACCTCCAGCGAGGTCACCGCCTCGCCGGTGCGGAAGAAGGCCTGCGCCTCCGGCAGGGGCAGGAAGATGAAGCTGTTGTCGTATTCGAACATGCCGACGTCGAACACGGCGCCGATGGTGAAGCTGCGCATCCGCGGCACGGTGCCGAAGGCGGTGACGTTGCCCTGCGGCGCGATCAGGGTGAGCTGGTCGCCGACCGCCAGCCCCAGCCGCTGCGCCATGCGGATGCCGATGGCGATGTTGTCGTCGCCGAAGGCCTCCGCGGTGCCGCGCACGATGTTGCGCGACAGCGTCGGGCGCACCCGGAAATCCTCCGGCCGCACGCCGCGCACCACCGCGCCGGAGGCGACGCCGCGCACCGACACCAGCGCCTGCCCTTCGACCGTCGGCGTCACCCCGACCACGCCGGGCACGCCCTGGAGCCGCTGCACCAGCGGGTCGTAGTCGGGCAGCGGCCCGCCGCGGCTGCTGTAGACGTTGAGATGGCCGTTCAGGCCGAGCACGCGGCCCAGAAGCTCCGCCCGGAAGCCATTCATCACCGACATCACGATGATCAGCGTCGCCACGCCGAGCGCGATGCCCAGCAGCGAGAAGCCCGCGATGACCGAAATGAACCCTTCCTGGCGGCGCGCCCGCAGATAGCGCATCGCGACCATGCGTTCGAAGGCGGAGAAGATCATGCGGCTCCCGATGAGCGAAGGGCGGGCGATGGAGGCCCGGCAAAAGCAAAGGCGGCGGACCGAAACCAGTCCGCCGCCCCGCAACATAAGTGCTTAACCGTGGCAGGAAAAGGGCGACCTTCCAAGGCGCCCGCTCCCCTTCCTAAATCCCCTCTCCCCTCCGGGGAGAGGGTTAGGGTGAGGGGGTTGTGCGTGTCGGTACGCTCGGCCAAAGTGCAACCCCCTCACCGGCCCTCCGGGCCACCCTCTCCCCAGAGGGGAGAGGGCTAAATGGCAAGACGCCGAACTTTGATTACAACGCCTACTCCCCCGCCCCACGGTGTTACGCCGAGAGCTTCTCCAGCGCGCTTTCCACCGACAGCTCCTGCTTCTCGCCGGTGGCGCGGCGCTTCAGCTCGACCACGCCGTTCTTCAGGCCGCGCGGCCCGACGACCAGCTGCCACGGCAGGCCGATCAGGTCCATGTCGGCGAACTTCACGCCCGGACGCTCGTCGCGGTCGTCGTACAGGACCTCCATCCCGTTGGCGCGGAGCTTGTAGTACAGCTCCTGGCAGACGCGGTCGGTCTCGGCGTCGCCGACCTTCAGGTTGACGAGGCCGACGTTGAAGGGCGCCACGGCGTCCGGCCAGATGATGCCGTTGTCGTCGTGGCTGGCCTCGATGATCGCGCCCATCAGGCGCGACACGCCGATGCCGTAGGAGCCCATCTCGACCGGGACCGGCTCGCCGCCCGGACCGGCGACGACGGCGTTCATCGGCTTGGAGTACTTGGTGCCGAAGTTGAAGATGTGGCCGACCTCGATGCCGCGGGCCGAGACCAGATCCGACTCCGGAACCGGGCAGTTGCCGGGCTCGTGCTTCTCGTCGGTCGCCGCGTAGATCGAGGTGTAGGTGTCGAAGAAGGGCTGCAGGTCCTCGTCGAAGCCCGGCGCGTTCTGCAGCACGTCCAGGGTCAGCCAGTCCTTGTGGCAGAAGACGCCGCTCTCGCCGGTCTCGGCCAGGATGATGAACTCGTGGCTGAGGTCGCCGCCGATGGGGCCGGTGTCGGCGCGCATCGGGATGGCCTTCAGCCCCATGCGGGCGAAGGTGCGCAGATAGGCCAGGAACATCTTCTGGTAGGAGCGGCGGGCGCTGGCCGCGTCGATGTCGAAGCTGTAGGCGTCCTTCATCAGGAACTCGCGCCCGCGCATCACGCCGAAGCGGGGGCGGATCTCGTCCCGGAACTTCCACTGGATGTGGTAGAGGTTCAGCGGAAGCTGGCGGTAGCTCCTCACGAAGGCGCGGAAGATGTCGGTGATCATCTCCTCGTTCGTCGGGCCGAACAGCATCTCGCGGTCGTGACGGTCGGTGATGCGCAGCATCTCCTTGCCGTAATCGTCGTAGCGGCCGCTTTCCTTCCACAGCTCCGCCGACTGGATGGTCGGCATCAGCAGTTCCTGGGCGCCGGCGGCGTCCTGCTCCTCGCGGACGATCTGCTCGATCTTCTTCAGGACCCGATGGCCCAGCGGCAGCCAGGCGTAGATGCCGGCGCTGGTCTGGCGGATCATCCCGGCCCGCAGCATCAGGCGGTGCGAGACGATCTGCGCCTCGGTCGGGGTCTCCTTGAGGGTCGGCAGGAAGAAGGTGGACAGCCGCATGGCTCTGCTCTCGGTTTCGAGGGGATTCGTCCGGCAATGCGCCGGGCCGCAACAGGGACAGGGACTTTAGGAAGCCACCGCGCGCTTGTCCATCGTCACGGCGCGCATCCGGGGGCGGATCGGCCTATCGGACGGTGCGGCAATAGGCGTAGACCTCGGCCTCGCTCGGCGCGCCGATGGGTTGGCCGTTGAAATAGAGCCGGTTGGCGTACCAGGTCAGGTAGCCGACCTCGACGCCCGGCGCCGCCGCGCCCTGCGGCACGGGGAAGCCCATGCGGCGGGCGAAGTCGACGGTCACCGGAATGTCGAACCGCTCCAGCGGCGGCGCGGCGCCGGCGGAGCCCGGCAGGTCGGCGGGGGCCACCGCCTTGCCGTTCACGTCCACGCCCGGCGTGTACTCCACCCCCGGCGCCGGTCGGTGGGCCGTCAGGAACTGGCAGGCGGACAGGTCGACCGGCTGCGCCGCCGCCCCACCGGACAGCGCCAGCAGAGCGGCGAGGGACAAGACGGAACGGCGGATCATGGCGGACCTTCAGCCTTGGGCGGCGGCGGATTGCTTCATGGATTTCCAGTAGGTGGCGAGATAGGGCATGCCCTTCTCGGCCTCCTCCTGGGTGCGGGCCGACTGCCGGATGTACTTGCCGAGGAAGGGCTTGTTCACGAACTCCATGTCGACGGCCGCCTTCAGCACCAGGAACTCACCGATCCGGTCCGGCAGGTTGTAGTGCCATTTCTGCAGACAGTCCGAGGTCACCCCCGGCTTGGCCTGATCCTGGCCCGACAGGTAGAATTCCTGGTGATGGTACTGGTTGATCTCCTTCCAGGCCTTGAAGATGCGCGCCGGCTTGACGCGGACCAGCCCCTTCAGCACCTTGATGTCGTCATGGAACAGCGGCAGGTAGCCGCGCCGCTCCGCCTGCTCGTTCAGCATGGTGTAGAGGCCGGCCATGACGTCGCCCTCCGCGCCCTGCTCGCTGGTCTTCCGTTCCGGCTTGTCCGCCTTGCGTCCGAACAGCGAGGCGAAGAAGCCCTTCTTCTTGGCCGGCGCCGAGGCACCGCTGTCCGCCCCCACCTTGCGTTCGTCCCACAGCGCGTCCCAGGCATAGTCCCAGGCGGTGAAGACGGCGTTGGAGCGGTCGTCGAGAACGGTCAGCAGATAATCGCGCCCGTCCCGCGGCCAATCGACGTCGCCGACGATGGCCCGCACCGGCCGGCGGCTCAGCAGCACCGGGAAAATGCCGACGCGCACCAGTTCGGCGTAGATTTCCTGAAAGGACGGGGTCAGGGCAAAGGGGAGCTTGGCCGCCGGCTGCTCTTCGGGGGTCAGCAGTTCAAGACTCTTGCGGGTGCGGTCAAGCAGTTCGGTGGTCAGAATGGCCGCGAACTGCTCGAACTTCTCGTTATCACCCGCGGTCATCGGCGCCTCGGCATCGTTCTCCCCGCTGACGGCCGCAAATTCCGGCTGCGAACGCCGCCGCATTTGAATCCAAAGCCGGAACGGACGCTCGCCCGCCTCCTGGACAGTTGGATGAGCTATACCCGTAAAGGGTTAATTCATTCTGTACCGAAGCACAACGTTCCGTCTGCCTACGGACGAAGGAGATCGTGGGCGCCGTGAACCGGACCGGGGCGAAAAAAGGACCGCGCGGCGATCGCGGCGCGGCCCGAGGTTTAGGGAGGAATCGCCACCAGGCGTCGGAAAAGAGGGAAGAACCCCTCTCGTCACACAAAGTACATTGAACCCGACCTTACCCGATGACAAGACGGAATTTGGACTAAACCAAGTCGTCACCGAAGAATTCGCAGTTTTCGCCCAAAACATAGGCGGTTGATTACGTCATAGGCTGCATTATGCCTGAATTATGAGCGTCGTATCCTGCAAACCCCTGCCGAACGGCGACCATCCAGGGCGGATCGAGCGTGGCGATCTGGGACCAGACCGGGCAGCGGGCCTGATGCGCACCCGGCAGATAGCCGAGACTCATCAGGAATTCGCCGGTGATCTCGCCGCCGGTGAAGCGGAAGGTGCGCTTGAACAGCCGGACCCAGTCCGCCTTGCTCAAGGGATGGTGGGCGCGCAACCAACCATCGAAGGACCCGTGGGAGGCGCGCAAGGCCACGATCCGCCGCGCGTTCTCGATGGCCGCGTCGATCTTCAGCCGGTTTCGGATGATCCCCGGATCGGCGAGCAGCCGTTCCCGCTCCGCCTCGCCATAGGCGGCGACGCGGTCGATGTCGAAGCCGTCGAAGGCGGCGCGGAAGGCCTCGCGCTTCTTCAGGATGGTCAGCCAGGACAGGCCCGCCTGGTTGATCTCCAGCACCAGCCTCTCGAACAGCGCCCGGTCATCGGCGGTGGGGAAGCCATACTCGGTGTCGTGGTAGGGGCCGTGATGCGCGTGGCCGGGCGCCGCGCCGCAATAGGTCAGGCTCACGCGAAGGCTCCTTCCGGAAAGGGGATCAGTGCGGCCTGGCCATCTCGCGGAAGGAAATCAGGTCCGACTGCACGATGCCGAAGATGACCAGCCACACCACCGCCGCGACCAGCGTCGTGGCGGCGAATTTCAGGAGGATGCGCGGGCGTTCGGGCGCGCTGCTCGCCATGCCCGGCTCGGGCTGGGCCGGGGTGCGCACGCCCCAGGGCAGCACCGCGAACAGCACCACCCACCAGACGACCACATAGACGCTGATGCCCGTCACCCAGCCCATCGCATGCCTCCGGTTCCAGCCTTTTGCGACTCAGGCCTGCTCCAGCTCGACCAGGGTCCCGCAGAAGTCCTTGGGGTGCAGGAACAGAACCGGCTTGTCATGGGCGCCGATCTTCGGCTCGCCGTCGCCCAGCACGCGGGCGCCCTGCGCCTTCAGCCGGTCGCGGGCGGCCAGGATGTCGTCCACCTCGTAGCAGATGTGGTGGATGCCCCCGGAAGGGTTCTTCTCCAGGAAGCCGGCGATCGGCGACTTCTCGCCGAAGGGATGGAGCAGCTCGATCTTCGTGTTGGGCAGCGTGACGAAGACGACGGTGACGCCGTGCGGCGGCAGGTCCACCGGCTGGGACACCGCGGCGCCCAGCGTGTCGCGGTAGAGCGCGGTCGCCGCCGTCAGATCCGGCACGACAATGGCGACGTGGTTCAGCTTCCCGATCATGGGTCCTCCCGAAAGGCGTAAAGTCGGAAACGCTTATACACGGACGAGATGCACGTCCGTCACCGGCTTCTTGCCGTGCGTCGCGTTGAAGCAGCGGCGGACGGCGATGCGGGCGGCGGCGCGCACCTGTTCGTCGTCGGCACGGGCCGACTTCGGCATCTCGGCGACGGCCTCGCGCACCGCGTCCACCACGTCGAGCAGCATGTCGCGGTCCGCCGAGTCGTCGAGCAGCCCCATCACCGCGATCTGCGGCGCGGTCACCAGCTCGCCCTTCCCGTTCATCACCAGCGTCACCACGGCGGCGCCGTTGTGGACCATCCGATGGCGCGCCCGCATGAGCCCGGTGTCGAGCGGGATCAACCGCTTGCCGTCCAGGGCCATGCGGCCGGAGCGGACCTGGGCCACCACCCGCGGCGGAGCGTCGGGCACCAGCCGGATCAGGTCGCCGTTGCCGGGGACCAGGGCCTCCGGCACCTGACAGGCGCGGGCCAGCTTGGCGTGCTCCAGCTGGTGGCGCTGCTCGCCATGGACCGGAACGGCGATGCGCGGGCGCACCCACTGGTACATGCGGACCAGCTCGTCCTGCGCCGGGTGGCCGGAGACATGGACCGGCGCCTCGTCGGCGGTGACGATGCGGATGCCCTGCCCGACCAGCAGGTTCTGCATGCGGCCGATGGCCCGCTCGTTGCCCGGAATCTCGCGAGAGGAGAAGATCACCACGTCACCGCGCTGCAGTGACACCTGGGGATGGTCGTCCGACGCGATGCGGGCGAGCGCAGAGCGCGGCTCCCCCTGGCTGCCGGTGCAGACCAGAACCAGCTTGTCGCGCGGCACGTAGTTGGCGTCATGCTCGGTCAGGAAGGCCGGCACGTCGGCGAGGTAGCCGTTGGAGCGCGCGGCCTCGTTGATCCGCCACATCGACCGCCCGACCAGCGCGACGTGGCGCCCGTGCGCCGCCGCGGCGTGGGCGATGCTCTCCAGCCGCGCGACGTTGGTGGCGAAGCAGCTCACCGCGACGCGCACGTCGGGAAACTGCCCGATCAGCTCGGTCAGCGTCTTGCGCACGCTCCCTTCCGATCCGGAACTGCCGGGCACCAGGGCGTTCGTGCTGTCGCCGACCAGCGCCAGCACGCCCTCGTCGCCGATGGCGCGCAGACGCTCCTCGTCGGCGGCCTGCCCCACCAGCGGTTCGGGGTCGAGCTTCCAGTCGCCGGTGTGCAGCACGGTGCCGGCGGCGGTGCGGATCGCCAGGGCGTTCGGCTCGGGAATGGAATGGGTGACCGTCACATACTCGACGGAGAAGGGGCCGACCTCGATGGTGCTGCCCAGCGCCACCTCATGCACCGGAACCACCCCGGCCAACCCGCGCTCGTGCAGCTTGGCGCGCAGGACGGCGGCGGTGAAGGGCGTGCAGTAGACGGGCACGCGGAGCTGCGGCCACAGATACTGGATGGCCCCCAGGTGATCCTCGTGCGCGTGCGTCACCACGATGCCCACGAGGTCGTGCCGGCGCTCCGCGATGAAGGCGGGGTCGGGCATGATGACGTCCAGCCCCGGCATCGTGTCGTCCGCGAAGGAGATGCCGAGATCCACCATCAACCACTTGCCGCGATGGCCGTAGAGGTTGAGGTTCATGCCGATCTCGCCCGAACCGCCCAGCGGCAGGAAGTAGAGCGCGTCGTCCTCGGGAGCGAACAGGTCGCCGTCTCCCTCGACCGGGTGGACGGAGGGAGCGGAGTCGGGTTGGGTCATTGGGCCGTGTTGCGCTTGTGGATCAGGAGGAGGCCGCGCAGCGTGAGTTCGCCGTCGGTGTGTTCGATTACATGGGTTGCCTTGGCGAAAAGCACACCCAACCCTCCGGTGGCGACGACCGTCATCGGCTCGCCGTACTCCGCCCGGATGCGGTTGACCAGCCCTTCGATCAGGCCGACATAGCCCCAGAAGACACCGGACTGCATGCACTCGACGGTGTTGGTGCCGATGACGTGGCCCGGCTGCTGGATCTCCACGCGGGGCAGCTTGCTCGCCGCCATCTGAAGCGCCTCCAGCGACAGGTTCAGGCCGGGCGCGATGACGCCGCCGCGGTAGTTGCCGTCGCGGTCGACCACGTCGAAGGTCGTCGCCGTGCCGAAGTCGATGACGATCAACGGCGTCTGGTAGGTGGCCGCCGCCGCCACCGTGTTGACCAGCCGGTCGGCGCCGACCTCGTCCGGCCGGTCCACCAGCGCGCGGGTGCCGAGATCGACCCCCGGCTGGCCGACCACCAGCGGCTCGCAGCCGAAATGGTCCTTGCACAGGCGCTTCAGGTTGAAGGTGGCGCCGGGCACCACGCTGGCGATGATGGTGCTGTCGACGTCCGCCGGGCCCATGCCCTTCAGCGCCATCAGGTGGGTCAGCCACACCATGTATTCGTCGGCGGTGCGCTTCTTGTCGGTCGCCGTGCGCCACAGGCCGCGCTGTTGGTCGCCCTCATAGATCGCGAACACCACGTTGGTGTTTCCGGCGTCGATGGCGAGCAGCATCTCTCAGGTCTCCACCGCGGGTGGGAAAAACACGTCTCCGGCGGCGATGCGCTGGCGCCCCGCCCCGTCATCCCGATCAAGCAACAGAACGCCGTCGCTGTCCAGATCGGCGAAGGTGCCGGTCAGCGTGCGGTCCGGCAGACGGACGACGATGGGCTCGCCCAGCCCCCGCGCCCGCTTCAGCCAGGCGTCGCGCACGGGGCCGAAACCATGCTCCGCCCACACCGTGTACCAGCGGGCCAGCTGCTCCGCGTAGATCTCCAGGAGCGCCGCTGGTTGGAGCGCCGGAGCCCCCTCCGCCGCCAGCGAGGTGGCCGCGTAGTCCGTGCCCTCGGGAAAATGCCGCAGGTTGATGCCGACGCCGAGCACCAGCCAGGAGATTCCTCCCCCGGCGGCGGCCTCCGACTCGAGCAGGATGCCGGACAGCTTGCGGCCATGCACCAGCACGTCGTTCGGCCATTTGCAGCGCACGCCCTCCGGATCGGGAAGAACGGCGGCGGCGGTGTCGGCGATGGCGAGCGCCGCCACGAACGAAATCTGCGCCGCCTCGGCCGGCGGGCGCGAGGGACGCAGAATGGTCGAACTGTAGAGATTGCCTTCCGGCGAGGTCCAGGCCCGGCCGCGGCGGCCGCGGCCCGAGTCCTGCCGCTTCGCCCAGACGATGGTGCCTTCGGCAGCCCCCGAACGCGCGAAGGCCTTCGCCTCGTCGTTCGTGCTGCCGACGGAGTCGAAGGCCATCACCCGGAAGCCCGGAGGCAGGCGCAAACGCGCCGCCTCCGCTTCGTACTCTGCCGTCATCCGGCGAACAGCGAGGCCGCCGCCGCCGCCGCGTAGTTCAGGATCGGCGCCGGAACCACGAAGAACAGCAGGGTGAACAGGCCGGTGGCGATCAGGATGCCGGTCATCCCGTCGTCGCCGATCTTGTCGAACGCCTCCACCGGCTCATCGAAGTACATGATCTTGATGATGCGCAGATAGTAGAAGGCGCCCACGACGCTGGTCAGCACGCCGATCACCGCCAGCGTGTAGAGCTGCGCCTCGATGGCGGCGAGGAAGACGTAGAGCTTGCTGAAGAAGCCGGCCATCGGCGGGATGCCCGCCATGGAGAACATGAACACCGCCATCGCGCCCGCCAGCAGCGGGTTGGTGCGCGACAGGCCGGCGAGGTCCTTGATCTCCTCGACCATGCGGCCCTGCTGCTTCATGCACAGGATGACCGCGAAGGTGCCGATGTTCATGACGATGTAGACCGCCATGTAGATCAGCACGCCGCGCACGCCTTCCTGGGTGCCGGAGGCGAGGCCGACCAGGGCGTAGCCGACGTGACCGATGGAGCTGTAGGCCATCAGCCGCTTGATGTTGCTCTGGGTGATCGCCGCGAAGGCGCCGAGCGACATCGAGAGGATCGAGCTGACGATGATGATCTGCTGCCACTGGTGCGCCAGATGGCCGAACGGCTCGATCAGCAGGCGGGTGAACAGCGCGATGGCGGCGACCTTCGGGGCGGCGGCGAAGAAGGCCGTGACCGGGGTCGGCGCGCCCTCGTAGACGTCCGGCGTCCACATGTGGAACGGAACGGCGGAAATCTTGAAGGCCAGGCCGGCGGTGACGAAGACCAGACCGATGATGACGCCCACCGACGGGTGCGCGCCGCCGGCGAACAGGGCGGCGATCTTGTCGAAGGAGGTCGTGCCGGCGAAGCCGTAGACCATCGAGGCGCCGTACAGCAGCATGCCCGAGGAGAGCGAGCCGAGCACGAAGTACTTCAGGCCCGCTTCCGACGACTTGGCGCTGTCGCGGCGGAAGGCGGCGATGACGTAGAGCGCGAGGCTCTGCGTCTCCAGCCCGACATAGAGCGAGATGAGGTCGTTGGCCGACACCATCATCAGCATGCCGAGCGTGGCGAAGAGCATCAGCACCGGGAACTCGAACCGGGCCATCTTCTCGCGCTCGTTGAAGCCGAGCGCGAGGAGGACCGACAGCGAGGCGGCGACGAGGATCAGCACCTTCATGAAGACGCCGAAGGCGTCCATCACGAAGAGGCCGTTGAAGGTGACGACCCGGCCGGTGCCGTAGCCCATGGTCAGGATGGCGGCCAGCAGCAGCGCGACCATCGTCATGTAGCCGATGGGGCGCGTGAAGCCGTCGCCGCGGAACACGCCGATCAGCAGCAGGGCCATGCCGGCGCAGGCGAGGAAGATTTCCGGCAGGGCCGGCCAGATGTCGGGAAACACAGCGGTCATGTCGGAACCTCTAGCGCGCGGCGACGGAGACGTCGGCCCCGCCCTGAGCGGCGGCCAGCTTGGTCTGGTAGGTCTGGATCAGCTGCCCGACCGACGCCGAGGTGACGTTCAGGAAGCTGTTCGGGTAGACGCCCATCCACAGCACCACGACGATCAGCGGCAGGAAGATGGCGACCTCGCGGGTGTTCAGGTCGAACATCGCGCGGACATCCGCCTTGACCAGCTTGCCGTACACGACGCGGCGGAACAGCCACAGCGCGTAGGCCGGGCCCAGGATCAGGCCGGTGGCGGCCAGGAAGGCGACCCAGGTGTTGTCGCGGAAGGCGCCGAGCAGGACCAGGAACTCGCCGACGAAACCGGAGGTGCCCGGCAGGCCGACCGAGGCCATGGTCATGAACAGGAACACCACCGCGTATTTCGGCATGTTCTTCACCAGACCGCCGTAGCGGGCGATCTCGCGGGTGTGCAGCCGGTCATAGACCACGCCGACGCAGAGGAAGAGCGCGCCCGAGACGATGCCGTGCGACAGCATCGTGAAGATCGAGCCCTCGATGCCCTGCTGGTTCAGCGCGAACATGCCGATGGTGACGAAGCCCATGTGGGCGACGGAGGAGTAGGCGATCAGCTTCTTCATGTCCTCCTGCGCCAGAGCGACGAGGGAGGTGTAGATCACCGCGACGATCGACAGGGCGTAGACCATCGGCGCGAAATACTCGGTCGCCTCGGGCAGCATCGGGATGTTGAAGCGCAGGAAGCCGTAGCCGCCCATCTTCAGCAGGACGCCGGCCAGGATGACCGACCCGGCGGTCGGCGCCTCGACGTGGGCGTCGGGGAGCCAGGTGTGCACCGGCCACATCGGCACCTTCACCGCGAAGGACGCGAAGAAGGCCAGCCACAGCCAGAGCTGCATGTTGCGCGGGAAGTGGGTCGCCGTGATCGTCGGGATGTCCGTCGTGCCGGCCGCGAAGTACATGGCCAGGATGGCCAGCAGCATCAGGACCGAGCCGAGCAGCGTGTAGAGGAAGAACTTGAACGCCGCGTAGACGCGCCGCGCACCGCCCCAGACACCGATGATCAGGAACATCGGGATCAGCACGCCCTCGAAGAACATGTAGAAGAGGACGAAATCCAGCGCGCAGAACATCCCCACCATGAGGGTTTCCAGCACGAGGAAGGCGATCATGTATTCCTTCACCCGGGTCTGCACCGCCTCCCAGGAGGAGAGGATGCAGAGCGGCATCAGGAAGGTGGAGAGGATGACGAACAGCATCGAGATGCCGTCCACACCCATGTGGTAGGAGATCCCGAACTCCGGGATCCACGCCGCCTTCTCCACGAGCTGGTAGCCCGGGTTGCGCGGGTCGAAGTTGAACCAGATGAACAGCGACAGGACGAAGGTGATGACCGTCGTCCAGAGCGCGACGTAACGGACGTTCCGAACCACATCCGGCGTGTTGCCCCTGCAGAACAGCAGGATCAGCGCCACACCGGCCAGCGGCAGGAAGGTCGTGAACGACAGGAGCGGCCAGCTAGCCATTGTTCTTGTTCCCCTTCAAACCGCTCAACCGAACACCGAGAGCCAGGCGACCAGCAGCACCACGCCGATCACCATCGCGAAGGCGTAGTGATAGACATAGCCGGACTGGAGGCGGCTGGCGCGCGCCGCGACGTCGCGGGTGACGGCGGCGATCCCGTCCGGACCGACACCGTCGATCACGGCGCCGTCGCCGGATTTCCAAAGGCCGTAGCCCAGATACTTGGCCGTACGCACGAACAGACGGTCGTACAGCTCGTCGAAGTACCACTTGTTGTACAGGAACTGGTGCACCCCACGGAACGTGGTGGCGACCTTCTCCGGCAGGCCCGGGATCGCCATGTACATGATGTAGGCGAGCGCGATGCCGATCAGGCCGACGACCAGCGGAGCCAGCTTGACCCAGCCCGGGGTGTGGTGGTGCGCCGCCTCGATGCTGTTGTTGTCCGCCAGCACCAGGATGGTCTTGCCCCAGAAATGCTCCATGCTGTGGCCGATGAACAGCTCGTGGAAGCCGAACCCGGCGAACAGGGCGCCCACCGCCAGGACGGCCAGCGGGATCAGCATGACGACCGGCGATTCATGGGCGTGGTCGAAGACCGACTTCTCCATCCGCGGCTTGCCGTGGAAGGTCATGAACAGCAGGCGCCAGGAGTAGAAGGCGGTCAGCAGGGCCGCGGCGATGCCGAGCGCGAAGGCGAACTTGCCGACCGGGCTGGCCGAGGCGAAGGCCGCCTCCAGGATCATGTCCTTGGAGTAGTAGCCGGCGAAGAAGGGCAGACCGGCCAGAGCGAGGTTGCCGATCCACATCACCGCGTAGGTGAAGGGGATCTTGCGCCAGACGCCGCCCATGTTGCGCATGTCCTGCTCATGGTGCAGGGCGTGGATCACCGAACCGGCGCCGAGGAACAGCAGGGCCTTGAAGAAGGCGTGCGTGAACAGGTGGAACATCGCGGCGCCGTAGGCGGAGACGCCGGCGGCGAAGAACATGTAGCCGAGCTGGCTCATGGTCGAATAGGCGATGACGCGCTTGATGTCGAACTGGGTGAAACCGATGGTCGCCGCGACGAAGGCCGTCAGGGCGCCGACCACGGCCACGATCTCCAGCGCCGTCGGGGCGTATTCGAAGACCGGGGAAAGGCGGCAGACCATGAACACGCCGGCGGTCACCATGGTGGCCGCGTGGATGAGCGCCGACACCGGGGTCGGGCCTTCCATGGCGTCCGGCAGCCAGGTGTGCAGGCCGAGCTGCGCCGACTTACCCATGGCGCCGATGAAGAGCAGCAGGCAGGTGACGGTCAGCGCGTCGAAGTTCCAGCTCAGGAAATGCAGCGTCTGGCCGGCCAGCTCCGGCGCCTTGGCGAAGATCGCGTCGAACTGGACGGAGCCCGTCAGCACGAAGATCGCGAAGATGCCGAGCACGAAGCCGAAGTCGCCGACGCGGTTGACCAGGAAGGCCTTGATCGCCGCGTTGTTGGCCGAGGGCTTCTCGTACCAGAAGTTGATGAGCAGGTAGGAGGCGAGACCCACGCCTTCCCAGCCGAAGAAGAGCTGCACGAGGTTGTCGGCCGTCACCAGCATCAGCATGGCGAAGGTGAACAGCGACAGGTAGCCCATGAAGCGCGGCTTCTGCGGGTCCTCGGCCATGTAGCCGATGGAATAGAGGTGGACCATCGACGACACGGTGTTGACCACCACCAGCATGACCGCGGTGAGCTGGTCGACGCGCAGCGCCCAGGACACGTCCAGGCTGCCGCTGCGCATCCAGCTCATCAGCTCGATCGTGCGGGGATGGCCGCCGACGGCGACGTCGAAGAACAGCACCCAGGACAGGATCGCGGAGAGCAGGACGGCACCGGTGGTGACGAACTGCGCGGCGCGGTCGCCCACGGTGGGCGGCCCGGCGACGACGTGATGGTCGTCGTGGCCGTCGTCGTGGTGGGCATCATCGTGATGCTCGTCGTGCGCGTGCGCGTCATGCGCATGGGCGTCGTGGCCATGACCGTGGTCATGGCCATGGTGATCGTGGCCGCCGGCGTGCGCCGGCTCCGCCTTCGGCCCGCCGAACAGGGCGATGGAACCCGCGACGAGGAACGCCAGGAGCGGGAGGAATACGACAAGGACTTCCATGGCGCTGCCTTAGCCCCTCATCAGATTGATGTCTTCGACCCGGATGGAGCCGCGGTTGCGGAAGTACACCACCAGGATGGCGAGACCGATGGCCGCCTCGGCGGCGGCGACGGTCAGGATGATCATGGAGAAGACCTGCCCGACCAGATCGTTCAGGAAGACCGAGAACGACACCAGATTCAGGTTCACGGCGAGCAGCATCATCTCGATCGACATCAGGATGATGATGACGTTCTTCCGGTTGAGGAAGATGCCGAGGACGCCGAGCGTGAAGATGATGGCCGAGACCGTCAGATAATGCCCGAGACCGATTTCCATGATCACACGCCCTCCCCGGTCGGCACCTTGCGGATGGCGACCACGTCCTCGCGCCGACGGGCGAGCTGGGAGCCGATGTTCTGCTTCCGGACACCCTCGCGCTGCCGCAGGGTCAGGACGATGGCGCCGATCATGGCGATCAGCAGCACGAGGCCCGACGCCTGGAACAGATAGACGTAGTGGGTGTAGATCAGCTGGCCGAGCTGCTCGGTGTTGGTCGCACCGCTCATCGCCGCGACCGGCGCCGAGGCGGCCTTCTCCGCCGCCGGCGCGATGATCCAGCCGCCGAGCACGGCGGCCAGCTCGGCCAGCAGGATGAGACCGATCAGCCCGCCGATCGGCAGATACTGCAAGGCGCCCGCCCGCAGCTCGCGGAAGTTGATGTCGAGCATCATCACCACGAACAGGAACAGCACCGCGACCGCGCCCACATAGACGATCACCAGGATCATCGCGATGAACTCGGCCCCGAGCAGCACGCACAGGCCGGCGGCCTGGAAAAAGGCCAGGACCAGATAAAGGACCGAATGAACCGGATTCCGCGCCGAGATGACCATCACACCGGAGGCCACCAGCAGCGCGGCAAAGACGTAGAAGGCGATGCCTTGAACAATCATCGTTATCCCCGTTTCCGCTTACCGCACTGCAACGACTTACCGGTACGGCGCCTCGGCCGCGAGGTTCTGGGCGATCTCCGCTTCCCAGCGGTCGCCGTTCGCCAGCAGCTTCTGCTTGTTGTAGAAAAGCTCTTCACGGTTCTCGGTGGAGAACTCGAAGTTCGGACCCATGACGATGGCGTCCACCGGGCAAGCCTCCTGGCAATAGCCGCAGTAGATACACTTCGTCATGTCGATGTCGTAGCGCGTGGTGCGGCGGCTGCCGTCCTCACGCGGTTCGGCCTCGATGGTGATGGCCAGGGCCGGACACACCGCCTCGCACAGCTTGCAGGCGATGCAGCGCTCCTCGCCGCCGGGATACCGGCGCAGGACGTGCTCGCCGCGGAAGCGGGGGCTGATGGGGCCCTTTTCGAACGGGTAGTTCAGGGTCACCTTGGGCTTGAACATGTAGCGCAGGGTGAGCCCGAGGCCGCCCAACAGTTCGGTCAGGAACAGGCTGCGCGCCGCACGATCGAGGAACGCCATGGCCTCTTCGTCTCCTTCCTAGCGGGCGCCCCGTTCCGGGTGACGCCCGCGCTTTCTCTTTGAAACTCGATCCGATGGTCCGTTCAGGCGCCGATCACTTCGGCAGCCAGCCGAACGTCACCAGCACGCCGGCCGTCAGCACGACCCACAGCAGCGAGAACGGCAGGAACACCTTCCAGCCCAGACGCATCAGCTGGTCGTAGCGGTAGCGCGGCATGGTCGCACGGACCCACACATAGACGAACAGGCAGAAGGCGATCTTCAGGGCGAACCAGATCGGACCGGGCACCCAGGTGAAGGGCGCGAACGGCAGCGGCGGCAGCCAGCCTCCCAGGAACAGGATGCTGGTCATCGCGCTCATCAGGATCATGTTGGCGTATTCGCCAAGGAAGAAGAGCGCGAAGGGGGCCGAGCTGTATTCCACCATGAAGCCGGCCACCAGCTCCGACTCGCCTTCCGGCAGGTCGAAGGGCGAACGGTTGGTTTCCGCCAGCGCCGAGATGAAGAAGATGACGAACATCGGCAGCAGCGGGATGGCGAACCAGATCGTCTCCTGCGCCTCCACGATCTTCGTCAGGTTCAGCGACCCGACGCAGAGCAGGACCGAGATGATGACGAGGCCCATCGAGACCTCGTAGGACACCATCTGCGCCGCCGAGCGCAGCGCGCCGAGGAAGGCGTAGCGCGAGTTCGACGCCCAGCCGGCCATCACGATGCCGTACACGCCCAGCGACGAGATCGCGAACAGGTACAGGATGCCGACGTTGATGTCGGCCAGCACCATGCCGTAGTCGAAGGGAATGACCGCCCAGGCGACCAGCGCCAGGAAGAAGGTCAGCATCGGCGCCAGATAGAAGACGAAGCGGTTCGCGCCGACCGGCAGGATCTGCTCCTTCGCGAACAGCTTCAGGCCGTCCGCGAAAGGCTGCAGAAGCCCGAACGGGCCGACGATGTTCGGACCCTGGCGGAGCTGCATGGCGCCCATGATCTTACGCTCGGCGTAGGTCATGAAGGCCACGGCCACCAGGAGCGGCACGACGATCGCCAGGATCTTGAGGACGATGATGATCAGCGGCAGAAGGAAGCCGCTCCAGAACTCAGCCATGGGTACCGGTCCTCTCCTGGGCGCTCTCGGCGGGCTTCACGAACGTCTCGGCGCAACGAGCCATGGTCACCGAGGCGCGGCTGATCGGGTCGGTCATGTAGTAGTTCGCGACCGTCGAGAAGAACGGCGAGTCATCGACCAGCCCCTCCGCACCGAACGGCGCCCACGGGGCCGGCGTGACGGTGCCGATCGCCGCGAAGACCGGGTTGACCTCCGCCAGACGGCGGCGCAGCTGGGCCAGGCTGTCGTAGGGCAGCTTGTGGCCGAGTTGTTCCGACAGGGCGCGCAGGATCTTCCAGTCCTCCCGAGCCTCGCCGGGCGGGAAGGTGGCGAGACGCGCCTGCTGCGGACGGCCCTCGGTGTTGACGTAGATGGCGTTCTTCTCGGTGTAGGCGGCACCCGGCAGGATGACGTCGGCGCGATGGGCGCCCTTGTCGCCGTGGTGGCCCTGGTAGACCACGAAGGCCTTGCCGAGCGCGGCGGTGTCGATCTCGTCGGCGCCCAGCAGGTACACCACGTCGATCTCGCCCTTCCCCGCCCCCTCCACGATGCCGGCGGTGCCGCGACCGCCCTCGCCCGGCAGGAAGCCGATGTCGAGGCCGCCAACGCGGGACGCCGCCGTGTGCAGCACGTTGAAGCCGTTCCAGCCGTCCTGAACCACGTTGAAGGTCTCGGCCAGCTTGCGCACCGCGGCCTGGACGGCGGCGCCGTCCTTGCGGCGGAAGGCGCCGGCGCCGAGGATGACCATCGGGTTCTTGGCGCCGCGCAGCACGTCCGCGAAGGCGTGCGTGCCGTCGACGAGCTGCTGCAGCGCGCCGGCACCCGTGCCGAGATGGCTGTACGGGTAGGTCAGCTCGCGGGCCTCGCCGACCACCGCCACCTTCAGGCCACCCATCAGGTAGCGCTTGCGGATGCGGGCGTTGACGATGGTGGCTTCCCAGCGCGGGTTGGTGCCGACGAGCAGGATGACGTCCGCCCGCTCGATCCCGGCGATGCCGCTGTTGAACAGGTAGCCCGCGCGGGACGACGTGTCGAACAGGGCACCGTCCTGGCGGCAGTCGATGTTGGCCGAGCCGAGGCCGGCCATCAGCTCCTTGAGCGCCAGCATGGACTCGGTGTCGGCCAGATCGCCCGCGATGGCGGCGATGCGGTTGCCCGGGACACCCTTGACCTTGGCGGCGATGGCCTGGAAGGCCTCTGCCCAGGTCGCCGGCTGGAGCTTGCCGTCCTTGCGGACGTAGGGGCGGTCGAGACGCTGGCGCTTCAGCCCGTCATAGGCGAAGCGGGTCTTGTCGGCGATCCACTCCTCGTTCACGTCCTCGTTGACGCGCGGCAGGACACGCATCACCTCGGGGCCGCGGGTGTCGACGCGGATGTTCGAGCCGACCGCGTCCAGCACGTCGACCGTCTCGGTCTTGCGCAGCTCCCACGGGCGGGCCGTGAAGGCATAGGGCTTGGACAGCAGGGCGCCCACCGGACAGACGTCGGCGAGATTGCCCGACAGCTCCGAGCCGATGGCCTTCTCGACGAAGGTGGTGATCTCCATATGCTCGCCGCGGTTCACCGCGCCGAGGTCGGGAACGCCGGCGATCTCGCTCACGAAGCGGATGCAGCGCGTGCAGTGGATGCAGCGCGTCATCTCGGTCCGGATCAGCGGCCCCATGTACTTGTCCTGGACGGCGCGCTTGTTCTCGCCATAGCGGCCACGGTCGAAGCCGTAGGCCATCGCCTGGTCCTGGAGATCGCACTCGCCGCCCTGGTCGCAGATCGGACAGTCCAGCGGGTGGTTGATCAGCAGGAATTCCATGACGCCCTTGCGGGCCTTGTGCACGAGCTCGGTGTTGGTCTTGACGACCATCCCGTCGCCGCAGGGCATGGCGCAGGCGGCCACCGGCTTCGGCGCGCGCTCCATCTCCACGAGGCACATGCGGCAGTTCGCCGGCACGCTCAGACGCTCGTGGTAGCAGAAGCGCGGGATCTCGATGCCCAGCTGTTCGCAGGCCTGCAGGATCGAAGTGCCCGGCTCGACTTCGATCTCGATCCCGTCGATGGTGAGTTTCGGCATGGGAAACCGGGCTCCTTACTCGGCCGCCAAGGACTTGGCGGCGTTGCGGTAGTCGAGGATGCGGCGCTCGACCTCCGGCCGGAAATGCCGGAACAGGCCCTGGATCGGCCAGGCCGCGGCATCGCCGAGCGCGCAGATGGTGTGCCCCTCGATCTGCTTGGTGACCTCCAGCAGCATGTCGATTTCCTCGACGCGCGCGTTGCCGGTCACCATGCGCTGCATGATGCGGTTCATCCAGCCGGTGCCCTCGCGGCACGGCGTGCACTGGCCGCAGCTCTCATGGGCGTAGAACTGGGAGAGGCGGGCGATGGCCTTCACCACGTCGGTGGACTTGTCCATCACGATGACCGCCGCGGTGCCCAGACCCGACCGCACGTCGCGCAGGCTGTCGAAGTCCATCAGCACCGTGTCGCAGATCGACTTCGGCAGCAGCGGCACCGACGAGCCGCCGGGGATGATCGCCAGCAGGTTGTCCCACCCGCCGCGCACGCCGCCGGCATGCTTCTCGATCAGCTCCTTCAGCGGGATGCCCATCTCCTCTTCCACGTTGCACGGCTTGTTGACGTGCCCGGAGATGCAGAAGAGCTTGGTGCCGGTGTTCTTCGGACGGCCGAGACCGGCGAACCACGCCGCGCCACGGCGCAGGATGGTCGGAACCACCGCGATGGATTCGACGTTGTTCACCGTGGTCGGGCAGGAATACAGACCGGCCTGGGCGGGGAACGGAGGCTTGTTGCGCGGCTGGCCCTTCTTGCCCTCGATGGACTCGATGAGCGCGGTCTCCTCGCCACAGATGTAAGCACCCGCGCCGCGGTGGATGTAGATGTCGTAATCGTAACCGGTGCCGCAGGCGTTCTTGCCGATCAGCCCCGCCTCGTACGCCTCGTCGATGGCGCGCTGGACGTTGGAGCCCTCGTTGTAGAACTCGCCGCGGATGTAGATGTAGCAGGCCGAGGCGCCGATGGCGAAACCGGCGATCAGGCAGCCTTCGATCAGCTTGTGCGGATCGTGGCGCAGGATGTCGCGGTCCTTGCAGGTGCCCGGCTCGCCTTCGTCGGCGTTGATGACGAGGTAGACCGGCTTGTCCGTCACGTTCTTCGGCATGAAGGACCACTTCATGCCCGTGGAGAAGCCGGCGCCGCCGCGCCCGCGCAGGCCGGATTCCTTGACCTGCTCGATGATCCATTCCTTGCCCTGGGCGATCAGGGCCTTGGTGTTGTCCCAGTCACCACGCTTCCGGGCGGCGTCCAGGCCGAAGCTCTGGTAGCCGTACAGGTTGGTGAAAATGCGGTCCTCGTCGCGAAGCATCGCATCCCCCTCAATCGGCCGTGGTGGTGAAGGCCTTCAGAGTCGTCGGGCCGCCCACCGGTTCGGAGGACTGCCGGCCGATCTGCGAGCCGTGCTTGGGGACCTCGCCGCCCTGGAGGGCGTCGATGATCTTTTCCATGTGTTCCGGGCTGACGTCTTCATAGTAGTCGTCGCCGATCTGGACCACCGGCGCGTTGACGCAGGCGCCCGAGCACTCGACCTCGCGCAGCGTGAACTGGCCATCCGCGGTCGTTTCGCCGACGCCGATGCCCAGCTTGCGCTCGCAGGTGTGCACGATGTCGTCGGACCCGCGCAGCCAGCACGGCGTGGTCGTGCAGACCTGGATGACGTGCTTGCCGACCGGGGTCTTGTTGAACATCGTGTAGAAGGTCGCGACCTCGTACACGCGGATGCGCGGCATGCCGAGCAGGTCGGCCACGGCGTCCATGGCGACGCGCGGCAGCCAGCCGTCGTGCTGGCGCTGGGCCAGATCGAGCAGCGGCATGCAGGCGCTGGCCTGCTTGCCCGCCGGGTACTTCGCGATGATGGCCTTCGCCCGTTCCAGATTTTCCGGAGTGAAGGCGAAGGAGGCCGGCTCCTTGGCCGGGTCGTGAGCCGGGGCGCTCATCGGTCAATTTCTCCGAACACGATGTCCATGGACGCGATGTTGGCGACCGCGTCGGCCAGCATGTAGCCCTTCGACATGAAGTCGAGGCCCTGCAGGTGGGCGAAGCCCGGCGCGCGGATCTTGCAGCGGTACGGCTTGTTCGTGCCGTCCGACACCAGATACACGCCGAACTCGCCCTTCGGCGCCTCGATGGCGGTGTAGGTTTCGCCCGCCGGGACGTGGAAGCCCTCGGTGAAGAGCTTGAAATGGTGGATCAGCGCTTCCATCGACCGCTTCATCTCGCCGCGCGGCGGCGGCGACACCTTGCGCTCCTCCGCGCGCACCGCGCCTTCGGGAAGCTCCTTCAGGCACTGGCGGATCATGCGGTTCGACTGGCGCATCTCCTCCATGCGGACGAGGTAGCGGGCCCAACAGTCGCCCGTCAGGCCGACCGGGACGTCGAAGTCCATGCGGTCGTAGACTTCGTAGGGCTGCGACTTGCGCAGGTCCCAGGCAACGCCCGAACCGCGCAGCATCGGGCCGGTGAAGCCCCAGCTGAACGCCTCTTCCTTGGTGACGACGCCGATGTCGACGGTCCGCTGCTTGAAAATGCGATTGTTCGTCAGCAGATTGTCAATGTCGTCAACAAACTTCGGGAAGCGCTCCGTGAACTCCCAGATGTCGTCGGTCAGGCCAGCGGGCAGATCCCAGGCGACGCCGCCGGGACGGAAGTAGTTCGCATGCAGCCGCGCGCCGCACACCCGCTCGTAGAACTCCATGAGGATCTCGCGTTCCTCGAAGCCCCACAGCGCCGGCGTGATCGCGCCGACGTCGAGCGCGCCGGTGGTGATCGACAGGATGTGGTTCAGGATGCGCGTGATCTCGGAGAAGAGGACGCGGATGTACTGGGCGCGCAGCGGCGCCTTGATCTGCAGCAGGTTCTCGATGCCGAGCACATAGGCGTGCTCCATGCACATCGGGCTGACGTAGTCCAGACGGTCGAAGTACGGAACGGCCTGCAGGTAGGTCTTGTACTCGATCAGCTTCTCGGTGCCGCGGTGCAGCAGGCCGATGTGCGGGTCGCAGCGCTCGACGACCTCGCCGTTCAGCTCCATCACAAGACGCAACACGCCGTGGGCCGCAGGGTGCTGCGGCCCGAAGTTCATGGTGTAGGGCTTGATCTGGGTCTTGCCGCCGGACTGGCCGGCGGAGGGGTGTGCGGACGTGGCGGTGGTCACGGCTTGCTCCCGGTGTCAGGGGCCTGGGCCTTCTCGTCGCCGGGCAGCATCACGTTCGTCATGCCTTCCCAGGGCGACAGGAAGTCGAAGCTGCGGAAATCCTGCGTCAGGCGGACGGGTTCGTAGACGACTCGCTTCTGGTCCTCGTCGTAGCGGCACTCGACATAGCCCGTCATCGGGAAGTCTTTGCGCAACGGATGACCTTCGAAACCATAGTCGGTCAGGATGCGGCGGAGGTCAGGATGGTCGGCGAAGAAGATCCCGAACATGTCCCAGGTTTCACGCTCGAACCAGCCGGCCGCGCTGTACACCGGCACCGCGGAGGCCACGGGCGTGTCCTCGTCGGTCGTCACCTTCACGCGAAGGCGCCGATTGTGCTTGTAGCTCAAAAGGATGTAGACGACCTCGAAGCGTTCCTCCCGCTCCGGCCAATCCACAGCGGTGACGTCCAGCAGCTGCTCGAACGAGCAGGTCGGATCGTCGCGCAGGAAGGTGAGCGACTTGATGAGCGAGGGCCGGCGGACGGTCACCATCAGCTCGCCAAGCTTCAGCTCGACCTTCAGGACGTCATCGCCGAGCGTCGCGGCGATATGGTCCCCAAGTTCCTTCAACGCCTGTTCGGACATGGCCAGGACCTGCCTTTTTCTTATTCAGCGAGCGATGCGGTTGCCGCGCCGGATCTTCTTCTGGAGTTGCAGAATGCCGTAGACCAGCGCTTCCGCGGTCGGAGGACAGCCCGGCACGTAAATATCGACCGGAACGATCCGGTCGCAGCCGCGCACCACCGAGTAGGAATAGTGATAGTAGCCGCCGCCGTTGGCGCAGGAGCCCATCGAGATGACCCAGCGCGGTTCCGGCATCTGGTCATAGACCTTGCGCAGCGCGGGGGCCATCTTGTTGGTCAGCGTGCCGGCCACGATCATGCAGTCGGACTGGCGCGGGCTGGGGCGCGGAATGACGCCGAAACGGTCCAGGTCGTACCGGCTCATGTAGGCGTGGATCATCTCCACCGCGCAGCAGGCCAGGCCGAAGGTCATCGGCCACAGCGATCCGGTGCGGGCCCAGGCGAGCACGTCCTCGTACTTCGCCGTGATGAAGCCCTTTTCCTGGATCTCCTCGGTGACCGCGCGGAGATAGGCGTCCTGTTCCGGTCCGGGCGGAATCGGCGCCAGCTTGGCAGCCTCTACTCCCATTCCAGAGCTCCTTTCTTCCACTCATAAATGAAGCCGATGGTCAGGATCCCAAGGAACACGATCATCGACCAGAAGCCGAAGAGGCCGATGTCCCCGAGCGCCACGGCCCACGGGAACAGGAAGGCGACCTCGAGGTCGAAGATGATGAACAGGATGGAGACCAGATAGAACCGCACGTCGAACTTCGTGCGGGCATCCTCGAACGGCTCGAAGCCGCACTCGTAGGGGGAGAGCTTCTCCGAATCCGGATTCTTCGGGCTGATGACGTAAGACGCGCCAACCATCACCACGGCCAGCGCGATACCGATCAACAGGAACACCAGGATCGGAAGGTACTCAATGATCAGCGGGTTGGTCACCGCGGTCCTCCCATAAGCCCACGCCACGATCGCCGGTACGGCCCGTAATCGGCCGACGCGCGGTGTCGTGGCTGGAATGCCTTGGATTAGCCCATCAGACGGGGCGGAATATATGACGAGAGCGTGATCAAGGAAAGCGCTTTGAATCGCTTTCGGCCAAGGAATCCACTCTGCGGAAATGAGCGGATGTCCTTGGTAATACCAAACTTTTTAAATGACCCTGTTCTCTATCCGGCTTATCGGATATGCGGGTCGAGCTTATCGGATATAGGGATCGCGAGCCTGCCGATAAAGCCGCGAACGCTTCGTTTTCATTGGGGAAAAGGAGAATGGGGAAAAAAGAGAATGGCGCGAGTGACGGGACTTGAACCCGCGGCCTCCGGCGTGACAGGCCGGCGCTCTAACCAACTGAGCTACACCCGCGCAACGCGGCGAAGTGAAACGCGCAAGAACAAGCGTCCGTGTCATAGGATCGCAGCGCGGTTTCCGGGGCCACGCCCCGTCGCCGATGGGCGGTTTCTAGCCGCCCGACGCATGACGTGTCAATCACGAATTTGAAAAACGGCGGGCGATAAGGATCGGGCGCGCTGGTGGGCGATGAGGGTTTCGAACCCCCGACCCTCTCGGTGTAAACGAGATGCTCTACCGCTGAGCTAATCGCCCGCGCCGCCTCGTCGCCCGGACATGTCATCCAGACAACGCAAAGCCGGCCGGACCATGCCGACCGACGCGCACTATGCCCGGAATGCCTTATCCGTTCAAGCCGTCATCTTGTCAGGCCGTCATCACTTCAGGCCGTCCTTCAGCGTCTTGCCCGGCTTGAACTTCGGCAGCTTCGATGCGGGGATGGCGATCTTCTCGCCGGTGCGCGGGTTGCGGCCCTCGCTGGCGGCGCGTTCGGACACCGCAAAGGTGCCAAAGCCGACCAGACGAACCTCCTCCCCATTTTTGAGCGAGTCGGCGATGCCGTCGAAAACGGCGTCGACCGCCTTGGTGGCATCGGTTTTGGACAAACCCACGGCGTCGGCGACGTGCGCCACCAGATCGTTCTTGTTCACTTACTTCCCCCCTTCTCAATCCGGCAAAGAAAATGGAAGCAAAGCCGCCCAATGACTTCACGCATTCAAACGATAAACGCGACATCGCCCGCCCGTCAATTGCAGACGGGCGGGCGATGCGAAGCATGGTAGCGCTTTAAGGGCGCTTTAAACGCCGGGCGTGATCAGTGACGCAGCACCTCGCCGCCGCCATCGGGCTGCGGCTTGGCGACCGCCGGCTCGACCGCCTCCGGCTCCTTCCACTCGATCGGCTCGAGCGCCCGAACCAGGGCGTGCTTGAGGACGTCGTCGACCGTGCTGACCGGGATGATCTCCAGGCCGCGCTTCACGTTGTCCGGAATGTCGGCGAGGTCCTTCTCGTTGTCGTTCGGGATCAGCACATGCTTGAGACCGCCGCGCAGGGCGGCCAGCAGCTTCTCCTTCAGACCGCCGATGGGCAGCACCCGGCCGCGCAGGGTGATCTCGCCGGTCATCGCCACGTCCTTGCGGACCGCGATGCCGGTGAGCACCGAGACGATCGAGGTGATCATCGCCACGCCCGCCGACGGGCCGTCCTTCGGGGTGGCGCCTTCGGGCACGTGGACGTGGATGTCCCGCTTCTCGAAGAGCGTCGGCTTGATGCCGAAGGCGGTGGCCCGCGACTTGACGTAGCTCTCCGCCGCCTGGACCGACTCCTTCATGACGTCGCCGAGCTTGCCGGTGGTGGTCACGCGCCCCTTGCCGGGCAGGCTGACCGCCTCGATGGACAGCAGCTCGCCGCCCACTTCCGTCCAGGCCAGACCGGTGGTGACGCCCACCAGATCCTCCAGTTCCGCCTCGCCGAAGTGGAAGCGGCGGACGCCGGCGTACTTGTCCAGGTTCCGGCGGGTGACCGAGACCTTGGCGCCGGGGGAGCCCTTCATCAGGATCTCCTTCACGGCCTTGCGGCAGAGGTTGGCGATCTCGCGCTCCAGGCTGCGGACGCCGGCCTCCCGCGTGTAGTAGCGGATCAGGTCGCGCAGCGCGTCGTCGGAGATGGCGAACTCGCCCTTCTTCAGGCCGTTGGCCTCCACCTGCTTTTCGATCAGGTGGCGCTTGGAGATCTCGACCTTCTCATCCTCGGTGTAGCCGGCGACGCGGATGATCTCCATGCGGTCCAGCAACGGCTGCGGCATGCGCATCGTGTTGGCCGTGCAGACGAACATCACGTCCGACAGGTCGTAGTCGACCTCCAGGTAATGGTCGTTGAAGGTGCCGTTCTGCTCGGGGTCGAGGACCTCCAGCAGAGCCGACGACGGGTCGCCGCGCCAGTCGGCGCCGAGCTTGTCGATCTCGTCCAGCAGGAACAGCGGGTTGGACGACTTCGCCTTCTTCATGCCCTGGATGACCTTGCCGGGCATGGAACCGATGTAGGTGCGGCGGTGGCCGCGGACCTCGGCCTCGTCCCGCACGCCGCCCAGCGACATGCGCACGAAGTTGCGGCCGGTGGACTTGGCGATCGACTTGCCGAGCGAGGTCTTGCCGACGCCGGGCGGGCCGACGAGGCAGAGGATCGGCCCCTTCACCTTGTTCATGCGGTTCTGCACCGCGAGATACTCGAGGATGCGTTCCTTGACCTTCTCCAGGCCGTAATGGTCGGCGTCGAGGATCTTCTGGGCGAGCTTCAGATCCTTCTTCACCTTGGTGCGCTTCTTCCACGGAATGGACAGCATCCAGTCCAGATAGTTGCGCACCACCGTCGCCTCGGCCGACATCGGGCTCATCGAGCGCAGCTTCTTCAGCTCGGCCAGGGCCTTGTCGCGGGCTTCCTTGGAGAAGCGGGTCTTGTTGATCTTCTCTTCCAGCTCGGCCGACTCGTCGCGGCCGTCCTCGGTCTCGCCGAGTTCCTTCTGGATCGCCTTGAGCTGTTCGTTGAGGTAGTACTCGCGCTGGGTCTTCTCCATCTGCCGCTTGACGCGGTTGCGGATGCGCTTTTCCACCTGGAGGACACCGATCTCGCCTTCCATGAAGGCGTAGACCCGTTCAAGCCGCTCCGACACCGTGGCGCATTCCAGGAGTTGCTGCTTCTCCGGAATCTTCAGCGCGAGGTGGGAGGCCACCGTGTCCGCCAGCTTGCCCGGCTCCTCGATCTGGTTGATCGAGACAAGGACCTCCGGCGGGATCTTCTTGTTCAGCTTGATGTACTGTTCGAACTGCGAGACGACGGCCCGGCCCAGCGCCTCAAGCTCCTGGCTTTCCCCGACCTTCTCCTCGACGAGGTCGGCGTGGGCCTGGAAGAAATCCTCGTTCTCGGCGAACTTGGTGATGGACGCGCGCTGGCCGCCCTCCACAAGCACCTTCACCGTTCCGTCGGGCAGCTTCAGCAGCTGCAACACGGTCCCAACGGTGCCGACGCTGTAGATATCGGCCGGCGTCGGATCGTCCTGCGCGGCGTTCTTCTGGGTGACGAGAAGGATCTGCTTGTCGTCCTTCATCACGTCTTCCAGGGCGCGCACGGATTTCTCGCGGCCGACGAAAAGAGGCACGATCATGTGGGGGAAAACCACGATGTCGCGGAGCGGCAGGACCGGATAGAGGGCACCACGAGGGATTTCGAACATTGATTGGGCCTCTTTCATTGGGACGCCGTCAGCCCGGGATGGGCCTGGGAGGAACCCCGCCTCGGGGATGAGCGCAGGGAACGCGAACCGGCACTTTTTCTAACGTGGCACAGCCATAGCCCCCCTTCAAGGGCCAGAACCCCAATTCCGTATGGCGGTGCGGCATGCCCGTCCGGCCGCTCCACAGCCCGGCCGGCGCCCTCGACGCGTGCGGACGCCGAAAACGACGAAGGGCGCCCAAAGGCGCCCTTCCCCGTATCCGATCCTGATCGAACGTGACGAAATCAGGCGCCCGGCGCCTGCTGCTCGCCGCGGCGTTCGGCATGGACATAGAGCGGCTTTGCCCGCCCTTCGACCACTTCCTTGTTGACCAGGATGCTTTCCACACCCGACAGGCCCGGCAGGTCGAACATCGGGTCGAGCAGGATCGACTCCATGATCGAACGCAGGCCGCGCGCGCCGGTCTTCCGCTGGATCGCCTTGTGGGCGATGTTGCGCAGGGCGTCGTCGGAGAACTCCAGACGGACGTCCTCCATCTCGAACAGACGCTGGTACTGCTTGACCAGGGCGTTCTTCGGCTTGGTGAGGATCTCGACCAGAGCCGCCTCGTCGAGGTCGGACAGGGTCGCGACCACCGGCAGACGGCCGATGAACTCCGGAATCAGGCCGAACTTCAGCAGATCCTCGGGCTCGACCTCGCGCAGGATGTCGCCGGTCGAGCGCTCGTCCGGGCCGCGCACGTCGGCGCCGAAGCCGATCGAGGTGCCCTTGCCGCGCTGGGCGATGATCTTGTCCAGCCCGGCGAAGGCGCCGCCGCAGATGAACAGGATGTTGCTGGTGTCGACCTGCAGGAATTCCTGCTGCGGATGCTTGCGGCCACCCTGCGGAGGCACAGAGGCGACGGTGCCCTCCATGATCTTCAGCAGGGCCTGCTGCACGCCCTCGCCCGACACGTCGCGCGTGATCGACGGGTTGTCGGACTTGCGGCTGATCTTGTCGACCTCGTCGATGTAGACGATGCCGCGCTGCGCCCGCTCGACGTTGTAGTCGGCGGCCTGGAGCAGCTTGAGGATGATGTTCTCGACGTCCTCGCCGACATAGCCCGCCTCGGTCAGGGTCGTGGCGTCGGCCATCGTGAAGGGAACGTCGATGATCCGGGCGAGCGTCTGGGCGAGCAGCGTCTTGCCGCAGCCGGTGGGGCCGACCAGCAGGATGTTGGACTTCGCCAGTTCGACGTCGTTGTGCTTCGTGCCGTGCGCCAACCGCTTGTAGTGATTGTGCACCGCAACAGAAAGGACACGTTTCGCGTGATGCTGGCCGATCACGTAATCGTCCAGCACCGCATGGATGTCGCGCGGGGTCGGCACGCCGTCGCGGGACTTCACGAGGGTCGTCTTGTTCTCCTCGCGAATGATGTCCATGCACAGCTCGACGCATTCATCGCAGATGAACACCGTCGGACCGGCAATCAGCTTGCGGACCTCGTGCTGGCTCTTGCCGCAAAAGGAGCAGTAGAGCGTGTTCTTCGAATCGCCGCTGCTGGACTTGCTCATCGGTACTCCGTCATCTCGCGGGGGACTGATCCGTATAACCTGTCAACCGCCTGCGGCGTCCCCCGACGCCGGTCCTTTCAAAGGTTGTCCCGGGGAAGGCCCAAGACAAGGTTAACGCATCCGCTCACTCATCCATCGAACCCGATCCATCGGACCGGTTCCCCATCATTCAACAACAGGGAACCGGCGCAATCAATCATTAGTTCGCGCGCCCCCTCAGGCGGCGCTGCCGTCGCCGATCGAGCCGGGGCGCTTTTCCACGACCTCGTCGATCAGGCCGAAGGCCTTGGCCTCCTCGGGCGACATGAACTTGTCACGCTCCATGGCCGCCTCGATGGTGTCGAGCGACTGGCCGGTGTGCTTGACGTAGATGTCGTTGAGGCGCGAGCGCAGCTTCAGGATCTCCTGGGCCTGGATCTCGATGTCCGAGGCCTGGCCCTGGGCGCCGCCCGACGGCTGGTGGATCATGATCCGGCTGTTGGGCAGCGAGAAGCGCTTGCCCGGCGCGCCGGCGGCGAGCAGGAGCGAGCCCATCGAGGCCGCCTGCCCCATGCACACCGTCGACACCTGCGGACGGATGTACTGCATGGTGTCGTAGATGGCGAGGCCGGCCGAGACGTAGCCGCCCGGCGAATTGATGTAGAGCGCGATGTCCTTGCTCGGGTTTTCCGATTCCAGGAACAGCAGCTGCGAGCAGATCAGGCTGGCGACGGCGTCGTTCACGCCACCGATCAAGAAGATGATCCGTTCCTTCAGCAGGCGCGAGTAAATATCGTACGCTCGTTCGCCCCGGTTGGTCTGCTCGATGACCATCGGGACCAGAGCATTCATCTTCGGTTCGAAGTCGTACATGGTGGTCTTCCCTGCTCCCGCAGCTCGGTTAGTCGTCTGAGCAGTCTACATATAGGAATGGAAAGGGGCGACCGGTAGGCCGCCCCTCAACCTTTCTGACGTCAGGCCGCCTCGGCCTCCTCGTCGGGGTCCTTCATCAGCTCTTCGGCGGACACCGGCTTCTCGCTCACCTTGGCCTGGTCCAGGATGTAGTCGACGACCTTGTCCTCGAAGATCGGGGCGCGGAGGTTTTCCAGCGCTTCCCGGTTCTGCTTGAAGAACTCGAACACCTGACGCTCCTGGCCGGGGAAGCGGCGGGCTTCCGCGATCAGGGCGCGGTTGATCTCGTCCTGGGTCACCTGGATGTCGTTGCGGCGGCCGATCTCCGACAGCAGCAGGCCCAGGCGCACGCGGCGCTCGGCGATGCCGCGGTACTCGGCCTTCAGCTCCTCTTCCGGCTTGCCGGCGTCCTCACCGGCGGTGCCGTTCTTCAGCTCCTGCTGAAGGCGCTGCCAGATGCCCTCGAACTCGACGTCCACCATGCCCGGCGGGACCTCGAAGGAGTGGGCCTCGGCCAGCTTGTCGAGGAGCTGGCGCTTGACGCGCAGGCGCGACACGTTGGCGTACTCGCTCTTGATGCGGTCGCCGACGGCCTCGCGCAGCTTCTCCAGGCTCTCCATGCCGAACTCCTTGGCGAGGTCGTCGTTGACCTCGGCCGGGACGTTCTTGCGGAGTTCCTTGACGTCCACCTCGAACACGGTGTCCGCGCCCTTCAGGCGGTCGTGCGGGTAGTCGGCCGGGAAGGTGACCTTCACCGTGCGGTGCTCGCCGGCCTTGGCGCCGACCAGCTGGTCCTCGAAGCCCGGAACGAACTGGTTGGCGCCCAGCTCCAGCGGGTAATCCTTGCCGTCCATGCCCGGCAGGGCCTCGCCATCGACCGAACCGGCGAAGTCGATCACGGCGATGTCGCCCTTCTCGGCCGCGCGGTCCTCGGTGACCGGGGCCTGCACCGAATGGGCGGAGGCCAGACGGGTCAGCGCCTCGTCGACGGCCGAATCCTCGACCGTGGCGACCGGCTTCTCAAGCTCCAGGCCGCTGAGGTCGCCCGGCTCGATGTCCGGCAGAAGCTCGACGCCCATGGTGTAGGACAGGTCGCCGCCGTCCTCGTACTTCTCGACGTTGATCTTCGGCTGCATGGCGATGCGCAGGCCGCGCTCGTTCAGCGCCTGGCGCGAGCTGTCGGCGATCGCATCCTCCAGAGCCTCGGCCAGCACGCTGCCGCCGTAGCGCTGCTTGATCACGGCAACCGGCACCTTGCCCGGACGGAAGCCGGGGAGCTGCACCGTCCGGCGCAGCTCTTCGAGCCGGCCCTGCACCTTCTGTTCGATATCCTGGGCGGAAATGACGACCTTGTACTCGCGCTTCAGGCCGTCGGCGCTGGTCTCGGTGATGTTCATCGGAACGAAAGCCTATCTCGTTGTCCGGCCCGGCGGCGCCCGTCCGGGCGGCCCGAAACCGTGTGTTCCCATGCGGTCCAAGCTGTTGCCATGGTGCGGGCGAAGGGACTCGAACCCCCACGACCGAAGTCACCGGAACCTAAATCCGGCGCGTCTACCAGTTCCGCCACGCCCGCAATGGCATAGACAGCCCGCGACGGGTGCGGAACACCCGACGGACTGCCGGCGAAGTCCGCTCTATAGCACAGGGTTCGCGCCGCAAACAGGCAAAATGGGCGCCGTTCCGCACGCCAATGGAGGGTGCCCCGGATCGGCCGGCGGGGAAGTGCGGACCGGCTCATGCTGCCCCCTTGCCCAGGGAGCGGATCGCAGAGGAGGCGTTGACCTTGCCCTCCCCCCGGTAAGCCTCGTGGTTGGCGTCGATTTCGCCCAGCTTGTACCGGTAGTTGATCATCATCCCGCAGGACTGGCGCACCCCCTTGGCCGACCGGTCGCCCAGCCAGTTCAGCCGCTCCATGCGGGCGCCGTTGCTGAGGTGGAAGTGCGCGACCGGGTCGAGCGCCCGCGCCGGGGCGGCGCCCGGCCGCTCGCTGCGGCGGTCCGACGCCCGCGCCGTCGTCAGGTAATGCGCGCACAGCCGCATCAGCGGACCGCGAAGCTGCTTCTGAAGCTCGTCCTGCGCGTGCCAGGAGGGCAGAGCCAGGGCGGCGGCCAGCACAGGGCGTTCGTCCGCTTCGCCCTCCCCGTCCGATTCGCCGCCATCCTGCAGGGCGGTCATGGCCTCCGCGATGCGTTCCGCCTCGGGCGGGCTGAGCAGCGAATCACCGCGCTCGGCCAGTTCCCGGTCCAGCCAGCGGCGGAAGCCGGGAATCGGCGACAGGGTGGCGAAGCATTTGATGTTGGGGAACTCCCCGGTCAGCCCGTCCACCACCCGCTTGATGAGGAAGTTGCCGAAGCTGATTCCCGCCAGCCCCACCTGGGCGTTGGAGATGGAGTAGAAGATGGCGCTGTCGGCGCTCTTCGGGTCGCAGACCGGCGCGGAGGGGTCGAGCAGCGCCTGGACATTGTCCGACATGCCCTGGACCAGCGCGACCTCGACGAAGATCAGCGGCTCGTTCGGCATGCGCGGGTGGAAGAAGGCGAAGCAGCGCCGGTCGGAATCGAGGCGGTCCTTGAGGTCCCGCCAGCCGCTGATCTCGTGCACCGCCTCGTACTTGATGAGCTTTTCCAGGAGCGAGGCCGGGCTGTCCCAGGTGATCCGGCGCATCTCCAGGAAGCCCACGTCGAACCAGTTGCGCAGCAGGCTCTTGAGATCGTCCTCCAGCGCCTGGAGCAGCGGTTCGCCGCGCGCCATCTCCATCAGTTCGGCGCGCAGATCGACCAGGAACTTCACCCCTTCGGGCAGGCCGTTGAACTGGGTCAGCAGCCGCAGCCGCGGCGGCTCCAGCGCGCGGCGCAGGGCGCGCTCGGCGTGGCCGCGCGACACCGGGTCGCCCGCCGTCTGGAAGGTCGCCATCGCCTGATCGACGGCGGCGCGGTCAACATCGAAGTCACGCGCCAGCATCATCAGGAAGTTGCGACGCCCCTGCCCGTCCAGCGCCAGATAGGTGCGGCCGAGCTGCGCCGCCCGCGCCCGCGCCGACACTTCGCCGCCGCGGCCTTCCAGACAGGCTTCGATCTGCTCCTTCAGCCGCTCGGCGTCTTCCTTGGGCAGATTGGCGCGCGGCGCCGCGCCGACCACACCGCGGGCGGAGGCGGCGATCTCGCGCCAGCCCGCCCGCAGCGTGTCCAGGGTGCGGTCGAGCAGGCCCGGCGGCGCCCCGGCGGCGGGAGGCTGGGCTGGACCGGATTCGGCGGATTTGGTCTCGGGCGTCTCGCTCATACCCAGAGTCTGGCGTGCGGGCGCGCTCTCGGCAAGCCATAGCTTGAGCCCGGCCTTAAGAGTAAACCCCCTGTCCAGGCGTATGTATGCCCTGGGGAAGCCGGGTCAGCGCCCCTCTGCCTTCAGGCGTTTCAGCACCCCCGGCAGCGCATCCGGCAAATCCTCGGCGATCAGACCCGGCCCGAACGCGTTCGCCGCCTCGCCATGCAGCCAGACCGCGGCGCAGGCGGCGTCGAATGCGTCCATCCCCTGAGCGATCAGCCCGAGCGCGATGCCCGCCAGCACGTCTCCCGACCCGGCGGTCGCCAGATCGGCCGGAGCGTTGGCGTTGACGACGGCCCGTCCATCCGGCGCCGCGACCACCGTGTCGGCGCCCTTCAGAAGGACGACGGCGCCGCAGCGCGCCGCAGCGGCGCGGGCGCGCGTCAGTTTGCCGCCCTCCGCCGCGAGATCCGGAAAGATCCGCGCGAACTCGCCCTCGTGCGGGGTCAGCAGGCAGCGTTCGTTCAACCGGCCGAGCAGGTCGGCGGGCGACTCGGTGAAGCTGGTCAGCGCGTCGGCGTCCAGCACGCAGGCCTTGCCGGCGCCGAGAGCGGCGAGAACGTGATCCCGCGTACCCTTCCCGACACCGGCACCCGGCCCCAGCAGCGCCGCGTTCTTGCGCGGATCCGCCAGCAGGGCCTCGAAGGCGGCAGCGTCCGCCACCTCGGTCACGATCAGGCTGGGCGAGCCGGCGGCGTAGATCGGCACCGAGTCGGGCGGGCAGGCCACCGTCACCAGCCCCGCCCCGGCGCGCAGGGCGCCCCGCGCCGACAGCCGCGCCGCGCCGGTCATCCGCGCCCCGCCCAGCACCACCGCATGCCCCCGCGCGTATTTGTGGGCGTCGAGCCGCGGCCAGGGATAGCGGCGACGCCACAGATCGGGGCCGTTCACCAGGGTCGGCGGCGCGATGGCGTCCAGCACGGTGTCGGGAATGCCGATGTCGGCGACCACCACCTCGCCGCACAGGACGCGCCCCGGCAGGAGCAGATGGCCGGGCTTGCGGCGGAAGAACGTGACGGTCAGCGCCGCCTGCGGGGCCACGCCCATCACCTGTCCGCTGTCGCCGTGCAGGCCGCTCGGCACGTCCACGGCGACGACGGTGCGCCCCGCCATCGCCTCGACCACCTCCTTGGCCATGCCGTCGAGCGGGCGGGCCAGCCCGGCTCCGAACAGCGCGTCGATGACCAGGGGGTTGCCTTCCAGCAGCCAGGGATCGGCGGCTTCAATCGGTCCGGTCCAGCGCCCGGCCGCCACCGCCGCGTCGCCGCGCAGGGCGGAGCGCGAGCCCAGCAGGGCCAGCCGCACCGGCCAGCCCGCTTCGAGAAGAAGACGCGCGATGACGAAGCCGTCGCCGCCGTTGTTGCCCGGTCCGCACAGGACGACGGTCGGGTGCGGCGCCCAGCGCTCGCAGACCGCGCGCACCACCGCGGCCCCCGCCGCTTCCATCAGCACCGGGCCCGGCACGCCGCCCGCCATGGTCAGCGCGTCGGCGCGATACATCTCCGCCACGGAAAGCAGTTCGTCCATCGCCTCCACCCGCCGCAATCCCGCATCACCGTCATCCGGCACAATAAGCGCCGTTGCGGCCGCAGCAAAGCCGGGCACAGGAGGAATGAGAGAAACGGCCCGTCTGGCACGGGAATTGGAAAGAAGGACTGGGGCGATGGATGGGACTCGAACCCACGACCGCTCGGACCACAACCGAGAGCTCTACCAACTGAGCTACCACCGCCACCAAAGAACGGAATGACCCGTCCGTCAAAACCCCGCCCGCCATGTCCGCCGATGCAATGTCAGCGAGAAACACCGACGAGACAAGCGCATCCGCCATCAAGGAGGACTGGGGCGATGGATGGGACTCGAACCCACGACCGCTCGGACCACAACCGAGAGCTCTACCAACTGAGCTACCACCGCCACCGGGGCCGCCTATTTGCCCCAAGGGAGGGGTCGGGTCAAGCTCTATTTTTCACCGCATTCATCAACGTGAAAAGCCGGCCCCACCCCCTCCGAACGGGCGAGGCTGCGCGGATTGCTTGCAGCTTGTGCACAAATATTGTTCACTTCGCCTCATCCGTTGGCAGCCACGTGCCGCCCCCGGTGGCATCGGTGCGCTGCGGCCCGGCATCCCACGCTGCCGAACCGCAACCGCTCCGATTGGCACGCAACGTGCTTTACATCGGACCGTCGGCAGAGCCGTGGACGGTGCCTGCCGGCGTTGGCACCTCGTACACGAGAGACCCATGAAGAAGATCGAAGCCATCATTAAGCCGTTCAAACTCGATGAAGTGAAGGAAGCCCTTCACGAAGTCGGCATCAAGGGCATCACCGTCACCGAGGCCAAGGGCTTCGGCCGTCAGAAAGGGCACACCGAGCTGTACCGCGGCGCGGAGTATGTGGTCGACTTCCTGCCGAAGGTGAAGATCGAGGTGGTGATGGAGGACTCCCTGGTGGAGCGGGCGATCGAGGCGATCCAGCAGGCCGCCCACACCGGCCGCATCGGCGACGGCAAGATCTTCGTCACCCCCGTGGAAGAAGTTGTCCGCATCCGGACCGGCGAGAAGGGAGGCGACGCGATCTGATCGCGTCCCGAGAACCCGACCACCGGCCAACATGAACCAGCCCCGCCCACAATCGACGCAGAGCCGGCCGACGCAGTGCCGGCCGACGCAGACCGTCGCAACCGCAAGCGGAACGATCCGTGCGCGGACGCCCCTCCGGGCGCGACTTTTTGTGCTGTCACGTTGTGTGCTTGGGAAAGGCATGACATAACGTCCGCCGCGAGCGCCGTCACCCGCCCCTCGGTCGGTTTGACGCAGCGGGACCCAAACCTCTTAAGCGTGGAAAAAGAGATATGTCCGACATCAGCAAGGTCTTCGACCTGATCAAGGAACACGACGTCAAGTACGTGGACCTCCGCTTCACCGACCCGCGCGGCAAGCTGCACCACACCGCCCAGCACGTCTCGACCATCGACGAGGACGTGTTCGAAGACGGCATCATGTTCGACGGTTCCTCGATCGCCGGCTGGAAGGCGATCAACGAGTCGGACATGATCCTCCAGCTCGACCCGACCACCGCCGTGATGGACCCGTTCTCGGCCCAGCCGACGCTGAACATCCTCTGCGACGTGTACGAGCCGTCGACCGGCCAGCCCTACGCGCGCTGCCCGCGCGGCATCGCGAAGGCCGCCGAGAAGTACATGGCGTCGGCCGGCATCGGCGATACCGCCTACTTCGGCCCGGAAGCCGAGTTCTTCGTCTTCGACGACGTCAAGTTCAAGGTCGAGATGAACAAGGTCTCCTACGAGTTCGACTCGGAGGAAGGCCCGTACACCTCGGACAAGGACTACGAGGACGGCAACCTGGGCCACCGCCCGGGCGTGAAGGGCGGCTACTTCCCGGTCGCTCCGGTCGACAGCGGCTCGGACCTGCGCGCCGAGATGCTGAGCGTGCTCGCCGAGATGGGCGTGCCGGTCGAGAAGCACCACCACGAGGTGGCCGCCTCGCAGCATGAGCTGGGCATCAAGTTCGACACGCTGGTCCGCACCGGCGACAACATGCAGTACTACAAGTACGTCGTGCACAACGTCGCCCACGCCTACGGCAAGACCGCGACCTTCATGCCGAAGCCCGTCTTCGGCGACAACGGCTCGGGCATGCACATGCACCAGTCGATCTGGAAGGAAGGCCAGCCGCTGTTCGCCGGCAACCAGTACGCCGACCTGTCGGAGCTGGCGCTGTACTACATCGGCGGCATCATCAAGCACGCCAAGGCGCTGAACGCCTTCACCAACCCGACGACCAACTCCTACAAGCGTCTGGTCCCGGGCTACGAGGCTCCGGTTCTGCTGGCCTACTCGGCCCGCAACCGCTCGGCGTCCTGCCGCATCCCGTACGTCGCCTCGCCGAAGGGCAAGCGCGTCGAGGTCCGCTTCCCGGATCCGTCGGCCAACCCGTACCTGGCCTTCGCCGCCCTGCTGATGGCCGGTCTGGACGGCATCCAGAACAAGATCCATCCGGGCGAGGCGATGGACAAGAACCTGTACGACCTGCCGGCCGAAGAGCTGGCCAAGGTTCCGACGGTTTGCGGCTCGCTGCGCGAAGCCCTGGATAGCCTGAAGGCCGACAGCGCCTTCCTGCAGAAGGGCGACGTGTTCACCAAGGACATGATCGAGTCCTACATCGACCTGCGCACCGAGGAGCTGCTGGCCTTCGAGACCATGCCGCACCCGATCGAGTACAAGATGTACTACTCGGTCTGATCCAACGGTCCCCGGTCCACCGGTTCACGGTGCCCGCCCCGCCCTCGCGGCGCGGTGGGCACCACCGGAGGGCCGGACCGCGGAGCAGAGTAAGAAAAAGCCCACCGACGGCAACGTCGGTGGGCTTTTTCTTGTGCGGAACGAGAGGGACGCCTCAGGCGGTGCCGCCGAAGCGCCGCGCCGCCTCGATGGTCAGTCCGGTGCCGACCGAGCCGAAAATGTTGCCTTCCACCACGCGGGCGCCGGGCAGTTCGGCCAGGATGGCCGCCCGCACCTGCGGCAGCAGCGTCGAGCCGCCGGTCAGGAACACCGCGTCGATCTCCGCCGGCAGCGTGCCGGCCTCGGCCAGACAGGCGCGCACCCGCCCGCCGATGCGGCCGGCCAGGATCGCCGTCGCCTGGTTCAGCTCGTCCACCGACACCGGGCGCGTCATGCCGCCACCGCCCCAGTCCAGCAGGAGGCCGGCCTCCGGCCCATCGGACAGGGCGATCTTGGCGCGCTCCACCGCCATGGCCAGCGCGTGGCCCAGCCGGTGCTCGACCACGCCGATCAGCCGCTCGATGCGGTCCGGGGTCGCGGAATCGCGCTGCAGGCGCTCCAGGTCGGCCATCGCCTTGGCGGTGTAAAGGAAGTTGATCTTCGACCAGGTCGCCAGATCGAAGAACAGATGCTTGGGCGCCAGCAGGCCGGGCCGCTTCATGGCGCTGCCATGGCCGAGCAGCGGCATCGCCGTCGCCAGCGACAGGTCGCGGTCGAAGTCGGTGCCGCCGACGCGGATGCCGTCGTTGGCCAGGATGTCGGCGCTGCGGTCGGCCCGCCCGCGCCGATCCGGCCCGATGCGGACGATGGAGAAGTCCGAGGTGCCGCCGCCGATGTCGGCGATCAGGGCCAGCTCCTCCCGGTCCACCTGCTGCTCGTAGTCGAGCGCGGCGGCGATGGGCTCATATTGAAAGGAGATGCCGCGGAAACCGACGGAGCGGGCGATCTCGCCCAGCACCTCCTCCGCCGCCGCGTCGCCCGCCGGGTCGCCGTCGACGAAATGCACCGGGCGCCCCAACACCACATCGGTCAGTTCGCCGCCCAGCGCGCTCTCCGCCCGCTCCTTCACCGCGGCCAGGAAGGTGGCGATGACCGCGCGGAAGGTGATGCGGCCCTTGCGCAGCGCGGTGTCGGCGTCGATCAGGTCGGTGCCCAGCATCGACTTGATGGAGCGCATCAGGCGCCCCTCGACGCCCGACGCATAGGCGTCGACGGCCGCTTGCCCGACCGTCACCGCGTCGGCTTCGAAATCGAAAAAGACGGCGCTGGGCAGGGTCGTCCGCGCGCCGTCCAGGGGAAGCAGGCCGTAACCGCCCTCCCCTCCGCCGGCACCCGCCGCCGCCATCCGCACGCCGAGAGTCGTGTTGGACGTGCCGAAATCGAGGCCGCAAGCCGTCATGGGAACCCCCGCCGTGATGGAAGGGGCGAGGCTATACAGGGGCCGGGCCCGCGGATCAAGACGCGCGACGGGACAGGCCGCGCTTGTCTTTCTTATTCGGCCGGAACGCTGCGGGTCGCCACGATGTGGTTCAGGGTGATGGTCATCACCGCCTCGCCATGCTGGTTCAGCGTGGTGTAGGCCAGCCGAACGGTGCCGCGGTCGCCGCGGCGGGACGGGACGGTCTCCACCACCTCCACCCGGACGCGCAGCGTGTCGCCGGGGCGCACCGGGCGCAGCCAGCGCAGTTCGTCGCCGCCCGAACCGCCCAGGCTGGTGCCGGTGATGGCTCCGGTGTCGCGGAACAGCCGGAAGGTCAGGGACAGGGTGTGGAAGCCGCTGGCGATCAGCCCGCCGAACGGCCCCTCCGCCGCGGCCACGGCGTCCATGTGGAAGGGCTGCGGGTCGAAGCGCTGGGCGAAATCCATGATCTGGCTGTCGGTGACCGTCGCCCCTTCGGTCTCGATCACGTCGCCGACGCGGAAATCCTCGAAATAGCGCCCCGCCATGCCCGCTGCCCTCCCGTTCCGTTGGTCCTCGTCCGGACGGTGCTAAATGTAGATGGCGCCGTCCATATAGAGAACCGCTTTCCCGGCGATCCTCACGCGGTCGCCGGCCAGTTCGCAGGACAGCGCGCCGCCCCGCGCCGAGACCTGCCGGGCCTTCAGCCGCTCCTTGCCCAGACGCCGCGCCCAATAGGGGATCAGCGTGCAATGGGCGGAGCCGGTCACCGGGTCCTCGGGAATCCCCTTGGCCGGCGCGAAGAAGCGCGACACGAAATCCACGCCGCCGCTGCCCGGCGCCGTCACGATGACCGCGTAATAGTCCTCAAGCCGGGCCAGGGCGCCCATGTCCGGCGTCAGCGCGCGCACTGTCGCCTCGTCGTCGTAGACGACGACGACGTCGCGGGCTTTCAGCACCGCCAGCGGCGACGGCCCGCCCAGCGCGTCGATCAGGCCGGCCGGCGGCCCGGCGAGCGGTTCCGGCGGACGGCTGGGGAAGTCCAGCGTGTAGAGGTCACCGTTGCGGGTGACGCTGAGGGTTCCGGCCTTGCGGGTGGTGAAGTCGATCCGCGGGCAGCCCCACTCCAGCATCGTCGCGATGACGAAGGCCGAGGCCAGCGTGGCGTGACCGCACAGGTCCACCTCGACCGCCGGTGTGAACCAGCGGATCTCGTAGCCATCGCCGCGTCGGACGATGAAGGCGGTCTCCGACAGGTTGTTTTCCGCCGCGATGGCCTGGAGCGTCGCGTCGGGAAGCCAGTCCTCCAGCGGCACGACCGCCGCCGGGTTGCCCGCGAACACCGCGTCCGCGAAGGCATCGACCTGATACAGGGGAAGGCGCAAGGTGCCTCCTTAGGGTTTCTCGGTGAACAGGAACGCCTGGGCGTGCCGCTCCATCCCCGCCGCCTCGTAGAAGGTGACGGCCTTGGGCGCCGACAGGAGAAGGCAGGTGACGCCCTCCCCCACCGCGGCGCGGGTGCGGCGCATCAACTCCTTGCCGATGCCGCGTCCCTGACAGGCGCGGTCGACGGCGAGGTCGGACAGGTAGCAGCAGAAGGCGAAATCGGTGACGGAGCGGGCGACGCCGATCAACGCCCCGTCCGCGTCGCGGGCGGTGACGATCAGGCCGGCGTTGCGCAGCATCGCCTCCACCCGCGGGCGGTCCGCCACGGGCCGGCGTTCGGCCAGCCCGGAGCGGTGGAGCACGTCGATGAAGGCGTCGGCGGTCAGGTCGGGCTCGACGGCGTAGAGGATCGCATCGGCGCTCATCGGGTCAACCCCGCCAGAAGGGCTTGTTGACCTCGCTGTCCACGTCGGCGCGGGACACGCCGATGTCCTTCAGCAGATGATCGTCCAGCCGCATCAGCGCCTGCCGCTGCCGCCACCGCTCATAGCCGTTGAGGCCGGCCTCCATCACGAACCAGACGGGGCGGATGCCGACGGTGAGGGCGCGCGCGATGACCTTGAAGACGGTCGTGAACGAGGACGATCCGGACGACCGGGTCGCTTCTGTGGTGCGCATGATGAGCCTCCTTCGTCAAAACATTCAGCCCCGAACAATCGAGACAATGGCGATTATGTCGACACAATCGCTTCGGTCAATGTCGTTATTGTCACCATTACATTTCCGATATCGGATGTATCCCGGTTGCCACACCCATCGGTTGGACAGTCCTTTGGACGAGCGCGGTCCCCGGCAACCTCACCATCCGGACATGAAAAAAGGCCGGCCGCGGAAAGCGGCCGGCCCGGCAGAGCGCCTTGGGTGGCGCCGGACGCGGTCCTGTTACTCGCGGTTGCCCATGAGCTGGAGGAGCATCTGGAAGAGGTTGATGAAGTTGAGGTAGAGCGAGAGGGCGCCCATGACGGCGAGCTTGGTGTTGGCCTCGTGCCCGTAGCCCTCGGCGTACTCCTCCTTGATGCGCTGGGTGTCGTAGGCGGTCAGGCCGGTGAAGATCACCACGCCGATCACCGAGACGGCGAACTGCAGCGCGCTGGAGCCGATGAAGATGTTGACCAGGCTGGCGATGACGATGCCGATCAGGCCCATCATCAGGAACGAGCCCATCTTCGACAGGTCGGCCTTGGTGGTGTAGCCCCACAGGCTCATCGCCGCGAACATCGCCGCGGTGATGAAGAACACCCGCGCCACGCTGGCCCCGGTGAAGACCAGGAAGATCGACGCCATCGACACGCCCATCACCGCGCAGAAGGCCCAGAACAGCCCCTGCAGCGCGCTCGCCGACATCGCGTGGAAGCGGAAGGACAGCACCATGATGAAGGCCAGCGGCGCCAGCATCACCACCCACTTCAGCGGGGTCGTGAAGATCGGAACGTACAGCGCCGGCGTGCTCGCCACGAACAGCGCCACAAGCCCCGTCACGCCCAGGCCGAGCATCATGAAGTTGTAGACCCGCAGCATGTGCTTGCGCAGGCCCTCGTCGAACGCCGCACGGTCCACGCCCGCGGCGCCGGCGCCCCAACGACTCTGGTTGGGATACTGGTCGAACATTGCGAAAACTCCCTCGTTCAAGCCTCTGACCGGCAAGCCTCTGACCGGCGGCGGGCGCATGGCGGCGGGTCGGCCGCGCAACAGCGGCGGAATGGGATGGCTGCGCCGTCCATCATGAAACCCTCCAGATGCGGTCACGCCCGTCGGCGCAAAAGCAGATGAAGAGATCCGACATCGCAGCCCCCGACCTCGTAACCAACGACTCGGCTGCCAGAGGGGCCCGGACCCTGGTTGTCCTAATAGTTGGCCGTGTGGCCGGCGCCTTTCAAGATACCCGTCCCCTCACAGGTTCCGCGCGAACGGGAGCTTGGAACGCGCCCGGCTGTTCCCATATGGCGGCTTGGGAGCGGCCGGCCCGGCAAGCCGGGCGCCGCTTCACCCGTCAACAACTCAGAGCCGGATCAACAAGATGGAGAGTGCCGCGTTGAGCGACCAGCACCACAGACGCCTCGAACGGCGGGTGGATCGCATCCAGGAGAAGCTTCCCGACTCCATGGCGCGGACGCTGGCTTGGCTCCGCGAGCCGCGTGCGACCTGGGTGCGTGTCCCCGCCGGGTTGCTGCTGATTCTCGGTGGCCTGTTCAGCTTCCTGCCCGTGCTGGGCATCTGGATGCTGCCTCTCGGCCTCGTTCTGCTCGCTTACGACGTGCCGTTCCTCCGCCCGCCGATCAATCGCGCGCTGGTGCGCGGCGAGCGGCGCTGGAAGGAGTGGAAGCGGCGGCGCCGCGCCGCTTCCTCGTCCTCGTCCTCGTGACCGGCATTCCCTGACGGGGCCGTCCCGTCAGGAATAGGACCCGGTGCGGGCCGGCGTCCGCTCCAGCGGCCCCTCTCCGGGGCTGTAGCGCTCGGCCCGCGGACCGGACAGGCGGTCGTGGTCCTCGTCCGCCACCATAGCCTTCAGCGGGCAATGGCCGCTCATGCCGCGGGCCACCAGGGCGGCGCCGGCCAGCCCCATGATGGCGCCCCGCACGTCGGCGCCGCGGCGCACGCCGCCCGCCGCCATGACGAGGCCGAGGCCGGTGGACACGGCGCGTTCCAGCGGCCCGAGATTCCGCGCGCCCCCAAAGAAGCGGTCGTAGGTGTGTCGGATGGCGTTTTCGGCGCTCATGCCTGAATTCTCCCGGCTGTGCCCGGCGCGAAGGGGATGCCGAAGCAGCGCCGGGCGGTCCTGACTGCAACGCCCGCCCGGCCATCCGGGTTCCCGAGGGCACGGCGCAAGCGGGACCGCACAATCGCGACAATGCGGTGACACTTGTCGATTGATCGGTACAATGTCATCATTGTCCCCATGACACATTGGGTTCCTGATCTGGAGGGGCGGCAAGGCCCCCGTTACCGCGCCATCGCCGACGCCCTGTCCGACGACATCGCCAACGGACGGCTCGCCCCCGGCACCCGGCTTCCGACCCACCGCGACCTCGCCTACCGCCTCGGCGTCACCGTCGGCACGATCACCCGCGCCTACACCGAGGCGGAGAAGCGCGGGCTGATCGGCGGCGAGGTCGGGCGCGGCACCTTCGTGCAGGGGCAGCGGCACATGCCCCCCTCCGACCCCTTCAGCTGGACGCCCCGGCCCGAACCCTCCGTCGTCAACATGACCGTCGTGACGCCGGAGCACCCGATGTCGGTGCCGATGATGGGCGCCACCCTGGCCGCCATCGGGGCGTCACCGAACCTCGGGGCGCTGCTGGAATACGCGCCGCACGCCGGCCTTCCCGCCCACCGCGCCGCCGGGGCGCAGTGGCTGACGCGGCAGCACCGCGTGGCCACCTCCGCCGACACGGTCCTGCTGACCACCGGCGCGCAGAACGCCATGGCGGTGGCGCTGGCCGCGGTGGCGCGCCCCGGCGACGTCGTGCTGACCGAGCGTCTGACCAACTACGGCATCAAGACGCTGAGCGCGGTCGAGGGCTATCACCTGGAGGGCATCGCCATCGACGAGCATGGCGTGGTCCCGGACAGTTTCGACAGCGCCTGCCGCCGTCTGGCGCCCAAGGCGCTGTATCTGGTGCCGACCATGCACACCCCCACCGCCTCCGTCATGCCGCAGGCCCGGCGCGTGGAGATCGCCGCCATCGCCCGCCGCTACGGGGTGATGCTGGTGGAGGACGACGTCTTCGGTTTCCTGGTCCATGACGCGAAGCCCATCCAGGCCATCGCCCCGGACGTCACGGTCTATGTGAACAGCCTGTCCAAGAGCGTGTCGGCCGGCCTGCGCGTCGGCTATGTGGTCGCTCCGCCGGCCCTGGTGCCGCGCGTCGAGGCGGTCATCCGCGCCCTGCAATACTCCTCCCCGCCCCTGCCGCCGGAGGTCGCGACGCGCTGGATCACCGATGGCAGCGCCGACCGCATCGCCGAGGCCCAGCGCGGGGAGGCCATGGCGCGCCAGCAGATCGCCCGCTCCATCCTGCCCGCCAGCGCCGTCTGCGGGCACGCGTCGGCGCAGCATCTCTGGCTGGTCCTGCCCGAGCCCTGGCGGCGCGACGACTTCATCGCGGAGGCGTTGCGACGCGGCGTGAAGGTGACGGGCGGCGACGTGTTCGCCGTGGGCCGGGCCAGCGCCCCCCACGCCGTGCGGCTGGGCCTCTGCCACCCGCACAGCCGGGACGAACTGGCGCGCGGCCTGCGCACGCTGGCGGACCTGCTGGAGAATCCACAGACCGCGATGCTGTCGATCGTGTGATTGGGGAACGGCGGACAGGCCGCGCCCTTACGGGAACGGCCGGACCGTGTGCAGGTGGTTCAGCGGGCCGTGACCATGCCCGAAGCCGGGGGCGGAGCGGATGGCCTCGTCCACATAGGCGCGGGCGCGGGCCACCGAATCGCGCACGCCCAGCCCCTGGGCGATGCCGGCGGCGATGGCCGAGGCCAGGGTGCAGCCGGTGCCGTGGGTGTGCGGGGTGTGGATGCGCCGCCCCTCGAACACCTCCTCGCCGTCCTCGGTGAGCAGCAGGTCGCACAGCCGCTCGTCCTCCAGATGGCCGCCCTTCAGCAGGACGGCCTTCGGCCCGAAGGTGCGGATCATCTCGGCGGCGCGGCGCATGTCGTCGAGGTTGCGCACCGGAATGTCGGTCAGCGCCTCCGCCTCCGGCAGGTTGGGGGTGACCAGCTCGGCGTGGGGCAGCAGGCGCTTGCGCAGGGTCTGCACGGCGTCCGGCTCCAGCAGGAAATGGCCGCTCTTCGAGACCATCACCGGATCGACGACCAGCGGAACGTTGATCGCCCGCGCCTCATACTCGCCGGCCACCGCCTCGATGACGGCGGCGTTGGCGAGCATGCCGATCTTGATGCTGTCGGCCCCCAGGTCCTCCAGCACCACCTTCATCTGCAGGGCGACGAAGGCCGGGTCCACGGGCAGCACACCATAGACCCCCGTCGTGTTCTGCGCGGTCAGCGCCGCGATGGCGGTCATGGCGAAGGCGTTCAGCGCGCTGACCGCCTTGATGTCCGCCTGGATGCCGGCACCGCCGCCGGAATCGGACCCGGCGACGATGAGAACACGGCCGTTGATCGGGTGGGCCTGCATCGGGATTGCTTCCGTCTGGTCGTCTGGTTGGAGGATGGGCCTAGGAAGCGGTCTCCAGCCGGGCGGCGTCCGTGATGGCGCCGGCAATGTCGGCCACCACCGCGTTCACCAGCCCTTCGTCGTCGCCTTCCGCCATGACGCGGATCACCGGCTCGGTCCCCGACTTGCGGATCAGGATGCGCCCCGACCCGTTCAGCCGCGCCTCGCCGTCGCGGATCGCCGCCTGGACGGAGGCAATCTCCAGCGGCTTCGACCCGGCGGCGAAGCGGACGTTGGTCAGCTTCTGCGGCACCGGAGCGAAGACCTGGCAGACCTCGCTGGCCGCCCGGCCGCCGGACTGGATCAGCACCGCCAGGACCTGGAGTGCGGCGATCAGCCCGTCGCCGGTCGTGGAATAATCGGACAGCACGACGTGCCCCGACTGCTCCCCACCGACGTTGTAGCCGTGCTCGCGCATATGTTCCACCACATAGCGGTCGCCGACCGGCGTGCGGACGAGCGCGATGCCCAGCCCCTGGAGGTGGCGCTCCATGCCCAGGTTGGACATCACCGTGGCGACCACGCCGCCGCCCTTCAGGGTCTGCGCCTGCGCCCAGGAGGAGGCGATCAGCGCCATGACCTGGTCGCCGTCGACGACGCGCCCGGCCTCGTCGACCATGATCAGGCGGTCGGCGTCGCCGTCCAGCGCGATGCCCAGATGGGCGCCATGGGCCACCACCTGCTCCTGCAGGGTCCGGGTGGCGGTGGCGCCGCAGTCCTTGTTGATGTTCAGGCCGTCCGGGCTGACCCCGACCGGGATCACGTCGGCCCCCAGCTCGTACAGCACCTTCGGGGCGACGCGGTAGGCGGCGCCGTTGGCGCAGTCCACGACGATCTTCAGCCCGTCCAGCCGCAGGCCGCGCGGGAAGGTGTTCTTCACATACTCGATGTAGCGGCCCGTCGAATCCTCCAGGCGGGAAGCGCGGCCGAGATCGGCGGAGCCGGCGAGATCCGGCGCGAAGGGCTGGCCCATGCGCGTCTCGATGGCGATCTCCACCGCGTCCGACAGCTTGTAGCCGTCCGGCCCGAACAGCTTGATCCCGTTGTCCTGATACGGGTTGTGCGAGGCGGAGATCATCACGCCGAGGTCGGCGCGCAGGCTGCGCGTCAGCATGGCGACGGCGGGCGTCGGCAGCGGGCCGAGCAGCACCACGTCCATCCCCATGGAGATGAAGCCCGCGGTCAGCGCCGGCTCCAGAAGATAACCGGACAGCCGGGTGTCCTTGCCGATCACCACGCGGTGCCGGTGGTCGCCCCGGCGGAACTGCAAAGCGGACGCCATCGCGACACGCAGGGCGGTTTCCGCCGTCATCGGGTCGATGTTGGCGGTGCCACGGATGCCGTCGGTGCCGAACAGGTGTCGCGTCATGAAATCCCTCAGGAATAGGCCAGTCACTGTACCGCAACTGCGGATGTGGTGAGAAGGTCATCGCTTGCCGCGGGGGGCAGGGTCAAGAACCCTTCCGCGCAGACGCCAAAGGGTTACGCGCGCACCGCGATCACGGCACCCTTGCGGGATGCAGCCCCTCCCAGACGGCGCGCGCCTGGACCGTTTGGGGCACGTCATGGACACGCAGGATCTGCGCGCCCTGGTTCAGCGTTTCCAGGCCGCCGGCCAGCGATCCGGCCAGCCGTTCCTTCGGCGGCTCGCTGCGCGACAGCTTGCCGATCAGGGTCTTGCGCGACAGACCGATCAGCAGGGCGCAGCCCAGCCCGTGATACAGGGCGGTGTGGCGCAGGATGTCGAGATTGTGCTCCACCGTCTTGCCGAAGCCGATCCCGGGATCGACGGCGATACGTTCCAGAGGCACCCCGGCGGCGAGGCAGGCCTCCACCCGCTCCTCCAGCCAGTCGAAGACGTCGAGCGCCGCGTCCTCATAGACCGGGTTCTGCTGCATGGTGCCGGGCTCGCCCCGCATGTGCATGACCACCACGGGGGCCGCCTTCTCCGCCACCAGCGGCAGCGCGCCGGGATCGCGCAGCCCGGCCACGTCGTTGATCAGCGCCGCGCCGGCGTCGAGCGCGGCGCGCATCACCCGCGCGTGCCGCGTGTCGACCGACACCACGGCGCCCTTGGCCGCGAAGTGGCGGACCACCGGCAGGACGCGGGCGGCCTCATCCTCGGGCGACACGGGGGCGGAACCGGGACGGGTGGATTCGCCGCCGACGTCCAGCAGGTCGGCCCCGGCCTCCAGCATCGCCTCGCCGTGGGCGATGGCCGCCCCGGCGTCGAAGAAATCACCGCCGTCGGAAAAGCTGTCCGGCGTCACGTTGACGATGGCCATGATGCGCGGGCGCCCGAGGTCCAGCCCGCCGAACGGCGCCCGCCCGCGGGTCAGCGCGCCCAGCCGCTTGTCCAGGCTCTGCGCGACGGCGGTCCCGCGCTCCCACCCCCAGGCCATGATCTCGGTCAGCGGCGCGAAGGCCCGCTCGATCCGCGCGCCCTGCCGGACGATCAGTTCGGCGGTTAAAAAGGAGAAACGCCCGCCGGCCAGCGGCACCGCCGCGCCGGCGCTCCAGGCGGCGATGGGCAGCAGCCCGACCGGCCTCAGATAGACGCGGACCCCGCCCTCCCCCGCCCAGGGCGCGAAGGAGGCGAGCGAGCCGGCGGCCGACTTCGGAGCGGGCTTGGCGATCGGGGTTTTGGCGATCGGGGGCATGGCGACGGTTCGTGCAGAGGAACGGAAGACCGCAGCCTGTCACGGCGGGAAGCCCCGACGCAAGAGACTGCGGTCCACCGTTTCACCGGAAGGCTATGCCTGTGGCGTTACGCGCTCTTGCTACGCGCTCTTGGGCAGCGGGGCCAGGGCGGCCAGCATCTGCTTCTTGCGCTCCCCGTAGATGCTGCCGAGTTCCTCGGCGCGCTTGTCGTCGAGCGCCTTCTTGGCCTCCTCGAACAGTTCCTCCTCCTCCTCGTCGAGGTGGTGGCGGGTCACCTCGCCCAGCACCTGGAGCTTGGCCTTCCAGGCGGTGCTGTCGGCGGGCATGGCGTTCAGCTCGTCGAGGAAGCCGTTGATGATGTGATGCTCGTTCAGGCCCTCGGTGGTCTCCTGCTTGGTGTTCTTGGCCTTGGACAGCGACTGGTAGAAAACGGCTTCCTCGATCTTGCCGTGCGCCCACAGCTCGCGCTGCAGGTCCTCGTAGGCGGCGCGCCCGTCGCCGTCCGCCTTCTCGGCCGCGTCGAGCAGGCGGCGGATGGTGTCGTGGTCCTGCTTGATCCGGTCGAAGATGCTGGTCATTGGTCCTGTCCCGTTGTTGCGGTGTCTCGACGGGAATCAACCACGGCCCCGATCCCGGTGTTCCCGGTGCCAAACGGGGTCAGCCATGCCGAACCATCCAGTGCAGGCTGAACAGCCGGTCCTCGTCGGTCCAGCTCCGCTCCGTGCGCCAGCCGGCGCGGGCGGCGAGGCGGCGGAAACCGGGCACCGAGTATTTGTAGGAATTCTCGGTGTGGATCGTCTCGCCGCGGGCGAAGCGGACGGGATGGCCGGCGATGTGGACGGTCTGGTCGTCCAGGCTGCGCAGATGCATCTCGATCCGCCCGCGCGCGGTGTCGTAGCGGGCGACATGGGCGAAGCGGTCCAGCTCGAAGGTGCCGTCCAGCTCGCGGTTGATGCGGGCCAGCAGGTTCAAGTTGAAGGCGGCGGTCACACCGCGCGCGTCGTCGTAGGCGGCCTCCAGCACCGCCGGATCCTTGCGCAGGTCCACCCCGATCAGCAGCCGCGCCCCGGCCCCGAGCCGCCGCCCGAGATTATCCAGGAAGGTCATCGCCTCGGCGGGCCGGAAATTGCCGATGGTGCTGCCGGGGAAGAAGGCCATCGTCCGCTCTGGCGCCACGCCCCGCGGCAGGGCGAAGCCGCGCACATAGTCGGCCGCCACCGGCACCACCGTCACCGCCGGATAGTCGCCGGCCAGCCGGGCGGCGGCGGCGATCAGATGGTCACGGCTGATGTCCACCGGCACATACATGGCCGGCGCGTCCAGCGCGTCGAGCAGGATGCGCACCTTGACGCTCGACCCGCTGCCCAGCTCCACCAGGGTGGCGCCGCGCCCGGCGAGGCCGGCGATCTCCTCGGCGCGGGCGTGCAGCAGGGCGGTCTCGGTCCGCGTCGGGTAATATTCGTCGAGCGTGCAGATGGCGTCGAACAGGGCCGAGCCCTCGGCGTCGTAGAAGTACTTGCAGGGGAGGCTCTTGTCCGGGCGGGACAGGCCCTCCAGCACGTCGGACAGGAACACGTCGTCCGGCACCGGCCCCTGCGCCGGAAGGGCGCGGGCGGCGGAAATTGCGGTCATCAGGCGTCCTCCGCGAGGCGCACGCCGCTGAACATCCAGCGTTGGTGCGGATAGAAGAAATTCCGGTAGGTGGCGCGGGCATGGCCGTCCGGCGTGGCGCAGCATCCGCCGCGCAGCACATACTGGTTGGCCATGAACTTGCCGTTGTATTCGCCGACCGCCCCGACGGCGGGGCGGAATCCCGGGTAGCCGCTGTAGGCGCTGGCCGTCCATTCCCAAACGTCGCCGAACAATTGGACGAGGCCATCGCCCCCCGCGGCGGCGACCGGGCGCAGCAGCCCGCTGCCCAGCGTGTTGCCGGTGGGGGAGAGCCCGCTGCCCAGCATTGTGCCGGCGGCGGTTTCCCACTCGGCCTCCGTCGGCAGGCGCTTGCCGGCCCAGCGGGCGAAGGCGTCGGCCTCGTAGAAGCCGACGTGGCAGACCGGGGCGTCCTCGTCCAACGGGTGCTCGCCGAGCAGGGTGAACTCCCGCCAGCCGCCGTCTTCGCCGCGCCGCCAGTAGGCCGGCGCCTCCCAGCCCTCGGCGTTGACCGTGGCCCAGCCGTCGGACAGCCAGAGCGCCGGGTTGCGGTAGCCGCCGTCCTCGACGAAGGCCCGCCACTCCCCGTTGGTCACCGCGCGGGAGAACAGCCGGAAGGGGCGCAGCAGCACCTCGTGCCGCGGACCCTCGTTGTCGAAGGCGAAGGCCTCGCCGCCGCCCTCACCACCGTGCCCCACGGAGACGATCCCGCCGTCCACCGCGATCCAGCGCCCCTCATGGGCGGGGCCGCGCAAGGCCGGGCGGTAGGGCCGGTAGGCCGGTGCGACCGGGTTGCAGGAGAACAGGTGCAGCAGGTCCATCAGGATCAGCTCCTGATGCTGCTCCTCATGGGCGAGACCGAGCGTCACCAGCGGGACCAGCCGCTCGGCGTCGGCACGCTCCAGCAGGGTCAGCATGGCGGCGTCCACATGGTCGCGGTAGGCCGCCACCCCGGCCACGCCGGGCCGTGTCAACAGGCCGCGCCGGGGCCGCGGATGGCGGGCGCCGACGGCCTCGTAATAGGAGTTGAAGAGATAGCCGAAGGCCGGATCGAAGGGCCGGTAGCCCGGCAGATTCGGGATCAGCAGAAAGGTTTCGAAGAACCACGTCGTGTGGGCCAGATGCCATTTGACCGGGCTGGCGTCCGGCATGGACTGCACCACCTGATCCTCCGGCGACAAACCGCCGGCCAGCTCCGCCGAGGTGGCACGCACCCGGCGAAAACGGTCGGCGATCCCGCCGGCTTTGGCGGCTGTTTTGAGCATGGGCGCTGTGTCCTCCCCCGCCTGACAGGTCCCGGTAAAGCTGTGCCGCTTCGCCGGGCCGCCAACCCTCCTTTCGGAGTGGCCCGGACGGACCAGCCGGCGGCAAGGCTCCGTCGGACTGCCCACTCACAGCGGGAGGCGGACGGGTTTGGACCTCGATGGGTGGGGAAAAATGCGCCCATCCGACGGGTCGCCGAACCGGTCCGGGAGGGGACGCGGGCGGCGGGAAGGCGGCGCAGGACGGGGTGGTGACCTTTTCGCGCCGGGCGCCGTCAAGCCGGCTCCGCCGCCGCCGGCTCCGCCTTCGGAACGTGATGGCGGCCGCGGGGTCCGCGCAGGGCCAGGATCGGTTCCAGCTCCTCCGCCAGGACCGGGCGGCTGAACAGATACCCCTGGAAGCTCTCGCATTTCAGGCTGCGCAGAAGCTGGAGCTGCGCCTCCGTCTCCACCCCCTCGGCGACCACCGACAGGCCCAGGCTGCGCCCCAGCCCGACGATGGCGCGCGGGATGGAATCGCCCGTCCCGTCCTGCTCCAGATCGTGGATGAAGGAGCGGTCGATCTTCAGCTTGTCGATCGGGAAGCGGTGCAGGTAGTTGAGCGACGAGTAGCCGGTGCCGAAATCGTCCAGCGCGATCAGGCACCCACGCTGCTTCAGCGCGCGCAGCGTCGCGATGGCCGACGGGATGTCGTCGATCAGGGTGCCCTCGGTCACCTCGATCTCCAGCTCCCAGCCCTGGAGGCCGTTGCGGTCGAGCGCGGCGGCCACCTTGGCGGGAAGCTGCCCGTCGCGGAACTGCTGGGCGGAGACGTTGACGGCGACCGGCACCGTCAGGCCGATCTGGTCGCGCCAGCGGCGGATCTGGGCGCACACCTCGTCCAGCACCCAATCGCCGATGGCCTGGATCAGGCCGGTTTCCTCGGCCACGGGCAGGAAGCGGTTGGGCATGATGAGGCCGGCTTCCGGATGGCGCCAGCGCAGCAGGGCCTCCACCCCGACCACGAGGTCGTCGGAAATGCGCAGCTGCGGCTGGTAGACCAGGAACAGCTCGCGGTTCTGCAAGGCACGGCGCAGCGCCGCCTCCAGGTCGAGACGCTCGCGGGACCGCGCGCCCATCTCGCGCGTCACGAAGCGGTAGGCGTTCCGCCCGGCGTCCTTGGCGTTGTACATCGCGATGTCGGCGCAGCGGATCAGCCCCTCCGCGTCCTCCGCGTCGTCGGGGAACAGGCTGATGCCGATGCTGGGCGACACCACGAAGTTCCGCCCGCCGATGGTGAAGGGAGCGGCGAGCTGCGCCATCACCTTTTCCGCCACCGCGGCGGCCACGCCCGGCGTCTCGATGTTGGGAACGACGATCAGGAATTCGTCGCCGCCCAGCCGCCCCACCGTGTCCGACGGACGCATCGCGCCGTGCAGCCGCCGCGCCACCGACCGCAGCACCTCGTCACCGAAGGAATGGCCAAGGCTGTCGTTGATGATCTTGAAGCGGTCGAGGTCGATGAACAGGACGGCCGCCCGCGCGCCGTCGCGCCGCGCGTCCCGGGCCGCCTGGGCGATGCGGTCGAACAGCAGGACGCGGTTGGGCAGGCCGGTCAGCGGGTCGTAATGGGCCAGATAGTGGACGTGCTGCTCGGCCCGCCGCTTGTCGCCGATGTCCTCGACGAAGGCCATGACGAAGGGCGGATCGCCGGGGGTGGACACCGGCTGGAGATGAAGGGAGAAGTGGCTGTGCCGCCCACCGGCCAGCAGCAGGCGGTCGACCTCCAGCCGCACGCTCTCCCCGGCGATGGCGGAGTCGATGGCGGCGCTCACCGCCGGGTCCGGCGCGCGCAGCCTGGCGTCGGTTCCGATCAACCCGTCGCGCCCCACCCCGACCGCGCGGGCGAAGGCGGGGTTGCAGTCGGTGATCCTGGCGTCCGGCCCGATGAGGGCGATGCCGAGCGGCGCCTGGTTGAACAGCAGGTCCAGCTCCGTCTCGCGCCGGCGCAGCGACGCGGTGATGCGCCCGGCGATCACCAGCGCCCGGTGGCGGGTCACGGCCAGCGCCCACAGCAGGACGGACAGCAGCAGGCTGAGCGACAGCCCCGTCGCCAGGACCAGCAGCGGCTTCCAGCTGCCCACGCCCTCCTCGAAACCCGGCCGGCTCTCGTACTGGACCGACCAGACGCGGTTGCCCAGGGCGATGTCCCGGCTCGCGGTCAGCAACGGCCGGTCCGACGACTCCGGGCGGCTGCGGTAGAGCGGGAACTCCCGGCGCCCCTCGAACACCGTCGCCGCGACGTCGCCCATCCGGCCGAACACGGCCTCGGCCAGGGGCGCGATCTGGATGGGGGTCATCACCAGACCGGCGAAGGCGGCCCGCCGCTGCTCCTGCGTGGCGGGGCTCTGCCCGTCGCGGTAGACGGCCTGGTAGACCATGACGGCCGGCGGCGAAGGCTCGCCGTCGTCGAGCCTCAGGGCTGCGGCGCGGATGACCGTCGGGTCGCCGCTGTCCCGCGCCTGCTCCGCGGCGGCGCGGCGCACCGGCTCCGCCAGCAGGTCGTAGCCGAGCGTGCGCAGGGTGCGTTCGTTGGCCGGGGCGGCGTACAGGGTGACGAGCCGCATCGGACCGGGCGCTTCCGGCCAGATCCGGAAGCCGCGCAGCCCGTCCATCCGGGCCTGCGTGACCAGCTCCGGGCCGGTCCATTGATCGGCGACCCGCGCGAAGGCGACGGCGGTGATCCCCGGATAGCGCTCGGCGAGGTGCAGCCCGTCCACGAACCGGTTCCATTCCGCACGCTTCACGTCGGGATATGCGGTGAACAGGGCGGCGGCGGAACGCGTCACCTGCACATAGACCTGGATCTGGCTCTCGAAACGGCGGTGCAGCTCCTCCACCCGCAGGGCGAACCGGCCCTCGGCATCCGCGGCGACGCGCTGGCGGGTGTCGTTCCAGACCAGCGCGGTCAGCACAAGCGCGGCCAGCAGGGCCAGGAGAGGGAGGCGCTTGGGGATGGCAACCGAATCGCTCATGGAATCGGCCATCGAATCGGTCGAGGGCTCGCCCGGCGCAAGGTCGATCGGATCGGGGTTGGAAGACCTCTGCATGGGGCCGTACCGAAGCTGACGGTGACGCCGCCCAACCGGATTTCCGCCCGTGGGGGACGACGCGCACCGGTAGACCTTAACCAGATTGGGCCCGTGCGAGAAGCGTATAAATATTTACGGAATCGCCCGTTGCGTGCGGCGGCGCTCAAAATTCCTGCAACACCTTGGGGCTGTTCTGCAAAAGCGTTTCGATCATGCCGAGGATCTGCTCGATCTTGGTGCGGGTGGCGTCCAGCTCGTCGGCGGTCTTGTCGTCGATGCCGGCTTCCATCAGCATCATGTCGAAGGCGTTCAAAGTCTCCGAGAAGGCCTTCTGCTCCGCCTGGAGCACGTCGAAGGCGCCGAGCGAGCTGGTCAGCGCCAAGGGCGGGTCGCTGACGAAGGCGTGGCTGATGTCGGTGAAGTGGGCGATGGCCGTCAGCTTCTGCCGGATCACCCATTGCGGAAAGTTCGGCGGCAGGTCGTTCCCCGTCTCGGGCAGGCGTTCCTGAATGGAGAAGACCAGCCCCTGGATGTCCAGATAGGCGTTCCGGATCTCGCGGAAATGGGGGAAGGTCTTGGGCTTGCCGGCGTTGCGGACACGGCCCAGCCGGGCGTTGTCGTCGGTCAGCTTGCGCGCCATCTGAACCACGATGTTCGCCACCTTCCCCATCGCCCCGTCATCCTTTTGCTTCGCGGCTGTCACGAATCTATAGCACGCACCGCCCGGCCGAGGGCAGGACGTTCACTTCGCCGCCCGGCCCTCCGCCTGCGGCAGGCGGTCGCCCACCCCGCGGAGCAGCGCCTCGCGCGCCGCGTCGTCGGGCGCCGCGTCCAGCGCCCGGTGCAGGTCCAGCAGGAAGGCGGCGTAGCGGTTGTGCCAGTCCCGGCCGGCGGCCACGGCCTCCGGCTCCAGCCGCGGCGGGCCATCCGGTGCCCGCGCCGGGGCGGCGGCGGTCAGGTCGGCCACCTCGTCCAGTTCGGGCAGGCGGATCAGCGCCGGGTCCCAGCCGCGGCGGACCAGGGCGTCGCGCAGGCCGGCGCGGGCTTCCTCCTCGCCATGCACCAGGAACAGGCCGCGCCCCACCCCCTGCCGCGCCGCCACCCAGGCCAGCAGACTGCTGCGGTCGGCGTGGCCGGAATACACGTCCAGCGACCGGACGCGGGCGCGCACCGCGATCTCCTCGCCATGGATGCGCACGCTCGCCGCCCCCTGCTGCAGCAGGTGGCCCAGCGTGCCCGGCGCCTGATAGCCGACCAGCAGGACCGTGGCCTCCGGGCGCCACAGATGGTTCTTCAGGTGATGGCGGATGCGCCCGGCGTCGCACATGCCGCTGGCCGCCATGATGATGGCGCCGCCCTTGATCGCGTTGAGCGTCTGGCTTTCCGCGACGGAGCGCACGCGGTGCAGGTTGGGCCGGGCGAAGGGATCGCCGTCGGTGCCGAGATCGGCCAGATGGCGGCGGAACACCCCGGTGACGGAGTCGGCCAACGGAGAGTCGAGGAACACGTCGACCAGCGGGATCTCGCCACGGTCGAACAGCCGGTTCAGATCGTAGAGAAGCTCCTGCGTGCGCTCCACCGCGAAGGCCGGGATCAGCAGCGGGCCTCCCGCGGCGAGCGCCGCCCGCACCTCGTCGCGCAGCAGGGCCTGCCGCTCAGCCTCGCCCACCTCGACCCGCTCGCGGTTGCCATAGGTGGTCTCCAGCACCATCCAGTCGGGCCGCGGCGGCCCCTCCGCGTCGGCGTGGAAGGCCTTGCCGCCCGGCCCGAGGTCGCCGGAGAACAGGATCGTCTCCGCCGTCCCGCCGCGCGTCACCTCCAATTCCACCGACGCCGAGCCGAGGATGTGCCCGGCCTGCCAGAAGCGGGCGCGGATGCCGGGCAGCACCTTCACCCACTCCCCGTAATCGACCGCGTGCAGATGGCGGATGGCCGCCTGGGCGTCGGCCTGGGTGTAGATCGGCTCCACCGCCGGGCGCCCGCGCTGGCGGTTGCGGCGGTTCAGCCGCTCCACCTCCGTCTCCTGGATGTAGCCGCTGTCGGGCAGCATGTAGGCCAGCAGGTCGGCGGTGCCGGCGGTGGTGTGCACCCGCCCCTTGAAGCCCTGGCGGACCAGCTTCGGCAGCAGGCCGGAATGGTCGATGTGGGCGTGGGTGAGCAGCACCGCCTTCACGGCGGACGGCTTGAAGGGGAAGGGCCGGTAGTTCAGCTCCTTGACCGTCTTGGTGCCCTGGAACAGGCCGCAGTCGATCAACAGGTCGCCGTCGCCGGTCCGGATGCGGAAGCAGGAGCCGGTGACCGTGCCGACGGCGCCGTGGAAGGTGAGGGACAGTGTCATGGCGAAACCCCGCCTTGTTGTGCCCTGTCCCCCTATCCTGCCTGACGAAGGGTTACCGGCCCGTCAACAGGGCGCCATCAACAGGAGGCTGCCAGCGCGTCGGCGATCAGCCGGGCGAGCGGCAGGGCGTTGCTGGGGTGCGGAACCCCGTCGCAGGACAACGGCGTTCCCAACCCTTCGGATTGGAAACGGGCGGCCACGGCGGCGTCGAACAGGGCGTGGACCCCGAACACCCGGACCGACGTTGCCCCCGCGGCCCGCGCCGCCCGCGCGCAGGAGAAGATGGTCTCGCCGGAGCTGATGACGTCGTCGACGATCACCACCGGCCGGCCGGCCAGGGGCGCGCCGTCGGGCAGGGTCACCGTCACGTCGCGGTCGCCGCGCCGCTCCTTGCGCCCGACCAGGGCGGTGAGGCCGAGCGGCCCGGCCACCGCCTCGACCAGCGGGGCGGCCTCCTCGTCCGGGCCGACGATCACGGTGTCGGGCGCGGCCCCGTCCTGGCGCAGCCGCTCGGCGATGGCCCCGGCGCCGCTGAGGCAGACGGAGGGGCGCCCGACGAACACCTCGTCCAGCGTATGGGTGCGGTGGAGGTGCGGCTCGACGCAGATGAAGCGGTCGAACAGCCGGCCCAGCCACTCCCCCACCACCGTCTGGCTCACCGGCTCGCCGGGGCGGAACACCGCGTCCTGGCGCATGTAGGCCATGTAGGGGGCGACGAGGCACAGCTCCGTGGCGCCCTGGCGGCGCAGGACGGAGGCGGCGAGCGTCAGTTCCACCAGCTTGTCGTTCGGACGGTCGAGCGAGCGGTAGACCACCGCCCGCTCCACGGGTTCGGGCAGGCGGACGAGGCTTTCGCCATCCGGAAAGCGGTGCAGTTCGGCGATGTGGCAGGGAACGTTCAGGGCTTCGGCCAGACGCCGCGCGCCGTCGGCCGATTCCGGAAATCCGTAGACGCCCGTATAGCGGGCCATGCTGTCCCCTCTGCGTTGCGCGCCCGGACATGGGCGCCCCGATCGGCCCGTACTATGCCGCAAGGGCCGCGGCGCGGCGACCACGACCTTAGGCGCAACGTTACCGTGAAGGCGATAGGACGGCCGGAACGGTGCGCCTGGAATTGTCCCCGCGGAGTCCGCCACTCATTGACCGCAGACAAAGGGATGAGGCAGTTTCCCGCGATGCGCGTGCTCATTGCCGACGATACGGTCCTGATGCGCACCATGCTCTCGGAGCAGGTGGTGTCCTACGGGCATGACGTGATCCTGGCCAGGGATGGCCGGGAAGCGCTGGATCTTGCCCAGAACGAACCCTTCGACATCGCCATCATCGATTGGGAGATGCCGCGGCTGTCGGGGCTGGAGGTGTGCTGGCTTCTGAAAGCCGATCCGCGCACCGCCTACAGCTACCTCATCCTGATGACGTCCCACGACGAACCCTTCTACGAGATGAAGGCGCTGGACGCCGGAGCGGACGACTTCATCCACAAGCCGGTCAACCGCGCCCACCTGAAGGCGCGGCTGAAGGCGGGCGGCCGCATCACCGAAATGCACCGGCTGCTGGCCGCGCAGGCGCAGACCGACCCGCTGACCGGCGTCGCCAACCGGCGCGCCCTTCTGGAGCGCGCGGACGAGGAGATCCGGCGGGCGCTGCGGTCGCGGCAGCCGCTGTCCCTGCTGATCGCCGACATCGACCATTTCAAGCGCATCAACGACAGCCGCGGCCACGCCGCCGGCGACGCGGCCTTGCAGCGATTCGTCCAGACGCTGGGCGACGCCCTGCGCCCCGGCGACCTGATCGGGCGCTATGGCGGGGAGGAGTTCGTGGTTCTGCTCCCCAACACCACGCTGGCCGATGCGTCGGTCGTGGCGGAGCGGTTGCGCCAGCGCGTCGCCGCGCAGGAGATGGGGCCGAACGGCGATCCGTTCCGCATGACCGCCAGCTTCGGCGTCGCCCCTGTGACGCCGGAGGCGCCCGGCGGCATCGACGACGCGCTCCGGGTGGCCGACGCCGCGCTCTATCGGGCGAAGGCCGAAGGGCGGAACCGCGTGGTCCCCTCGCCCTAGGTTCTGTTCTCAAAGGCTGTGAGGGTTTGGCTGTGCCCTGTTGAAGGGGGATGGCACGATCTGAACTGAGCGATGAGCAGCTTCAGCATTTGCTGGAGTTGCTTCCGCCGGAACGCCCGTGGACGGGCCGGCCGGCGCGGGACCTGGAGCGCACCGTGCGGGCGATCCTGTGGGTGAACCGCACCGGCTCGCCCTGGCGCGATCTTCCGGCCGAGTACGGTCCCTGGCAGACGGCGGCCAACCGCTTCTACCGCTGGCGCAAGGCCGGGGTATGGGAGCGCGTGTTGGAACTGGTTCAGGCCGAGGCGGATGAGGCCGGCAAGTTGGACTGGAGCCTGCACCAAGTCGACAGCACAGTGGTCCGCGCCCACCAGCACGCCGCCGGCGCAAAAGGGGGCAGTTGAACCAAGCGCTTGGCCGCTCGCGCGGCGGCTTCTCAACCAAGATCCACCTGCGCGCCGACCGCCACGGCCAACCGCTCGCTTTCGTGCTGAGCCCCGGTCAAGCCGCCGACCAGAGCGCGTTGACGGTGCTGATGGAGGCGGTCGCAGTGCGCCGAGTGGCAGGTGGACGACCGCGGGAAAGACCCGAGCGCGTGGTCGCTGACCGCGCCTACTCCAGCCAAGCCATCCGCCGCTACCTGCGTCGGCGCGGGATCGGGGCGGTGATCCCACAGCCCTCCAGCCAGAAGCCCTGTGCTCTGGTGGATTGGGCCGCCTATCGCTCCCGCAACGCCATCGAGCGCCTGATCAACCGCCTCAAACAGTTCCGTCGCATCGCCACCCGATACGAGAAACTCGCCGCCAACTACCTCGCCATGGTCCACATCGGGGCTATCCGACTATGGCTCAGGGTTTGAGAACAGGACCTAACCGTTCACGCCCCGCCTCGCCCACCCGTCTCCGGCAGCGATGGCAACCGGATGCGGGGGGAGAGGCGATGCGCCATGTCCATGTGGCGTTTCTGGAGGGAACGAAGGTCCTGATCGTCCGGCGGCGCGAGATCAGCACCTGGTGGGGCCGGGGTCCGGCGGAGCCGCGGATCGTCGATGCCGCGGGCCAGTGGGCGGTTCCCGGCGGCGGCTACGAAAGCGTCACCAGCCCCCTCACGGCGCTCCAGCGCCTGTTCCACGAACAGACCGGCCTCGCCTTCCCCGATTGCCGGGCGGCGGAGCCCTGGCGCCCCACCTCGCGGAGCTTCACGCTGTATTTCGTCCCGGTGACCGGGCTGGAGTCGCTGGCCTCTTCGATCACCCTGCGGGTGGCACCGTCCGCCATCACGCCCGGACGCCCGGCGGGCGGCGCCATCGTGAATTGGGAATTGTCCTCGGCCCATGTCGTGCCGCTCGCCAAGGTGGTCGCCCATCTGGGGGTGCGGCAGCCGGTCTCGCACGAGAACCAGCTTGCCATCACCCGGCAGGCGATGCGCTCGCCCTCCTCCCAGTCGATCGAGCGCTACGCGACCATGGCCGCGATCATCGCCTTGCAGTGAGCCCGTCCCGGTGGCCTCAGCCCTTGCCTTCGCCGGGCGGCGTGCGGACGGCGGTGGCGGCGAGATACTGGGCCGCCGTGCGCAGCAGGAACTCCGCCACGGCCATGTCGCCCAGGTCGCGGTCGGGGCCGCCCAAACGATGGCGGCGGTCGGCGTCGATCAGGCCGGTGGCGATCACCTGGGCGGTCAGCCACGCCCGCTGGTCCTCATCCGGCACGCCGGCCATGCGCTCCAGCATCTCGTTGCAGGCGTGGTCGATCGTCCCCAGGCCGGGCCGGTCGGACGACAGGTAGCTGGACTCGTTGCGCGGCGCCGGTTCCCCGACGTAGGAGCGGGCGAGCAGCGCCGTCTCCAGGGTCAGGCGGAAGGCGGTGCGGCGCGGCCGCCCCTTCCGCCGCAGGCGCAGCGCCATCATGGTGAAGAGCTGGGCCACCGCCTCCACCCGCTCCGCCGGCACCTCGTCGAGGATGTCGACGATCTCGGCGCTGACGGCGTTGCGCGGCGCCTTCTCGCCGGGCCGCACCACCGCGGTGGCGAAGACGGCGATCAGGGTGCGCAGGGCGTCGGCCTGCTCCACGGGAGAGATGCGGCCGATCTGGGCGGGATCGAACATGGGGGGCGCTCCGCTCTGGCTGAGAGGGATGGACAACTCCTCTCAACAATGTTGGGACGCTCGGGCCGGTCAGGAATCCCCCTCCTTCGGGTCGATGGTCTCCGCCCGCCGGCTGATCAGCTGGTAGAGCCCCAGCCCGAGCACCATGAAGACGATGACCATCAGGAGGATGGCCGGATACACCATGTCGCTCATGTCCGAGGTCCGCGCCTCGAACACCAGCACCAGCCCTTCCAGGCTGGCGGCGATGATGATGGTGGTCAGGAACTTGGTCAGGGTGCGCCGCGCCTCGTCGGCGTGCCGCAACTCGCGGTCGTGCTCCAGCTCCTCCTCGTAGAGATACTTGGCGATCTCGAAGACGGCGATGGCCAGCACGATCATGCCCACCCCGTTCAGCAGCCCGTGCGTCGTCGCCTCGATGTCGAGGAGCAGGAGGCTGTGAAACACCGAGTAGGCGGCCACGCCGATGAACACCAGGGCGAACAGCATCAACACGCCGGTCGCCAGGAAATACATGACGCGCGACGCCTTCTGAAATCCGTTCCCCACGATCCGTTTCCCTTTCCGACGCGAGAGCCTGTCCTGCGGCTGACAACGCATCGTCCCGGCTTTCGGACCGCCGCCTTGCGGGTCACCCCGGAAGGGAAGGTGGAACCGGCGGCCCCGTGCGCGTGTTTGGAGTCAGGCAGCACAGGGGATTGTGCCTCCTCGACAGGCTCCGCCGCGCTCCCTGAAGCGGCGGAGCCTTTCTTTTCCAACCCCTTGTCTTGTCCCACCCCTTGCGTTTATGGCTGCGGTGCCGGACCACGCCGACCACGGAACCGCCCCATGCCCGAGACCACGCTCCCCACCGCCGAGTCCCTGCACGCCCTGCTGGACCGCTTTCTGCGCTGCCCGTCGGAGCCGCTGCGCGGCGAATTGAACCAAGCGCTGACCGCCTTCCAGACGGCCTGGATCCATGCCCGCGCCGGACAGGATGCCCCGGCGGCGCCCCCGCCCGCTCCCGCAGCGCCCAACCGTGCACCGGCGAAGCCGAAATTCCCGATCGCCGCCGCCGATCTGGCGGTGCTGGAACGGATGGCCGAAGGCTGGGTCCCCACCGCGGCGGAGATTCCCCGCTGGGTCTGGTTCGAGAACCGGGAACTGGTGACGATGGAGCCCAACCCCGCCGGCAGCGGGCCGGAGGTGATGCGCCTCGCCCCCGCCGGCTGGGCCGCGCTGGGCCGCCAGCCGGGCTGAGAAGCGGCCGGCAAAGAAGCGGCCAACAAAAAAGGGGCCCAAAAAAAGGGGAGGCCGAAGCCTCCCCTTTCCCATTCGGCAACCGGTTCCGGCTTACTTCGGAACCTTGCCCTGCACGCCCTCGACGTACCAGTCCATCTTCAGGATCTGCTCGTCGGTGGCCTGCTTGCCTTCGGCGATCACGACCTTGCCGGACTGGTCCTTCACAGGCCCCTGGAAGGAGTGGCGCTTGCCTTCCATGATGTCGGTGCGGGTCTTCTCCGCCGCCGCGACGACGTCGGCCGGGAGCGCCGGGTTGTAGGGGGCCAGGAACAGCATGTGGTCCTTGAAGCCGCCCCAGGTGTCCTGCGACTTCCAGGAGCCGTCCAGCGCCGCCTTGACGCGGTTCACATAGTACTCGCGCCAATCGTCCACGATGGCGGTCAGATGCGCCTTCGGGCCGAAGCGGGTCATGTCGGACGACTGGCCGAACACCCACAGGCCGCGCTCCTGCGCGACCTGGATGGCCGCCGGGCTGTCGGTGTGCAGCGAGATCACGTCGGCGCCCTGGTCGATCAGCGCCTTGGCGGCCTCGGCTTCCTTGCCGGGGTCGTACCAGCTGTTCACCCAGACGACGCGGACCTCGGCCTTGGGGTTCACCTCGCGCATGGCGATGGTGAAGGCGTTGATGCCGCTGACCACCTCGGGGATCGGGAAGGATCCGATGTAGCCGATGATGTTCGACTTGGTCATCTTACCGGCGATCTGGCCGATGACCGTGCGGGCCTCGTAGAAGCGCGCGGAGTAGGTGGCGACGTTGGCCGAACGCTTGTAGCCGGTGGCGTGCTCGAACTTCACGTCGGGGTGGCGCTGCGCGACCTTCAGCGTCGGGTTCATGAAGCCGAAGGAGGTCGTGAAGATCAGCTTGTGGCCGGAGGAGGCGAGCTGCTCGATCACGCGCTCGGCGTCGGCGCCCTCGGGCACGTTCTCGACGAAGGTGGTGGTGACCTTGTCGCCCAGCTCCTTCTCCACGGCCAGACGGCCCTGGTCGTGCTGGTAGCTGTAGCCGTGGTCGCTGATCGGACCGACATAGACGAAGCCGACCTTCATCTTCTCCTGCGCGTCGGCCGCGCCGACGCCCAGCGCCAGCATGGCGGCGCCGGTGGCCAGACCCATCAGGGCCTTGCCCATGGTCCTTCTGTTCACGTGTTTGCTCCCTGATCCAATTGATTGAGCACGAACATAAGACTTGCAAACATCCCGGCGCCCGTCAGGCGTCGACCCGTCAGGCGTCGGGATGGAAAACCTTCCCGAGGCTGGCCGGCGCGTTCAGCCGGATTCGGGCGACATCGCGTGAAATCACCACCAGGACGATGACGGTAGCCAGATAAGGCAGCATCGACAAGAGTTGTGACGGAATGTCGATTCCCAGCCCCTGGACGTGGAGCTGCGCGATGGTCACCCCGCCGAACAGCCAGGCGCCGAGCAGCACGCGGCCCGGCTTCCAGGTCGCGAAGACCACCAGCGCCAGCGCGATCCAGCCGCGCCCCGAGGAGATGCCCTCCGCCCACATCGGCGTGTAGTCGAGCGACAGAAAGGCCCCGCCCATGCCGCTCATGGCGCCGCCGAACAGCACGGCGAGGAAGCGGATGCGGATGACCTTGTAGCCGAGCGCATGGGCCGCCGCGTGGTTCTCGCCGACGGCGCGCAGGATCAGCCCCTTGCGCGTGGCGTAGAGGAACCAGTGCACGGCCGGCACCGCCGCCAGCGCCAGATAGACCAGCGCGTCCTGCCCGAACAGCGCCTTGCCGATCACCGGCAGGTCGGTCAGGCCGGGGATGTAGAGTTCCGGCACGTCGGCGATGGGAATGCCGACGAAGCCCTGCCCGATCAGCGCCGACAGGCCGACACCGAACAGCGTCAGCGCGAGGCCGGTCGCCACCTGATTGGCGAGCAGGAGCAGGGTCAGCACGCCGAACAGCGCCGCCATGCCCGCCCCCGCCGCGGCCCCCGCGACGAAGCCGAGCGTGGAGCTGCCGGTCTGTACCGCCACGGCGAAGCCGCAGACGGCGCCCACCAGCATCATGCCCTCGACGCCCAGGTTCAGGACACCGGACTTCTCCACCACCAGCTCGCCGAGTGCGGCGAACAGCAGCGGCGTGGCGGCGGCCAGCATGGCCGCCAGGATCGGGCCGAGAAGGGCCAGTTCGGCGCTCATGCCGCGGCCCTCCCCACAACAGCCCGCTTCGCGCCGAAGCGCAGGCGGTATCGGATCAGCACGTCGGTCGCCAGCAGGAAGAACAGCAGCATGCCCTGGAACACGCCGGTGATGGCCTTCGGCAGGCCCAGCGCGATCTGCGCCGCCTCGCCGCCGATGAAGGACAGCGCCATCAAGAAGCCGGCCAGCAGGATGCCCACCGGGTGCAGCCGCCCCAGGAAGGCGACGATGATGGCGGTGTAGCCGTAGCCGGGGGAGATGGTCGGGTTCATCTGCCCGATCGGCCCGGCGACCTCACCCAGCCCGGCCAGACCGGCCAGCGCGCCGGACAGCAGCAGCGTCAGCCAGATGATCTTCTTCTGGTTGAAACCGGCGTAGCCCGCCGCCGTCGGGGTCAGGCCGATGACCTTGATCTGGAAGCCGATGAAGGTCCGCGCCATCAGGAACCAGCCCAACCCCACCGCCAGCAGGGCGAACAGCGAGCCCAGGTGCACGCGCGTCCCGGCGACCAGCAGCGGCAGCACCGCGTCGGCCTCGAACAGGCGGGACTCCGGGAAGGCGAAGCCGTCCGGGTCGCGGTAAGGGCCGTGCATCAGGTAGTTCAGCAGGTGCAGCGCCACGTAGTTCAGCATCAGGCTGGTCAGGATCTCGCTGGCGTTGAAGCGCACCCGCAGGAAGGCGGGGATCGCCGCCCACAGCGCGCCACCGGCCATGCCCGCGACGATCATCAGCGGCAGCAGCCACCAGCCGCCCTCGCCGTAGAAGGCCAGCGCCAGACCGCCGCCGGTGATGGCGCCGAGCGTGAGCTGCCCCTCGGCCCCGATGTTCCACACGTTGGCGCGGAAGCCGATGGCCAGCCCGATGGCGCAGAGCACCAGCGGGGTCGCCTTGACCGCCAGCTCGCCCAGGCCGCGCACCGACATCAGCGGCGCGATGAAGAAGGCGTGCAGCGCCTTCACCGGGTCGAAGCCCATGGCCCAGAACAGCAGGAAGCCGCTGACGAGCGTGAGCGCGACCGCCAGCAGCGGCGTCGCGTAGACCATCGCGCGCGACGCTTCGCCGCGGGGTTCGAGACGGAGGAGGGTCATGCCCGTGCCTTACCGAGGATTGCCCCCTCTCCCCCCTGGGGAGAGGGTTGGGGTGAGGGGGTTGCGCAGGGCGCGGCGTTCGGCAGAAGGGCATCCCCCTCACCCTCCCCTCTCCCCAGGGGGGAGAGGGTATGAAGCGTCGGTCCCATCACTCCTCATCCTCGTCGGGCGGGTGGTTGAACAGGCCGCCCATCAGCAGGCCGATCTCCTCCACGCTGGTGTGGTGGGTGGGGCGGCTTTCCGACAAATGGCCGTGGAACAGCACGGCGATGCGGTCGCTCAGCACGAACAGCTCGTCTAGATCCTGGCTGATGACCAGGACGGCGGCGCCGGAGCGCGCGAGGTCGATCAGCGCCCGGTGGATCGCCGCGGCGGCGCCCGCGTCCACGCCCCAGGTCGGCTGGCCAACCACCAGAAGGCGCGGCTTCTGCAGGATCTCGCGGCCGATGATGAACTTCTGGAGGTTGCCGCCCGACAGCGACCGCGCCTCCGCCCGGTGTCCATGGGTGACCACGTTGAAGGCGCCGATGATCCGCTCGGCGTAGGAGCGCGCGCGCCCGAAATGCACCAGTCCGCTGCGCACCAGCGGCTCGCGGGCGTAGCCGGAGAGCAGCGCGTTCTCCGACAGGCTCAGCTCCGGCACGGCGCCGCGGCCCAGCCGCTCCTCCGGCACGAAGGCGAGGCCGAGCAGGCGCCGTTCGCGCGGGCCGAGATGGCCGGAGGGCCGCCCCTCGATGGCGACCGACGCCGGGTCCGGCACCAGAGCCTCGCCGCTCAGCGCGGCCATCAGCTCCGCCTGCCCGTTGCCGGCCACCCCGGCGATGCCGAGGATCTCGCCGGCCCGCACCTCGAAGGACACGTCCTTCAGGTTGGTGGCGAAGGGGTTGTCGGAGGTGGTGGAGAGATGCCGCACCTGCAGCTTCGCCGCCCCGGCCTCGCCCTGCGGCAGCCGCTCCGGGGTCGACAGCTCGGTGCCGATCATCATCTCGGCGAGGCTGCGCGCGGTTTCCTTGCGCGGGTCGCAGCTCCCCACGACGCGCCCGCCGCGCAGCACCGTGGCGGTGTCGCAAAGCGCGCGGATCTCCTCCAGCTTGTGGCTGATGTAGAGGATCGTGCAGCCCTCCGCCGCCAGACGGCGCAGCGTCTCGAACAGGCGGGTCGCCTCCTGCGGCGTCAGGACCGAGGTCGGCTCGTCCATGATCAGCAGCTTGGGGTCCTGGAGCAGGCAGCGCACGATCTCCACCCGCTGCCGCTCGCCGACCGACAGGTTGTGGACGTGGCGGCGCGGGTCCAGCGACAGGCCGTAGCGCTCCGACACCTCGGCGATGCGCGCCGACAGCGCGTCCATCGGACCGGGCTGGTCGAGGCCGAGCGAGATGTTCTCGGCGACCGTCAGCGTGTCGAACAGGGAGAAATGCTGGAACACCATGCCGATGCCCAGGCGGCGGGCGCCCGCCGGGTCGGGGATGCGGGTGTCCTGCCCGTTCCACAAAATCTGGCCGGCGTCGGCGTGCAGCACGCCGTAGATGATCTTCACCAGCGTCGACTTGCCGGCGCCGTTCTCGCCCAGCAGCGCGTGGATCTCGCCCGGCCGGAGGACGAGATCGACCTGATCGTTCGCCAGGCAGCCCGGAAAGCGCTTGGTGATGCCGCGCAGTTCGAGCCGGTGCGGAGGGGATGACACGGATGGGGAATCCAAGGAGACGGACCGGGTAGGGGTGAAGTCGGCAGGGCATTGCCAAAGCCATGCCACTTTCGGAGAGTCTTGCCCGTCAAGGCTGTTCGCCGTCAACAGGGGAAGCGGTTGCCCAGCCTGCGGTCATTCGCCCCGTTCCGGGCGCCCGGGCAGCCCAACAAAGCGGCAGATGACCCAACAAATCAGCAGTTGCTTCGCACACGGACAGATGCCACGCCGCCGCACGGTTGACAAGAGGCCGCCGTCGTCATCAGCTATGGAAAGGGCCGCCATTTCCGGCGGCCTTTCCTTATGGAGCTTTTGGAATGAACCGCAAGTCGATGCTCGGCGATCCGCCGCCGATCCGAATCACCCCCCATGACCTTGGGCGTCTCGACGTCCTTCTCGCCCATCTCAGCCAGCCCGCCGGCGTCATCGACTTCCTCCAGCGCGAGGTCGACCGTGCCGATGTCGCGGATTCCCCCGACGGCGGCGGCACGCCCTTCGTCCGGCTCGGCAGCCGGGTCACCTTCGCGGACGACCGGGGCACGCGGCACACCGCCACACTCATCACACCGGACGAAGCGGCCCGGCGCCAGGACGGCATCTCGATCCTGACCCCGGTGGGCGCCGCCCTGCTCGGCCTGTCCGAGGGGCAATCCATCGCCTACGGCACGCTCGACGGCCGCACCAAGTCGGTGCAGGTCCTGCGGATCGAACCTCCGGCGGGCCCTCCGGCGGGCTGACGGCCCGCCTGAAGGACCGTCTGACGGTCCATCGACCACGGCTTGCACCGTGGCGCGTCCGCTGAAAAGGCGGACGCGCCATGCAAGGGCCCGCCCCTCGCCACCCTTGCCTCCCCTGCCCCCTTCGCCCAACTATCGGGGACTTGAACGGGACATTCGGAGCACGGGCATGACGGCGGAACAGGCGGGCTACGCGATCCTGGAGGACCGGGGCGTGATCGCGGTCGCAGGCGAGGACCGGGCGGCCTTCCTGCAAGGGCTGGTGTCCAACGACGTGCGCCGCGTCGCAGCGGACCGCGCCGTCTACGCCCTGTTCCTGACCCCGCAGGGCAAGTTCCTGCACGACTTCCGCATCGCCGAATCGGACGGCGCCCTTCTGCTCGACCCCGAGACGGACCGGCGGGAGGAATTCCTGCGCCGCCTGAAGATGTACAAGCTGCGCTCCAAGATCACGCTGGAGGACCGGGCCGGCGCCCTGGTGGCCGTCGCGCTGTTCGGCGGCGACGCCCTCGCCCGGCTGGGCCTGCCCGACGAGGCCGGTGCGGCGGTGCCCTTCGCCGGCGGCGTCGCCTTCACCGACCCCCGCCTGCCGGCGCTGGGCGCCCGCGCCTTCCTGCCGCGCGACGGCGTCACGGCGGCTTTGGAGGCGGCGGGCTTCGCGCCGCGCGGCGCGGAGGACTACGACCGGCTGCGCCTGTCGCTCGGCGTTCCGGAGGGCAGCCGCGACCTCACGCCCGACAAGGCGCTGCCCCTGGAGAACGATCTGGACGACCTCAACGCCATCTCCTGGGACAAGGGCTGCTACATGGGGCAGGAGCTGACCGCCCGCACCAAGTACCGCGCCCTGATCAGGAAGAAGCTGTTTCCGGTCACGCTGGACGGCCCTCTGCCCGCCCCCGGCACGCCGGTGACGCTCGACGGCAAGGAAGTCGGCGAGATTCGCAGCGGTCACGGTTCCTCCGCCCTGGCGTTGTTGCGGCTGGAAGACCTCACCCGTGCGGGGCAAGACGGATTGGTCTTGACAGCGGGAGAGGCCACAGTCACGCCGGCAAAGCCAGTCTGGGCAAGCTTTTGAGTTCTGCGTCAGTTTTATTCCCGAAACTTGCACGGACTAGCCGAAAGATTTTTTCGATTTTCCGCGTGACCATTCCCTCCAAACCCCTGTTGTCGATCTGCCTTACCGAGACAAACCAAGGCACTCAACCGACACGCCGAAACACGGAGAGGAGTGAGTTATGCGGAGGGAAATCATCGCGGCTGCGTCCGTCCTGGCGCTGATGACCGGCACGGCGATGGCGCAGACGACGTCGCCGACCACCGGCAGCCCCGCCACAGGCGCCCCGACCGCGACCGAGATGAACAACAGCGGCAGCACCATGCCGGGCGGCAGCGCCGCGACCGGCAGCGCCTCCGGCCTGACCGGCGGCACGCTGGCCAGCGCCGAGAACATGATGGGCAAGAACGTCTACGGCACCGACAACGAGAAGGTCGGCGAGGTCGAGGACATCATCCTCGACAGCAACGGCCAGGCCCAGCAGCTCGTGATCTCCTCGGGCGGCTTCCTCGGCATCGGCGAGAAGCAGATCGCCGTGGACATCAGCAACGCCAACTGGGACGCCCAGCAGGAGCGCGTTCAGCTCTCGGGGATGACTCGCGATCAGGTGAAGGCCATGCCGGAGTTCGAATACTCCGACACCACCACCTCGCTGAACCGGAACAAGGACAAGGCCGGCGACACGGTGAACGGCGCTGCCAGCCGTGACGCCACCGGCACCAGCGGCACCATGACCGCTCCGGGCGGCGCCACCGGCACCCCGCCGGCCGCCCCGACGGGCACCGGCCAGTAACAGCGGGCCAGTAACAGCCGGCCAATCGCCGACGTTACCGTCACGAAAAGCCCCCGCGGTCCAGCGCCGCGGGGGCTTTTCCCTGTTCAAAACCGCATTTACGGGCGTGCGACGTGCCAGACGTTGTTGACGCCGTCGCCGGTGGTGTCGCCCGGCTTGCCGTCCTTGGCCCAGCCGTAGAGAGGCTTGCCCTTGTAGGCCCACTGCATGGAGCCGTCGTCGCGGGTGACGACCGAATAGTCGCCCATCGCCTTGGCGCCCGCCGGGGCCATCAACGGCGGCCAGTTGGTGGCGCACTGCCCGTTGCAGGCGGACTTGCCGCCCGCATCGCGGTCGAAGACGTAGAGCGTCATCCCCTTGCTGTCGGTCAGCACGGGGCCGCCGGCCGACTGGCCGGTCTTGGCGGGCATGGCGCCCTGCGCGAAGGCGGCCGGCACGAAGATGGACGGCGCCACGAGGCCGAGCGCGGTCGCGGTCGCGGCAACGGCGGTAAAGCGGGTGAAGCGGTGCATGGACGGAACCTCCCTGTCGTGATGGGGCGGGTGATCGAACCCGGCCCTCACTGACAGGACGCCCGCCGCGGCGCTTTATTCCGTCCTCACCCGATCGATGATCAGGCCCGCAGCAGATCGACGAAGCGGCGGCAGGCGGCGATGTCGACGCGCAGGGCGGCGCGGCGCTTGGTTGCCTCCGGGTCCTCGCCCCAGGCCTCGATCTGGAAGGTCTCGTCGAGCTGCGACACCTCGAACGCCTCCTCGGCGTCGATGCGGCCCTCGACCAGCGCCAGCGCGACGATCAGCGAGCCGCAGGAGCCGGTGGCGGTCTGGAGCGCCGACAGCGTCCAATCGTCGTAGGCTTCCACCGCGTTGCGCAGGGCGCGCAGCGCCTCGGGCGGCTGCGGCTTGGGCATCAGCCCGGCGTTGACGTGCAGCGGCGCGTCGTAGCGCAGCGTCGCCCAGTCGAGCAGCGGCTGCCACCGCTGCGCCTGCCGCTCCACCAGCGTCCTGGGATGCTCCGCGCGGTAGCAGAGCAGGTCCGTCTCCGCATAGGCGGCCACGCCGTCCACGATGGCGGCGCGGCCCTTGCCGATCAGGTCCACCGCCGTGCTGGCGAGCTGCATCAGCGGCATGCTGTCCGGGGCGATGTCCTCGGGCTGCGCGTCCCATTCGGCGGCGACGGCCTGGGCCAGCGGCCAGCTCGCGAAGACCAGCGGCGCCTTGGCCGGGCTGCGGATCGGGCGGTTGTCCAGGCGCACCTCGAAGCCGCCGCCGGCGGCCTCGTCGACGGAGGCGGTCTTGTAGAAGCGCTTCATCAGGGTCCTTCGAATGCTCTCTTATCGGTGCAACAGGTCCAGCACGGCGCCGGCCACCGCCCGCCCGCGATGGACGATGCGGTCGGCCCCGGCGGCCTCCAGCTCGGCCACCGCGTGATAGCCCCAGGAGACGCCGACCGACGCGACCCGCGCGTTGCGGGCCATTTGGATGTCGTAGGTGGTGTCGCCGATCACAACCGTCCGCGCCGCCTCCACGCCGGTTTCGGCCAGGGCGCGGTAGACCATGTCGGGGTGCGGCTTGCCGGGGCCGATGTCGCTGGTCTGGAGCGTGACGAAACGCTCCGTCAGCCCGTGGTGGGCCAGCACGGCGTCCAGTCCGCGCCGCGACTTGCCGGTCGCCACGCCCAGCAGCACGCCTTCCGCCTCCAGCGCGTCCAGCGTGTCGCGCAGACCGGGGAACAGCGGCTCGTGCAGGTCGCCGCGGTGGCGCAGCGCGGCGAAGGCGTCCTTGTAGCTTTCCGCGACGGCCACATGGCGCTCGGTGTCCAGGTCCGGCAGCAGTTGCGACACCGCCTGCACCAGCGGCAGGCCGACCATGCGGCGCACCTCCAGCGGGTCCGGCTCGCCCAGACCGTGGGCGGCCCAGGCGGTGGTCATGGCGTCGATGATGGCGAACTGGCTGTCCACCAGCGTGCCGTCGCAATCGAACAGGGCCAGCCGCAGCGGACGGGCATTCTCTGAGCTGCTCACGGGCATCGCCTCCGGGACGCGGGTCGTACCGGTCTTATGCGGGCCGCGCTGCCAAAGCGCAACTCACTTTGCGGATTGCCTCGGCTCCGGGCGCCAGTGGAGCAGATGCACCGCCCCGCCCAGCAGCAGCCCCCAGAAGGCCGAGCCCACCCCGGCGAAGGACAGGCCGGAGGCGGTCACCAGCATCGTGACCAGGGCGGCGGTTCGGTTCGCCTCCACCTGCACGGCGCCCATCAGGGCGGACCCGAAGGCCCCGACCAGGGCCAGCCCGGCCACCGCCTCGATCAGGATCGGCGGGGAGCGGGTGACCATCACCGCCGTTACTCCGGCCAGCCCGGCGAACAGGATGTAGCCGATGCCGCTGACGAAGGCGGCCTGCCAGCGCCGCGCCGGGTTCGGGTCGGCGTCCGGGCTGGCGCAGAGCGCCGCGGTGATCGCCGCGAGGTTGACGGTCGGCGCGCCGCCCAGCGCCGTCAGGGCGGAAGCCGCCCCCGTCGCCAGGAAGATCGGGCGGGTCGGCGGCGTGTAGTTGTAGGTCGCCAGCACGGCAAGGCCGGGGATGTTCTGCGACGCCATGGTGACGACGAACAGCGGCAGCGCGATGCCGACCATCGCCTCCCAGGTGAAGACCGGCTGGACGAAGGTCACGCCCGGCCACAGCGCGCCGGACAGCGCCGCGCCGCCGGACAAACCGCCGGCCAAACCGCCGGCCAAACCACCGGAAGAGTCCAGCGCCATCGCCCCCAGCGCCACCGCCACCGCGGCGGGCACGGCGTAGAGCCGCGCCACCCGCCCCACCACCGCCCAGGTGGCCAGCACCAGGAGCGCCATCCCCGGCGCCTGCGACACCGCCAGGAAGGGGGCGAGGCACAGCTTCAGCAGGATGCCCGCCAGCATGCCGTTGGCCAGCGGCTTCGGGATCGTGGCGATCCAGCGGCCCAGCGGCGACCACAGCCCGGCCAGGACGATCAGCACCCCGGTCACCACGAAGGCGCCCACCGCGGCGGCGAACCCGCCCTCCACCGCCCCGGTGGCGGCGAGCAGGGCCATGCCCGGCGTCGTCCAGGCGATGCTGATCGGCTTGCGCCGGTGCAGGCTCAACCCCATCGCCGTCAGCCCCATGGCGAGACCGACCAGGACGAGGCCCGACACCACCTGCTCCGTGCTGGCGCCCACGGCGGTCAGGCCATGGATGACCACCGCCACCGAACTGGCGTAGCCGACCAGGGCCGCCAGCAGGCCGGCGCCGACCGCGCGCAGGGAGAGCCCCGTGGAAAGGCCCGTCGCCGGGACGGTGTCGGAAGAGGACATGGCGCGGAACCCTCCGTCAGGGATGCAGGACGATGAGAAGGGTGATAGATTGGATCCAATATCCTGACAAGGGGAGATCACGCATGGCGGTCAACGACGGGCTGTCGCGCCTCGTGGCGCGGGCACGGCCGCGCCATCGCACCACCACGGAGTTCGTGGAGGCGACGCTGCGCGAAGCGATCCTGACCGGGGTCATCGCGCCCGGCACGCCGTTGCGGCAGGAGGAACTGGCGGAGACCTTCGGAGTCAGCCGCATGCCGGTGCGCGAGGCGCTGCGCCAGCTGGAGGCGCGGGCGCTGGCCGAGTTCCACCCGCACCGCGGCGCGGTCGTCGCGGAAATCTCGGCGGCGGACGGCGCCGACATCGGGGCGATCCGCATGGCGCTGGAGCCGATGGCGCTGCGCCTGTCGCTGCCCGGCCTGACGGCGGCGGACCTCGATCAGGCGGAGGAGCTGATCGCCGAGATGGATGGGGAGGCCGATCCGGGCCGCATGGGAGAGCTGAACCGGCGCTTCCACATGACGCTCTACGCGCGGGCCGGACGCCCCCGGCTGCTGGCCCTGACGGAGCAGCATCTCTTGGCCGCCGACCGTTATCTGCGATTCCAGTTCGCGGCGCTGGGCTATCGGCCGCGGTCGCAGGACGAGCACCGCGCGCTGCTGGCCGCCTGCCGGGCGGGGGACGCGGACACGGCCTGCCGGCTGGTCACCGAGCATGTCGGGCAGGCGGCGGAGCAGCTCACGGCGTTTCTGGAGGGGCGCGAAGCGGGGTAACCCGCTTCTACTCGACGCCCTCGAACGGATCGCCCTTCAGGCTGGCGCTGAAGCCCAGATACTTCCAGGTCGTCAGCATGTGGTCGGGCAGCGGCGCCGTCACGTCGATCATCCGGCTGCCGCCGCGCGGGTGCGGCAGGATCAGGCGGCGGGCGTGGAGGTGGAGCTTCTTCTGGACCTCGGCGCCCGGAAGATAGGCCCCCTGCCCGGCGTACTTGCCGTCGCCCAGGATCGGCGTGCCGATGGCGTTCATATGGACGCGGAGCTGGTGGGTGCGGCCGGTGCGCGGCCACATGGCGACGAAGGCCGCCTGCTTGCCCAGATTCTCCAGCACCGTGTAGTAGGTGACGGCGCGCTTGCCGTCGTCCTCGTCGCCGGCCACCCGCTCGCCCTGCGGCCCGCCTTCCTTGGCCAGCGCGAGGTCGATCTTGCCCTGGTAGGGCTTCGGAACGCCGACCGTGGCGGCCCAGTAGATCTTGCGCACGTCGCGGCCGCGGAACTGCTCGGTCAGCTTGGACGCCGCGAAGGTGTTGCGCGCCAGCAGCAGGACGCCCGAAGTGTCCTTGTCCAGCCGGTGCACCAGCTTGGGCCGCTCCTTCGCGTCGAAGCGCAGGGCGTCCAGCATGGCGTCGAGATGCTTGGTGGTGTTGGTGCCGCCCTGCACGGCCAGTCCCGCCGGCTTGTTCAGCGCGATGACGTCGCCGTCCTTGAAGAGGACCAGCGCCTGGAGCGCGGCGACCTCCTTGTCCGACATGGCCGGCTTCTTCGGCGCGGGGGCCGGGGCGGCGCCGTCCGGCTTTGCCCAGTCGGCCAGCGGCGGGATGCGGATGGACTGGCCGGCGGCGAGCCGCGTCGAGGTCTCCGCCCGCTTGCCGTCCACGCGGATCTGGCCGGTGCGCAGCAGCTTCTGCAGATAGCCGTGCCCCACGTCGGGGAAATGGCGCTTGAACCAGCGGTCGAGGCGGACGTCGGCCTCGTCGGACGTCACGGTCCGGGTTTCCACGCTGGGGGCTTTGTTCTCACTCATCAAACGGGCACCGAAACAAGAGAACGCACGACCGCGAGGCCGGCAAAGAAACCCGCGATGGTCAGCACCATCGAGGCCAGGATGTAACCCGCCGCCGCCGGCAGGGCGTTCCGCTCCACCAGCAGCCCGACGTCGAGCGTGAAGGAGGAGAAGGTCGTGAATCCCCCCAGCACCCCGACCATCAGCAGCGCGCGCAGCTCCGGCGAGGGCGACCACACCAGCGCGGCCAGCTCCGCCAGCACGCCCATGGTGAAGCAGCCGACGGCGTTCACGATCAGCGTCCCATAGGGAAACTGCGTGCCCAGCCAGTGGCCGACCGCCGTCATCAGCAGATAGCGCGCCATGGAACCGACGGCTCCACCGACGGCGACCGCGGCGAGCGTGGACGGTGATGCGATCACGGAACCTCCGGAACGGACGGGACGACGGGCATCCCGCGCGGATTAGAGCCAGAATTGCGGCGGCTTGTCACGCGCCGGGCGCAGGAAACGCCGCGCTCCGGTCGCCCACGCCGAAAATCCAGCCCTCCTGCCGCCGCGCCCGCGCGTCCATGGCCGGTGGACTCCACACCGCCTCCCGCCCGGCCAGCCAGCGCAGACCCGCCGCCGAGACCAGCGCGTCCGCGTCGTGGTCGGTCAGCGTCCCCGACAAGCCGGCGGGCGGCGCGCCGAGGGCGGCGAGGGCGGCATCGACCGCCGCCCCGTCCCGGATCTTGCGCAGGCCGAAGCCGGCGCGGATCAGGAACAGGCGCGGGTAGATCTCGCAGACGACGGTGCGCCCCGGCCCCGGCGCGTCGAAGGGCCAGACGGCCACCCGGTCCGGCGCCGCTTGCTTCAGCGCGCGCAGCATCCGCATCCCGGCCAGCCCGCCCTTCCCCACCTGCTTGGCGCCGATCAGCTTGTAGGGGCTCTGCGGGCTGCCGTAGCCGTCGGCGCGGCACACCCGCTCGGTCAGCCGGTGCGGGTCGCGGTACCAGTCCGGCTGCGTCCCGGCGCGCCAGAAATCGGCGCCATAGTCGGGGTGTGCCGCGAAGCCGCCCCCGGCGAAGTCCGGCTCCGCCCCGGCCACCGCCTCCACCCGGTCCCACAGGTCGAAGGCCGTCGCGGCGTCGGGGTCGGGGAAGTAACGCCCGGCCACCGCGAAGGGCAGCGAGAAGGCGCAGTCGATCCCGACCAGCGCCGGTCCGCGCTCCAACCCGTCCAGCAGCCAGTCGTGGACGGCGGAGCGCGACCACAGCCGGTCGGCGGGCGCGACGATCCGGGGCGGTCCCTCCGCGCCGCATTCGGCCACCGCGACGCCGGCGTAACGCTTGCCCGCGGCGCCCGACCAGTCGATGGCGACGAAGCGTGAGAAAGCCGGAACCGCGTCACCCGCCGTCATCCCCGCACTGCTCCTCTCATTTCACGAACCCCGACACCATGCGTCGATGGTCTGACACGCAGGAATTGCAGCCGGACGGTCCCAATGCCCATTCGCTCAATCACTGGTCTCTTCGCCGCGCTCATGGTTGTCACCTCCGTCCCGGCCAGGAGTGAACCATGCCTGGACATCCCCAGCGTTCAACGCTCCGCCGATCCCGCCGTCAACAGAGCCAATGGCGGACGCCTCACCCGGCACGTCTTCGGCGCGTTGCCGCCGCCGAACGCCGCGCAGGAGGTCGGCTTGCCCCTGTTCGCCGACCTCTGGTCCTGGCATGCCGCCTGGAGCGCGGTGACCGGCTATCCGGGCGAGCTGCTGTGCGGCGAGGAGCTTGGCGGAACCCAGTTCGGCAAGACGCTGAGCGTGCAGGTCCCCGCGCTGTGGTGCGGGGACACGGACGACCTGGGCCGC